>JAKISY010000028.1 GCA_021648365.1 Verrucomicrobiales bacterium
TGTTGGCGGTCATGGGGTCGCGGGAAGAATTTTAGCAAACAGACCATAGATGAACAAAATAGAAATCAGCGCACCAGCGAAGACAAATCTGCACTTGCAGATATTGCATCAGCGGGAAGATGGGTTTCACGCTATCGATACGCGTATGGTGGCTCTGTCTCTAGCGGATCGATTGATACTGGAGCGCAATAAACCAGGCAGTGGCGCCGTGCTGACTTGTAGCGAAGCGGGGCTCGATACTGGAGAAGGTAATTTGGTGATGCGTGCCTTGCGGGTCTTAGAAGAGCATGGTGGTAGGAGTTTTGATGTGAGCCTGCATTTGCAGAAAGAGATACCTATCGCGGCGGGTCTAGGTGGTGGCAGTAGTGATGCGGCTGCGCTAATGATGGGTTTGAATGATTTGTTTGCCCTGAATCTGGACGTGCCTACTTTAGCAAGCTTGGCGGCTAGGATTGGGTCAGACGTGCCATTTTTTGTTTACAGTTCCCCTTGTGACTGCACTGGAAGGGGCGAGGTTGTCACTCCGATTGAGTTCGAAATACGCTTGCCTATGTTGTTAGTGAAACCTGACTTCGGAGTATCTGCGGCTTGGGCTTATCAGAATCGGAAGGGTTCATTGGAGAACCCTTCAGTCAGCTACGCGCCACAGCTGTGCGAGTGGGGGGCGATGGCCAATGATCTGGAGCGTCCTGTTTATGAGAAATATGTGTGGTTGGCACGATTGAAAATGTGGCTTTTGGATCAAGCTGAAACGCACGTCGCTATGTTGTCTGGTTCAGGATCTACCATGTTGGTGATATTGCAGGAGGAGGCAGGGGGAGAGAGCTTGCAGGCACGAGTACAGCAGCATTTTGGGGAGAATGTCTGGACTTATGTCGGGCATACTTTAGCTAGTAAGTAATGACGTTATGAAAGTGAAAGTATTATTTTTTTCAGTATTGCAAGACGTGGTGGGTTCACCCGAAATAGAATACAGCTTAGCTGCCGAGCGATCATGGACGGTAGCGGAGGTGTTGGCAGATTTGTATGAAAAATACGAAGGGCTAAAAATTTGGGATGGAAAAATTTTGCTGGCAGTGGATCAGCAATATGCAGATAGGGGCGATTTGTTGCAGGATGGGCAGGAGTTAGCGATCATGCCGCCAGTGCAAGGAGGCTAACTATGAAAGATTAGGATTTACATTGGTGTAGATTTCCGCACTATGACTGAAGTGATATGGAGTGGTTTTATTCTAAAAATAACGAACAAAAAGGACCGGTGAGCGCAGCGGAGATGCTGAGCTTACACGAGCAAGGTGTGTTCAGTGGTGATAGCCTGGTTTGGACAGAGCAGCAGACCGATTGGAAGCCTTACCGTGAAGTGGTCGAGGCTATCTATGCGGCAGCAGGCAAGGGCAAAGTGGAGACGGCAGTGTGTGCGCATTCCGGACAGGTGTTGGAAAAAAAGGACATGGTGCCTTATGGTGATGGTTGGGTGGCACCCGAGCATAAAGAGCAATTTGTGCAACGCTTGATGGAGGGGGAGCGTTTGGACTTGAATGAGGCGGGGCAATTTGCGATGCGATACGTGGGTTTTTGGTGGCGGGTATTGGCATCGGTGATTGATTATTTTGTAAAGATGATTCCCATTCTGATTTGCCAGATCCCCTATTACCTTGCGCTCTTTGCCAATGCGGCTAAGGCGGGGAAAGAGGGCGGCGCGGATCCTGCAGATCCCTTGTCGATATGGACAACGGGTGTGGTGATAACTTATGGTATTGCGATGGTCGGGCAATTGGCAGTTTCTATTTTTTATGACACTTGGATGGTAGGAAAATACCAAGCGACGGTGGGTAAGATGGCTATCGGCGCGGTGGTGGTCGATCCCGAAGGGCGGAAGATTTCTTACTCCCGAAGTTTTGGGCGTTGGGCTGCGAAGAAGCTACTGAACGGTGCGATTCTTACCATGGTGGTCACGGTGCCTATTGTCTTGGTGCTCGTATTTGGCACAGGAATGATGGCGGGTGGCGGAGCGGAAGGTATGAATCCCGAAAGTTTGATCGGTATAGGCGTATTGATGGGCGGCATCCTGTTAGTGGTGTATCCATTGGCACTGTTCCCCTATTGGATGTGTGGACGTGATAAGGAAAAGCGCACCTTGCATGACAGGGTGAGCGGAACTCGGGTGATTAAAAAAGAGCTGCCACAATAAGTGATCATGGAGAGTCTGAGCACAGTAGCTTGTCCCAAATGTCATCGGGACTTCCCAGATGAATCTTTGCAAGATCAGCAAGGTCTTAGTGCCTGCCCATCGTGTAAGTCCTTAGTGGAGCTTAGGGTTTACCCGCGCTTGCGTAAGAGTCTCAACAGTTCACTCAAGGTCGATGATTTGCTTTCTGGAGAAGGGGATGCTTTGTGTCGTTTTTACCCTGAGTTGAAAGCGGATACAGTGTGTGAAGAATGCGGTTGTTTGCTGTCAAAAAAAGCAGCGGTCAACTGGGCTAAGGTAGATTATTGCCTTCCCTGTCTGCATCTTTTGAGAGAGTCAAAAGGTCGTGACGAATTTCTGGCTAGGAGAGTGATCTATGACAACACGGCATTGGGTTTGATTTTGTATCTGTTCCCCCTGAGTTTGTTCACGGCACCGCTGGCATTGTATTATTTGATCCGTTTTCGTAAGGCATCGCGGGGCATGGTGCCAAGAGGTGTATTTCGCTGGTGGTTAGCGATGATTTTGAGTGTGGTTTTCAGCTTAGGCTGGTTGACTTTGATCATCCTGTGGATCGCCGCTATTGTAGAATCAATGACCTGATAGTTTAGAACGTGATGAGTGGTATATTTGGCATAGGAGTAGATATCGTGGAAACCGAACGGATTCGGAAATCCGTCGAGCGTCATGGCATGGCATTCATCAATCGGATTTTCACTCAAGCGGAGCAGGACTATTGTGGACGGATGAAGAAATCTGAGATTCATTATGCTGCCCGATTTGCGGCTAAGGAGGCGGTAGCGAAAAGTTTTGGCACCGGTTTTGGCAAAGACCTGATCTGGTCGGATGCTGAAGTGGTTCGACTGGAAAGCGGTCAGCCACAGATCGTGTTGAGCGGCGAAGGTAAGCGTTTTGCGGAGGAAAATGGCATTGTGCAGGTGATGATCACGCTGTCTCATTCAGATCATTATGCCGTAGCCCACGCGATTGCTTTGACGGGTTAAAAGAGGGACTCACGCCCGCTGCGCTCAAGACGCAGAGAGCGCAGAGGAAGGCAAAATTTCTAAAACGATAAAGGGGGCGAGGTATATACCTTGATATATACCGGATTTGCAGTAACCTTATAAATATGGAGCTTCAAACGGCAAAGTTATTTATGAATGGGCGTAGTCAGGCATTGCGTTTGCCTTTGGCCTTTCGCTTTGAAGGTGAAGAGGTTTACATTCGCCGTGATCAAACATCAGGGGATGTTGTCATTTCTCAAAAGCCAAATGGTTGGCAGGGTTTTTTGGATGCTGTGGAAAATGTAGAAGTTCCAGATGGTTTCCTTTCAACAGCAGAGCGTAAGCAGGATACAAATTCGCGTGATCCTTTTGAGCATCATGAGGGTGATTGAATATATGCTGGATACTAATATCGTTAGCTATGCGATAAGAGGTAATGAAAAAGTGTTGCAGCGGTTGATTGATCTTCCGCCGCAGAGGGTTTGTGTGTCTTCGATCACGACAGGGGAGTTGCTTTTTGGTCTAGCTAAGCGTCCAGAAGCCACTCGGTTGGCAATAGCAGTGCACGAGTTGCTGTTGCGCTTAGTGACCTTGCCGTGGGATGAGTCTGTATGCTCAGTGTATGGAGAGCAACGAGCGATTATGGAAGCTTCTGGTAAAAAAATGGCTTCTCTTGATATGTTGATCGCTGCTCACGCGCTATCCATTGGAGTGGTATTAGTTACTAATGACGAAGCTTTTGCACAGGTGAGAGGTTTGGCGACAGAAAATTGGCTTGCCAATTGAGGGGGGTGAAAAAAGTTGTGGATAGCCATATTTTATGGTATGGGTTCCCATATGAAGACGACAATGGACATAGCTGATGATGTTCTTTTGCGAGCTAAACAATGTGCGCGAGCGAGGAACATCACATTGCGTAATTTGGTCGAAGATGCGCTTTATTCAGAATTGGAGAGGCAGCAAGAGTCTGAGGTTCTTGGAGGCATGACGGTTGTGGATGGCCATGGTTTGACGGAGGAATTCAGCAATGCAAGTTGGACAGAAATTCGTGACGCTTCTTACGGCTCTGTGTGATGATAGCCATTGATACTAACATTCTGGTTTATGCGCATCGAAAGGATAGTGGTGATTGCCCCGCTGGGTTACCGACTAACCAAAGGAGGTAAGGTGCTGTATCGGCAACCCGCCTATCTGGTGTGCACCGATACGAAACTGCCCTTGAAAAAACTACTTCAGTATTACCTGTGGCGATGGGGTATCGAGGTGAACTTCCGCGAGGAGAAAACTCTGATCGGAACCGGGCAGGCGCAGGTGCGCTCGGAAGCCTCCACGCAGCGGTTGCCGGCGGTGACCGTGGCGGCCTACGCGATGTTGTGGATCAGCGCGCTGGTTCAGCAGCGGAACGGAGGCTATGCATCGAGGCTGAGCCAGCCGAAATGGCGCAAAGATCGTCAGAACGGCGATCAGGAACTGATGTCCACCGGGGAACTACAGCGACTGTTGCGGCAGGAGACGTGGGCGGGTGTGATACGGTCGACCAATTACTTCGCGCTCGCGTCAGAAGACGGATCTGACGCGAAGTGCCAGAAACTCGAGATGGATCTGGCTTCCCATCTCTTCAACGCAGCCTAGGCAGCAACCGAACTCACAAAATCGCATACGATCCGACTCCGACATCCCAAAATATAGCCAAACTCCAAGGTTCTGATACGTTGTATCAGAACCTGAACGACAGATTTTAAGTTTCCATCTTCATTATGTGATTCACCTTCGATATTGTAGTATTGCTCACTTTCGATAAAATGTTAAGAAAACTTAAATTAATTACCCGCCTGAGTAGTTACTTTTTTTTATAATAGTGAAGCAGATGATTCGGATGTAGGGGCGCTTGAAGTTTCCTTCGATGATCTGACGCATATCCTGTTGGATCTTAATTCTGACGGGGAGACTTCTAGAGTCACTAATGAAAAATAGGGGAGAGAGATAGAATTCAATCACGCGGGAAGTCATTTCCAGTGGCAAGAGCATTGCCTTACTGGTGAGTCTGAATGGTCTGGCATTGTAGGATCAATACTTGATCACACTGAGGCTATGATCGAACGGATAGAGGGTGTAGGTTTTTTCGTAATTGGGTGGCGTCTGACATTTAGCAATGGTCAGACTATGATTTGCTATAATTGTGGAGATGACGCGCGAATATTGCTCGCCCCCCCGCTGCGCATTATTTCTTCATTAGCGGTGGATTTTGTAACCATTTTTCAAAAAGCTAAGGATTGGCGAGGGTTTTTAGATGCGGTAAAGAATGCTGAAGTTTCAGATTCTTTTCTAACTCTGCCTGAGCGCAAGCAGAGGGCAGAACTACGTGATCCTTTTGCGAAGGCTTAGCTTTCCACTCCAACTTAGATTTGGAGATACGCACTGCGCGGGCGATGGTGTGGCGGGTGATGATGTAGGGCTTCAGATGGCAAAAATATATGAATAGCAGAAGCCAGACGGTTCGTTTGTCTTTCCGTTTTTTACGGGACGAGGTCTTTATTCGTCTTGATCAGGAAACGGGCGGATGGATTATTTCTAAAAAAACTAATGGCTAAAACTTTTGGATGAGGTGAAAGGTGGAGCTGTGCTTGACGTTTTTTATCTGTGAAGTAGCTTCGTAGAGCTTGTTAAATTAGGCTATTTCTATGGTGCAGAATTGAGGGATTTACGTTCAATGATTTGGATTTTCCATGTAAATTGATTCTGAATAAATGAGAGCCAATCAATTTCAAACAACCTGTTGGAAGAATTTTAGAGATTTAACCTCTGGAGATGCCTGTTCGTCGCAACGAGCGATGAATGATATTTGCCGAACGTATTGGCAGCCACTTTACCAATTCGCACTCTCTCTGAATTGCAGTCATGAAGACGCCGAGGACTGTGTGCAGGGATTTTTGGCAAAAGCGACTGTAAATGATTTTTTTGTTCTGGCCGACCCCAAAAAAGGCCGAATGCGTTCATACCTTTTAACCGCATTTAAACGCTATATTTATGATGTTTGGAAAAAAGACCACGCACTCAAACGTGGAGGCGGCACCCAAATAGAATCACTAGAAAACAATCGCCAAAATAACTCAGCCGAAAATTCCTCATTGGTGTTCGATCAACAATGGGCGCTAACCATAATAGAGACTGCTATGGGAAATCTCAAACTTCGTTATCACGTTATGGGAAAAAATCTAGCTTTTTCAGAACTTGAAGCTTGTATTGATGGAAGCCCGCTAGCCAACACTGCCAAAATAGCAGAAACTTTGGACATCAGCACGGCAACACTCAAGACCCTCGTATATCGTATACGTAAGCGCTTCGGCGAAGAAGTGCGGAAAGCGGTTATGGAAACCGTCGCAACTGAGGAGGAAATCGACGACGAGCTGCGGTGGCTCATTGAAGTATTAGGAAAACACAGCCATGCCTGACAATTTCCAGATTTACTCACACCGCTGCGCCTTGCTTGCTCAGGGCCTCACGGACGTTTCCGAGATACCGGAACCAGAAATCCAAGGGTACGAAATTAAAAAGCGTCTCGGCCATGGTGGAATGAGCATCGTTTATCTGGCGCGGGAGACGGCGCTCAATCGCATGGTAGCACTAAAGGTTTTCAACATCGAAGGAATCGATGATGTGAGCCACGAGCGATTCCAACAGGAGGCGCTGATGACAGCCAGTATCCAACACCCTAATATTGTCTCTATCTACAGGTTGCTTACTGACGACAACGAAACTCCCTGTCTGGTGCTCGAGTATATATCAGGAGGAAGCGTGCGATCAAAGCTCACAGCTCAGAAGCGGATTGACCTCGAAATGACCCTTCAAATTGCCATTGATGTTTGCCGAGGTTTGGCAGAACTCCACAGCCGCTCTATTGTCCATCGTGACATCAAGCCAGAAAATATACTACTTACGGAGGAAGGCGTTGCCAAAGTCGCAGATCTGGGTATCTCTCTCAATAAAAAGCTCGATGAGTCGGCTCCCTCCCTGACGATGACGGGCACCTTTGTGGGAACTATTGCCTACCTTTCTCCAGAACAAACTACTAAATCACGCGAAGGGATTGACGCTAGGTCTGATATTTGGGCAATTGGTATTTTAATTACAGAAATGCTCATTGGCTCCCCTCCTCATGCGATATTAATAAGCGACCTCCTGCAAAACATTCCCTCAACTTTAAAGCCCATAATCAAAAAATGCCTGCGCCACAATCCAGATGACCGTTATGCAAGTATTGATCAATTGTTGACCGATCTAGTCCATATTCAAAAACCAAAGAAGCTGCGAATTTTATTTTGTACCGCCTTCGGAATACTTGCCGCAAGCGCGCTTATTTTTTTCCTCCCCCTCTACGAGCCCAACCCACTTACTCAGCAGGATCTAGCGCAGAAAAAAAATGAAACTAAACTTAGCCCAGATGAATGGGTAGATCTTATTCCATTGCTTCCTAGCCCGCTCAAACCAATACGTGGAGTGTGGTCGCTCACCGATGGCACACTCACTTGCCAATCAGAGTCTCAGGAAGCTTGCATGGTTCTTATGTCCGAACCAATAGGCGAGAACTATGATCTAACTCTGAATTTTATTCGCGTAACGAATCAGGACTCGATCATAGTTTATCTTCCTACTTCCATCGGTATGCTGGATTTTCATATTGATGCATGGAGGCAGCACCTTTCAGGAATCCAAAATCTTGATCATGAAAATATGCGCAAGCATGGCGAGACTTTTCCCTTTACCATCATTAATCGTAAATTATATAAACTTCGTATCGAAGTTCGCAGCCAATCGATCGAAGCGAAAATTAACGGAAAAAGCTACTACACCTGGGATCTCACAGGGAAACATGGAAGCCTCCACTCCCATGTAAAAGCTTTTACCGATCAGCGGATTGGTCTAGGTGCGTGGGAATCAACAACGCAGTTTATGGACGTGAGAATCAGGCAAGTCAGGAAGTAACTTTCCTTGGGTGTGCCGCTATAAGCGGATCAGAAATGTAGAGAGAATTTCACTCCCTCCACAGTGCCTCGATTCACCGTGCGCACGACTTTCAAATGATATATTGCTTTGTGTTTTCGGAGCTTGTGAGTTGTAGGTAAAATCATAAATCACAGAAATATACGCTTTAGGGGTGTCACCTTGGTGATGAAACTTCGTATATAATAGTGTTGCAAGCTCTTTTTCTCATGCCTGCTGCGTAAAATAAAGTCTATGAAAATGAAATGAACATTTTAAAAGTTATTTTGATGGAGGTCTTATTACTTCCTGATTTGGTATTCGACCAAAGTTTGAGCATCGCGCCAAGTAAGATAATTTCTGTATTTGCATAATATATTTTAATGAAAAACAATTCTATATATCAAAAAAGGCCATTCACATTGTTGCTATCGGTTTTAGCGTGCTGCTTAATGAGCTTATCATCACTCGGCGCACAGGAGCGGGAAGGTGAAATTGAAGAAGGGGAGAGATCAACGTCCTCTGCTGTTGGGCAGGCGATAAGTGTGGTGGCACCACACTCGTGGACTACCCAAGCGGTTCTTTCCAGTTATGTGGGTGATGGGCATGTGGAGGGTTATATGGATTTGCTTATCCCATTGCTGCAGAATGATAATGGCATGCTTTTTCTCTATCCTCGCTTTGGAATGAGCAGTGATGTCGATTCTGGTTATAGCATGGGATTAGGGTTTAGGCATTATTTACCAGCCATAGACGCTATCCTCGGTGCTAATGTTTTTTACGATCGTTACGCCAGCTCTAATGATAATTATTACAATCAAATCTCATTGGGGCTGGAGGTTTTGACCCGCTGGGTGGATGCAAGGTTCAATTACTACATTCCAGATAGTAGTCCGAATATGATTGATTCACAAAATGTTCGCTCGCGCAGTCAAACACAAACCAGCACATCATCTTGGGGCGAGGCGTTTGCCACGGGATACACTATACGCCAACCTCTTACCACGACTACGAGAACCACGACTACGACTGTGAATCAGCTTTTTGAGCGTTTCGAGGATACGATGCAGGGATATGATGCAGAGGTCGGGGTGCTGACTCCTTGGCTGGAGCGTTATGTCGCTTTACGTTGGTTTGCCGGTTATTATAGTTTTAACAACTCTTACGGCGATGACCTCAGCGGGTTTAAAGGAAGGGCTGAGTTGCGTTTTTCATCAAAGCTTGCTGTGGACGCGACTTATTATCAAGACGAAGAGATCACTGGGGGTAACTGGTTGTTTGGCATTCGGATGAGCATTCCCATTTTTATGGAGAACTTGTCTGACGGGCGTAGTCCTTTTGCGGGTTCATTCTCGGGTATGTTTGATGGGGTTAATTTGAGTGGCAAGAAGCGTGGTCAAGAAGCGCTTAAGGGAGCAAGCTCGGGTTACGCGCCGATGAGTCCCTTTGCTGCGATGGCTCCGGCGCCATCCTTTGCTGCTGCGAGTTCTAGGAGCAGTGGGGTGAGAGACCGAATGACGGAAGTGGTTCTACGCTTGCCTGGTGCGCGCACCACCGAATCTGATTTTATTGAAAATCTAGCGGCTCGCGATGTGGATGTGGATGTCGATATTGATCGATCCACTCGAATTGTGGTGATCGAGGATTCTATTGTTTTTGTCAATAATGCCAGTGGCGCCGTAGCTGCTCCGGGCACGTTTGAAAATCCTCTGGATACGATACAGGGCGGGGTGAACCGCGCCAGCACCCTGTTTGGCAATCGCGGAGATGTGATGGTAGCTGGCACCGGCACCAACTACACTGAGGATGTAGTGGATGCCGCATCCAGTGTCAGGATTTGGGGCGGGGGCAGAGGCTTTCCTGTGAATGGGGGGCGACGTTTTACCTATGGTAGTCAGCCGGTTCTTGATGGGGGATTCGGAATCAATAATATACCGCTTTTTTCACTTAGTGGTTTCAGTATAGAAAACGGATTTTTTGCAGGTAACGGCCTTTTGATCGACAGTGTGAATGATCTTACTATCATGGATAATGATATTTCGGCCGTTTTAAGTGCAGTGCAGATTACCTATCCAGCTTTCACCGAAGAGGCTGAGGTGAACATCACTAACAATGTTTTTCGCGATAGTGATACTGGGCTGGATATAATCATAGATGCCGAGGCAGGATCCAGCATAGAGACCTTGGTATTGGGCAATCAGTTTACCAATAACATAAATGATGGGTTTTCTTTGTTTATTGACAATGATAACGCCAACGTGATGACTTCGATAATAGGTAATAGGGCAAGTGGAAACGGCATTGGCGGAATTGATATGGATGTAATTGCGACGGCTGGAGCGGTGACGAATACTTTAGTAGTAGGTAACCGTATGATGGGTAATAGCAGTTTTGGGATGGATTTTGATATCACTGCATTTGCGGGGACCTTAACTTCTTCGCTGATAGAAAATAATCTATTCAGTAATACTGTGGTGGGTATAGCAGGGCTTAGAATGAGCGCAGTTGCAAATACCGGAGCTGTCGTGGAAACTGAAATTTCAGGAAATCAATTCCTTGATAATATTATTGCGGGGTTGTTTGTCCAGATCAACAGCGTTGCAGCTGACACCTCAACATTCATCAGGGATAATACCGCACTTCGTAATGGAGTGGAAGGCATTTTACTGAACGGTGTCGTTGCAAATGATTCATCGTTTACAGCTGAAGTCACAGGAAATCAGACTAACGATAATGCTTACGGCATCGGGTTTTCGATCCAATCCGATGCCAGCTGGACTTCATCAAATATTATGAATAATACCGCACTTCGTAATGATAATGCCGGCTTTGTTGTGACCGCTGATGTGGCTTTGGCACCACTTTCTTTGGCACCTAGTCGCTTACGGTTCATCAATAACATCGCTGAGAGTAATGCAACTACTGGTTTAATCTTTGAGGCGCGTGTGGAAAACACGGGCAGTGCTTTCTTTTTTGCCGATGTCTTAGGTAATCAGTTTATCAATAACGATCGGGGAATGGAATTCAGTTTGGATGTCATCGGCGATCCCTTGGTTCCAGGCAGTGACACGCCTAGCGCGGTGACCATTTTTGGCAACAATTTTTCAAACAATACAACCGAAGGTGCGATTATTGATGTGAATTATCTCGATGTCGGGTTTTCAGGATTGAATGTCATTGGCAATAGCTTCTCTAACAATGGAGGGAATGCAGGATTACAGTTGGAGCTCGACGTGGAGGCTAGCACTCTCTTTGTAGATATTTTGGGCAATCAATTTTCCAACAATTTGGCTGGGAACGGTTTGAATCTGGAAAATAGTTCTAGGGAGGATAGCACAATTATCACCACCATCGCGGACAACTCAGCAATGGGTAATGGTAGGAATGGTCTTCGACTAGTGATAGATACGCAGACTATGTCAAGGAATAATATTAGAATCAGGGACAATCAATTGAATAGTAACGGATTTGATGGGCTATTTGTTGATCTAGTAAGCTTTTCTTCAGAAAATTCGCTCGTTGTTGAAGACAATACGTTTTTTGGTAACACCGATGATGGATTTGATTTGGTTATCAACTCTTCTAATTCTTCCTTAGTCAACACCTCGATTGAACGCAATCAAATACAAGATAACGGGGATGATGGTATTTTCGGAATTGCAACCATTAACAGCGGATCAAGTGCGCTGTTTCAGATTAATGATAATGCAATTCTTGGAAATGGAGATGATGGATTCGATTTTTACGTTAGGGCGAATAATGATTCGATTTATTGGGCGACGATTACTGATAATGAATTGGGAAACAATGCTGGCAATGGGGTTTTGTTAGCCGTTGAGTCCGATTTTGGCAGTTCTGCCATTTCGATATTCAACTCTAATACAATGTGGGGCAATGGTTTAAACGGGGTTGATATCCAAGCGGTTGCGGAAAATGCAGTGGGACTAGGGACAGTAAGTGGTATAGATTTTTCCTCTAATATAGTTGAGAATAACGCTCTTGATGGGCTGACTATGGATCTTGTCGTTGATGAACTCGGTGGAGGAAATTATATGGTCAGTATTGTAGAAAATGAGTTTCTTAATAATGGTAATCGAGGAATGAGCTTGTTTTCCGATCTTACGGCGAGCCCACTTGTTGGGAATGGTACGATTGTGCAAATGGACATTTTAAATAATGCATTCAATGGCAATGGCTCTTCGGGAGTGCTTATGCTAGGGACTGTCACTAACATTACCGCGTTGTCTGAGATGAATGTCTCAGGTAACCAGTTTTTAAATAATGGAGCTGGGCTGACTCTGAGCGTTGACGCTGATAACAGCTTTTTGCCTATCGAGATCGGCGGGAATATTATTGAGAATAGCGTTTCTTCTTCGATCGCACTGGGGGTGACAGGTGCTGGCACAGTGGACTTTTCCAGTACACTTGATAATATTACCAGTGGAACGGGAATTGGCCTATCTCTTTTTGATCTAGGAACGCCTGCTGCTACAGGGGATATTATGCTCAACGGGGTGGTTATTAATTTTCCTGATCCTGGGGATATAGCGGAATAGGCGGAAGATTGTTAATAGAGGGGCTTGGTATCAATGGAATTTCAGTAGTATGACCTCGTCTCAAACGGGTATGGCAATGAATAGCTAATATGCCCGCCAGGCGAGCGTTTATTGCAGCAGGTGGCAGGGAGGATGAAGAGGGCTTTGTATCGATAACTTTTGAGGTGTAGCAAAAAAATACAGATCAAAGATGCGGGTGAATGGCGCACTGGTAAGTCACGTTATTTATGAATACAAAAAACAGCTATAGCAGATTCAGTAAATGGTTCCACAGACCTGTTGATGGGGCTACACTCGGTTTGTTTCGCATGTGCTGGGGTGTATTCATGTTGTATGAGGCACTGTGGCGCCTCCCTCATGCCGCTAATGTGTATTCGGGCGAATATTTTCATTTCAAGTATCAGCTTTTCACTTGGGTTGTTGAACTGCCAGCATCCTGGATGGTCGCGTTCGAAATGCTGATATTGGCAGTGGCGGCGCTAGGAGTTTTGTTAGGCGTTCTCTTTAGAACATCGAGTGTGATTTTCACGCTAATTTATGTTCATTTGTTTTTGATTGATGAAGCTTATTACAATAATTATATATACTTTGCGCTGCTCATTTCTATTTTGTTAGCCTTCACGGGGGCGGATAAAACATTCAGTGTGCGTTCTTACCGATCGCGAGATAACGAGAGTGTTGCTATTCCTCGAGCAGTTCCTTTTTGGAATTATTTCCTGTTGCGCGCTCAGATAATCATATTTTATTTTTATGGTGGCATTGCTAAGCTGAATGTTGATTGGTTGAGTGCTCAGCCGCTTAAACATTGGTTCCAAAATTCTGTCAGTATTCGTTATCCAATGACGTGGTTCGCTCATCAGGACTGGTTTGCCTGGGCAGTTGCCTACGGTGGAATTTTTATAAATCTGGGGGCTCCATTATTATTGTTATGGCGTCGCACTCGCACATTTGCCATAGTCGCACTCATAGCATATCATTTGATGAACAGCCGTTTGTTCATGGATGGGCTTTTTCCATACCTTGCCATTGTTGGTATAATAGTGTTCTTGGAACCATCTGGTGGAAGGTATTTGTGGGGGCGATTCCAGAAATTTGTTATTGGGGCAAGCAATGTGCGCTCTCTGGAATGCTCTAGTCTTAGTCATCTCCGCAGCAAAGTTAAGAAACGTCGGTTGGTGATATTATGGATTGTCATCTATTTGTCCTTACAGGTCGCTTTCCCTTTGCGAGCTTATATATTCTCTGATAGTTCTACATGGACAGAAGTAGGTGATAAATTCTCTTGGACTATGAGATTGCGTAACAAAGAGGCCTTCGTCAAATTTCGATTCAGCCATCCTGAGGCGGAAATTTGGTTGAATGAGAACTCCGCATTGAGTCCACGACTCACAGCCGCGCAAGTGACAGCTATGAGTAAGCACCCGTGGATGATGCTTCAATACGCGCGAGAGTTAGATCGTATTTTGTCTGAAAACTCTATGCCAGACACAAAGATAACGGTAATTTCTGTGGCTTCCTTGAGCGCTCGGCCTTATCAAGTTATGATTGACCCCACTGCCGATTTAACAGAAATTGATTATCCTTTTTGGGGGGTAGCTGATTGGATTTTACCACTTGCTGCCAATCCGCTGTATGAGAGCCGACCACTTACTCGTGAAGGGCGAATGCGGGCTATCATGCGGGCTTTGCAAACCTATGCGGATGCACATGCCGATAGTATTTTCTTATGAGGAAGTTTTACTCGGAGTGAGCAGGGTCAAGGCATCACCCGCTTTACCGTATGGGAAATCAGGTAGGCTAATCATCGCAGACTGAAATGTGATCAATAAAAAAGGGACTGAGAAAATTAACAAAAATAGTAAAATGATAAAATCAACTAAACCCCTACTTAAGTTCATTTTTTTTGTATTCATTGCGCTCTGCCAACAGCGCGAGTCCTTTGCTCTATCGCCGTCTAAGAGGGACTTGGCATACGGAGATCATGTCGCTCAAAAACTGGACGTTTATTTGCCTAGTAAAAAAAACAGCTCACCAGTCATGATTTATGTGCATGGAGGTGGGTGGCAAAAGGGGGACAAGAGAGAGGTGGGAGAAAAGTCTAAATTTTTCACCGAATTGGGATGGGTTTTTATAAGCATCAATTACCGCCTTTTGCCAGAAGGGCGACACCCAAGCAATGCTGAGGATGTGGGCAATGCAGTGGTCTGGGTGCATGAGAATATTGGTAAATATGGGGGCGCAGCGGGGCAGTTGTTTTTAATGGGGCACTCGGCAGGAAGCCACTTGGTTTCTTTGGTAGCGACTGATGAAAGGTATTTAAAAAAGTATGGGAAGGATTTGAACATTATCAAAGGGGTGATCGCATTGGATAGCAGCGCCTATGATGTGCCTGCGCTGATGAAGCAAAATAAGCACAAATTTTATGCTTCCGTATTTGAGGGAGATCTCTCATTTCAAAAAGATGCCTCTCCTCTACATCATGTGAAAATGGGGAAAGGCATCCCGCCATTTTTAATTTATTACTCTAGGGGGATCGGATTTCGGAAAACCCCCGCTCGCCGAAAGGCTGCTATTTCTTTTCAGTCGGCTCTGAAAACAAGTCGTATTAGTGCTAAGGTGGTGGATGCCAGTGATCGAAATCATAAGGAGATAAATGTCCGTTTTGGTGAGGCTGAAGATGAAAAAGTGACTCAAAAAGCGAAGGTGTTTTTGCTGAAGATTTTAGAAAACAGAGCTTCCTGAAAATGCAATTTCTGATGATTTCATCGCAGCGCTCACATCACTAAGCGGTAGCTTAGGTGATCGATCTTGATCGGTTAGCTTAGCTTTCCAACTCCAACTCAGATTTGGAGATACGCACGGCGCGGTCGATGGTGTGGCGGGTGATGATATTGCCTTTGCTGCCACGTCCTTTGATCGATAGCTCGCCAAAATCAAAATCAACCTGCACATTGCGCAGTCGCAAGGCGGGTTTCAAATGGATGCGGATTTTGATGTTGGCTTCCTCCTCAGTATCATGTTCGGAGAGCCACATCACGCGTGTGCCGGCGGTGCCTTTGGTCAGGTCGTAGAGTTTCTCGCGGGTGACACCTGTGACCTGAAAGCGTTTGGCGAGGGCATTTCCTTGACGTCCGTCGCGGTAGATCATGTTGTAGAACTTGGGGCTGTCTTTACGGAAAACATCTACTAGGATATTGTTTTTTCCGACAAACACTTTGTCGGCGATTTTGACCACCCGCATGTTGCCGTCGCGACTAAAGGCGATGATGTCGTCCATGCGTGAGCATTTGCAGACGGTCTCATCACGTTTCATGCTCCAACCGGCAAAACCTTCCTTGCGGTTGATGTAGAGCGTGTCGTTGGCAACGACCACCGTCTTGGCATCGATCTTGTCGAAGGTGGATAACTCGGTCAGACGCTCGCGTCCTTTGCCGTATTTATCCTTGATGTTCTCGAACCAGGCGATGGTGTATTTGGTAAGGTTGCGCAGGTTCTTTTTGACCTCCGCGATGCCCTTTTCGATATTGCGGATGTGCTCGTCTGCCTTGAATGCGTCGTATTTCGAGATGCGTTTGATTTTGATCTCGGTCAGGCGGGCAACATCTTCGTCGGTGACTTTGCGATGAAAAATATCGAGGTAAGGTTTCAGTCCTTCCCAGATTTCTTCCATCACTGCCTCCCAAGTTTCGCATTCTTCGATGCGGCGATAGATGCGCTTTTCGATGAAGATTTTTTCGAGGCTAGAAAAGTGCCATTTTTCATCTAGCTCAGCGAGACGGATTTCGAGCTCCATTTTTAGCAGGTTGCGCGCGCGCTTGGCAGAGCGCTCGAGGATCTCGGTGACGGTTAGAAATTTGGGTTTATTGTCCTCGATGACACAGGAGTTCGGCGAGAGTGAAATCTCGCAATCGCTGAAAGCGTAGAGCGCTTGGATCGTTTGCTCGGCATCCACTCCGGGTGGCAGATAGATTTGGATCTCAACTTTATCAGAGGTATTGTCTTCGATTTTAGAAATCTTGACCTTGCCCTGATCGTTGGCTCTGAGGATAGAGTCGGTCAGGCTAACCGTGGTGGTGCCGTAGGGAAGCTCGGTGATGGTTAGCTGTTTGCGTTTGGTGGCGGTGATGCGTGCCCGCACTCGAACCTTGCCGCCGCGTAGTCCGTCGTTGTAGTCCGAGGCATCGGCGATGGCGCCTTGAGGGAAATCGGGGAACAGCTCGAAGGGTTCTTTTCTCAACGAGCAAATACAGGCATCGATCAGCTCGATGAAATTGTGTGGCAGGAATTTGCAGGCGAGACCAACTGCGATGCCGTCCACACCTTGGGCGAGGGTGAGGGGGAACTTCGAGGGCAGGGCAACAGGCTCTTTGTTACGCCCGTCGTAAGAGGATGCCCAAGTGGTGGTCTTGGGATTGAATAGGATGTCGTTAGCAAATTTTGATAAACGCGCTTCGATGTATCGAGGTGCAGCAGCGTTGTCGCCGGTCAAGAGGTTGCCCCAGTTTCCCTGGGTTTCGATCAGCAGATCTTTTTGTCCTAGATTGACAATGGCAGCACCAATCGAGGCGTCACCATGCGGGTGATACTGCATGGTGTGCCCAACGATGTTAGCCACTTTGTTGAAACGTCCGTCGTCCTTTTCTTTGAAAGAGTGCAGGATACGTCGTTGCACCGGTTTCAGGCCATCGTCGATGTGCGGTACCGCGCGTTCGAGGATGACGTAACTGGCGTAATCGAGGAACCAGTCGGAGTACATCTCCTTCATCGAGATGCTAGTATTCACAGGTGTATTTCCGTCGGGCATGAGTCAAAAAAATTAAAAAAATTAAGCGGCATCCTCGCCGTTCTGCACGGCTTGATTTGGGGCAGGGTCATCGTCGATGATATCTTCTTCCACGCGCAGGTTTTTGATGATGTATTGTTGCCGGTCGGGAGTGTTTTTTCCCATGTAAAAAGAGAGTAGCTCTTCCACCGCGCGGGGCGAAGGCGGCATGATGACGGGTTCTAGTCGCATCGTTTTGCCGATGAAGTCTTTGAACTCATCGGGTGAGATTTCTCCTAAGCCTTTGAATCGGGTGATCTCAGGGTTGGGTTTGAGCGCCTTGATCGCTGCATGGCGTTCTTCTTCCGAATAACAATAGCGGGTTTCCTTTTTGTTGCGTACGCGGAACAGTGGCGTCTGTAGGATGTAAACGTGTTCGTCGCGGATCAGGTCGGGGAAAAACTGGAGGAAAAATGTCAATAACAACAAGCGGATGTGCATGCCGTCCACATCGGCATCAGTGGCTACAACGATCTTGTTGTAGCGCAGGTTCTCCATGTTGTTTTCGATGTCCAGAGCTGCTTGCAAGAGGTTGAACTCTTCGTTTTCGTAAACGATTTTGCGCGACAGCTCAAAAGTATTTTTAGGTTTACCGCGCAAGCTGAACACCGCTTGAGTTTCCACATCGCGAGCTTTGGTGATGGATCCACTGGCGGAGTCGCCCTCAGTGATAAACAGAGTGCTGGCAGCTGCCTTTTTGTGCCGAGTATTGAAGTGAGCACGACAGTCACGCAGTTTTTTGTTGTGAACCTTGGACGCGCGAGCGCGATCACGAGAGAGTTTTTTGATCCCCTTGAGTTCTTTGCGTTCGCGCTCGGAGCGGGTGATTTTTTCCACCAGAGATTTGCCCGCATCTTTGTTGCGGTGCAGATAGTTGTCGAGGTGTTGACCAAGAAAATTGCCGACAAAAGCTCTGATCGACTCGCCGTTGGGAGCCATCAGCGTCGAGCCAAGCTTGGTTTTGGTCTGTGATTCGAAAATCGGATCTTCAACTTTGATGCTGATCGCAGCGACGATGCCGTTGCGGATGTCGGCGGCTTCATATTGTTTTTTGAAATGGGTGCGGACAGTGGCGATGATGCCTTCGCGTAAAGCTGCGAGGTGGGTGCCGCCCATGGTGGTATGTTGACCATTGATGAAAGCATAATACTCCTCGCCACTTTGTTCGGTGTGGGTGATGGCGACCTCGATGTCGTGATCCGCCAAGTGGGCGATGGGGTAGAGTAATTCTTGACCACCGAGATTTTCAGTCAGCAGATCGAGCAGACCGTTTTTGGATTTGAACTTTTTGCCGTTGAGGCTGAGTGTCAGGCCGGTGTTTAGATAAGCGTAGTTGCGCAGCATCTGCTCGACAAAGTCCATGTTCCACTTGAACTCACCAAAGATATCGGTGTCAGCATCGAAGCAGATGGTGGTGCCGTTGGCTTCGGAGGTTTTGCGAGCATTTTTGACCTCATCAGTTACTTCGCCGCGGGAGAACTCGATTGCTTTGGTTTTATTTTCCCGCACCGATTGGATTTCGAAAAAACCTGACAGCGCGTTGACCGCTTTGATCCCGACCCCATTCAGTCCGACCGATTTTTTGAAAGCCTCGGAATCGTATTTGGCTCCGGTATTGATCTTGGCAGCACAATCCATCAGCTTGCCGAGGGGAATGCCGCGTCCGTGATCGCGCACCCGCACAAAAGTTCCATCGATCTCGATTTCGATTAATTTGCCAAAACCCATCACAAATTCGTCGATGCAGTTATCGATCACCTCCTTGAGCAAGATGTAGAGCCCGTCGTCATTGGAGGAGCCGTCCCCGAGTTTGCCGATGTACATGCCCGGACGCAAGCGGATGTGCTCCCGCCAGTCGAGGGATTTGATATCGTCTTCAGTGTAGCTGCCCGCTTCTCTTTTCGCCATGATAGTTTAAGGGTTTCAACCTCAAGCTCTTAGTGTTTAAGATTTCTTAAACAATTTCAACCACGGAGTTTGGATTTTTGGTGTTTTGTTGGGGGGAGAAGAGCTAACACACGCAAATAAATGGGAATATAGCGGTAGGATCCGAAAAAGGAGGCATCACGCCCGCTACGCTCAAGCCGCTAAGACGCAAAGGGGGGATGTTTAATGGTTCTGGTGCGGGTTTTGATGAGGCTAAGTTGAATGATGAGCTGGCTGATCATTTTTAAGAACCTTTGGAGAGATGAAAAAGGTTAAAGGCTGGCTGTTGGATACGCATGCTCTGTTATGGATGCTTTACGGAGATAAACGATTGTCGGCTGCAGCGGCTAAGGCCATTGATGGGGATCGTTTGCTTTACGTATCGGTGGCGAGTTTTTGGGAAATAGCGATCAAGCAGGGTTCAAAAAGATTCGATTTTGAGATCGACCCGAGTTGGGATGAATTGTTTCAGAATGAGTTGAAACGGATACGGGTGGTGGAGCTCTCGACACTACCGTAGGAGCAACGATATTGCACCGGAGCACTTAGCAATATTGATAACAAGTTCAGGTATTCATTAACAACAGGCGGAGTTGTCGAACACTCATTAACATCAAACCTATTAGTTGTTAATTTTTTTCAGAATCTTAGCAGCAAGCATCATCACTGTTAATCTATGAACGACAATGAGTTTAGTGATTAATATTACGCTCTTTATTGACAGATAAAGTCTTTGCAGTTAATATTATTCCCAAATGGAAATAGATACTAGCCAGGCCGTCTTCTACCACGAAGGGCAATTCCCGCCTTCTTCACTAGATTACGCTCGCATCATGCCGTCCTTACTTGCTGCCACGGATGCTTTGGCGCGTTATGACCAGATGCTCAAGAGTCTGCACAATAGTGAAATATTTCTCGCCCCTTTACGCAGTCAGGAGGCGGTGATTTCTTCCCGTATGGAGGGCACGATCAGCACGATGGATGAGATTTTGCAACTTGATGCCGAATACGAGGAAGGGCAGGATTCGCAGCCAGAAGCTCGATCTGAGGCGATCGAAACCTTGCTTTACCGACGCTCGCTTTACACCGCACAACGTCAGATGGAACAAGGGCGACCGCTGTCCACTTCGCTGATCAAAAGCATTCACCAACAACTGCTCTCCTTCGGTCGAGGCGCTCACAAAGCGCCTGGTGCCTTTAAAAACGAACAGAACTACATCGGCGACAGAGGACGGCGGCAGATCCGATTTGTGCCCATCGCTCCGGAAAAACTGGAGAGCGGGTTGGATGCTCTTTTCTCCATGATTGAAACCGGTGATTACCCGATCCTACTACGCACTGCCCTAGCACATGTCGAATTTGAAGCCCTTCACCCTTTCAAAGACGGCAATGGCAGAGTGGGGCGGATGTTGATCACTCTCTTGCTTTGGAATGGCGGCGCTATCGGGGCTCCCCATTTTTACATCAGTCGCTACTTCGAGGACAACAAGGACGAGTATCTTGCGACGATGCGTGCGGTCTCTGACACTGGGGCGTGGGATGAGTGGTGTATCTTCTTTCTCCAGGCGATCAAAGAACAAGCGATTTACAATCTGGAAACCGCCGAGAGAGTTCGCTCGCTCTACGAAGAAATGAAGGGGCGATTTTCAGAACTGCTTGCCTCCAAGTGGTCGGTAGCCGCGCTAGATTTTGTCTTTACCAATCCGGTGTTTTACAATAGTCGTTTTCGTAAGAGAGCTGGAATCCCTAATCAGACGGCAGCGCGGTTCACCCGTGTTCTTCATCAGGAAGGGGTGCTGCAAACGGTAAGGGAAGGATCAGGGCGACGATCTGTAGTCTATCGCTTCGAGCCACTGATGGAGCTTGTTCGGATTTGATTGTGCTGAGCATCTGCCAACGAGGGATGTTTGCGCTGGTGACGATGTATTTATTGATCAAAGGGGGTATCGCCTTTGATGAGTATTGATCGTTGAGATCGCGTGTTGCTGCGTTGCAGCAATGGGTTGTTGGTGATGGGTTGTTGGTGATGGGAAACCACGGCTCCGCCGTGGTCTATCGCCTGAAATCCCTTTGGGATAAAGGAGCGGAAATTTTGGCCATCGTAACAAGGTCAAATTAGCCACTCTGCCAAAATCGGCTACGCCTATATCGCCAGCTTGACAAAGACCATGTAATACGTAGTTTTACCTATGGTCAAAACTATTGCAAAAGTGGGCAATTCTCAGGGGATCATCTTTGATTCGGCTTTGTTGAAGCTGGCGAAGTTGAGTGTGGGCGATAAGGTGAATCTCGAAGTGCACGCGGGTGGGACGATTACGATCACGCCGGTCGAGCAGGACTTTCCTAATAAAGAAGCGGTGAGCGATCTCATCGAATCCACGATGACTGATTATGCAAAAACGATGAAGCGTTTGGCTTGATATTTGGCATGAAAAAAAATGTTAATCAATGTCATCATCTGACCGTAGATATCGTTCTGGAAATCCACCAGGCGGCGATTGCGAAGTTCGGAGGTAGTTCTGGTTTGCGTTCACTTGATTTGCTTGAATCTGCGGTGGCGGCTCCGCAAGCTACTTTTGGAGGGCAATCGACTTACACAGATCTGATTGATCTCGCGGCGGCGTATTTGTATTTCCTTTGTAGCAATCACCCTTTTGTGGATGGCAACAAGCGGGTGGCATTGGGTGCGTGTTTGGTTTTTCTACGTTTGAATGGTATGATTCCGAGTTCTGATAGTGATCAATGGGAAAAGCTCACACTGGATGTTGCGGCGGGGAAACTTCAGCGTGGGGAAAGCACGGGGCGCTTGCGGGACTTAATGGCGGAGGGGATTTAAGCTTTTTATTTTTATGTCGTTAACACTCGCAGATCTGGGATGGAATGATGCTTTTGAAGTTGAGTTCCAACCGTTTTACAAAAAAGCTTGGAAACCTGCGCGCTTGATTCGTGATAATAAGATCACTTATGGGGCGCTGCTCGATGGTGGTGAGGAGCTGGAGGTGGTGATGAGTGGCGATGTGTATCATCGGGCGAAAAATGATGCGGCGCTGCCGGCGGTGGGGGATTGGGTGGCGATCGATGTCGGCAGTGATCAGGATGAGCCGATGATTCGTGAGCGTCTGTCGCGGCAGACCTGTTTTTCGCGCAAGGCTCCGGGCAAGACTTCTGCGGAGCAGGTGATCGCGGCGAATGCAGATGTGGTGATCGTGGTGACGGATGCGGATACGGATTTTAATCTGCGAAGGATGGAGCGTTATATCGCGTTGACTGCGCGGAGTGGCTCTAAGCTGGTGGTGCTGGTGAATAAATCGGATCTTTTTCCTACGGAACAAAATGAAGGGGCGGCGGCGGCGATTCGGGAGCTGAGTGCGGAGGTGGATGTGCATATCACTACGGCGGTCAATGCGGAGGGGGTGGAGGTGATTAGGACTTATCTACATAAAGGGGTCACAGGAACTTTGGTAGGTTCGAGCGGGGTGGGTAAGTCGAGTTTGGTGAATCAGTTGCTGGGTGGCGAGGAGTGGCAGATCACGGCGGAGGTGAACGAGGTGTCGGGCAAGGGCAGGCATACGACGACGGCGCGGGAACTGATGGTTTTGCGAGGTGGGGGGATTCTGATCGATAATCCGGGGATTAGGGAGGTTCACATGTGGACAGATGAATCGACGCTGCGGGAGCAGTTTGAGGATATTGAGGAGCTGGCGATGCGGTGCAAGTTTCACGATTGCAAACATGGCAATGATAAGGGATGTGCGATTCGCGAGGCGGTGCAGAGTGGGGAGTTGGCGGTGGGGAGGTTTGAGAGTTTTTTGAAGTTGGATGAAGAGATCGCTAAGCTGAGTGAGCGGCGTAAGAGGGGGCAGATGAATGTCGAGCGGCGTGCGAAGAGGGATCACAGGATTAAGGCTAGGAACTTGGGCGATCGTATTGACTTGGATCGGGATTTGGATCCGGATAGGGGAAACAGAATTTGACCACGGAAAAGCACGGAAAGGCACGGAAAAATTAAGAGTAAGATGAAATGAATGAGTGTGGGGAAGGTTTAACTATGAAAGAGATCTTGGTGGGAAGAATTTGAATGGAAGATAAATTATGAGTGATAGAGATGATCCAGATTGGGTGCCGAGGGAGCGGGAGGAATCTTTGTGTCCGTGCAAGAGTCGGATGAGTTATAAGGAGTGCTGTATGCCGTTTCATTATGGCAAGGCTAAGCCGGAGACCGCGGAGCAGTTGATGCGTTCGCGTTACTCGGCTTACTTTTTCCGCAATGTGGATTATCTGGTGGAGACGACGCATCCTAAAACCAGAGAAGCCAATTTATGGGAGGAGCTGGATAAAACGATTGATCAGGTGAAGTGGAAGTTTCTAACTATCGTGGCTACTTCGCAAGGTGGCAAAGAGGATAAGAAGGGCAAGGTGGAGTTTGTGGCAGATTATTATGTCGAGGGCGAAGCCTATGAATTGCACGAGTGCTCACGTTTTCGGAGGCATAAGGGGATGTGGAAGTATTTGGATGGGAAGGGGTAGGGGGCAGAAGGGCTCATCCACGCAAATTGTAGAATGAAGCGAAGAATGCTGATCACGCCCGCTGCGCTCAAGCCGCAAAGACGCTAAGAAAAGAGGAGATTGATTTGTCAAACCCAAGCGAAAGATGGAGAAACTGAATCAAGATTTCCTCGAGTTTATAAAATTACTCGAAAGTAATCAGGTGTAGAGCGGTTTAGAAAGAAATTTAACCGCGGATAGCACGGATAAACGCGGATGAGAAAAATATTCAATTCGAATAAACGAGGCTTCAAAAAAATGTCATGAAGTAATAATTGCCTCGTTTGCATGGGTAACCAACGAGAACACGTTGCTTTATAAGGATGGTGAAGATGAGAATACAAGGAAAGTAAACTCTCGAGGAGTAATTCAACTTAAACTGGACTGTTAATTTCAATCTCTCTTTATCTGCGCCCATTTGTGTAATCTGCGGTTTTCCTCTTCCGAGATATTCCGCTTCCTCACTCCCTCTCCGCCAGATACCGTTCGGCATCTAGGGCGGCGGCGCAGCCGCTGCCGGCGGCGGTGATGGCTTGGCGGTAAACGTGGTCGGTGACGTCGCCGGAGACGAAGATGCCGGGCACGCTGGTTTGGCTGCTGGCATTGGGTTTGACGATGTAGCCGTTGTCATCGAGATCGACGCCGATGCCGTTGTCGAGGAACTGGGTATTGGGGGTGTGGCCGATGGCGACAAACACACATTTGACTTCGAGTTCGCTCTCGTCATCGGTTTTGAGATTTTTGAGGGTCACTGCGCGCATTTCGCCTTGATCGTCGGTGAGGTAGGCGGAGACGCCGCTGTCCCAGACGGGTTGGATTTTGTCATTTTTGAAGACGCGGTCTGCCATGATTTTGGAGGCGCGCAATTCATCGCGACGGTGGATGAGATAGACTTTGCTGGCGAAGCGGGTGAGGAAGTCGGCTTCTTCACAGGCGGAATCGCCGCCGCCGATGACGGCTACTGGCACGTCGCGGTAAAAGGCTCCGTCGCAGGTGGCGCAGGAGGTGAGGCCGTGGCCGATGAGATCTTTTTCGTTGGGCAGACCTAGGTGGCGAGGGCGCGCGCCGGTGGCGATGATGACGGACTCGGTGGGGTATTCTTTGCTATCGGTTTTGATGACAAAAGTGCCGTCAGCTGATTTTTCGATGGCGGTGACGGCGGCGTATTCGACTCGGGCACCAAATTTCTCTGCTTGCTTCTGCATCCGCATCATCAATTCGGGTCCCATGATGCCTTCGGGGAATCCTGGAAAATTTTCGACTTCAGTGGTGGTGGTCAGTTGACCTCCGGGCTCTGCGCCTGAGATGACTAGGGGGCTGAGGTTGGCTCTGCCTGTGTAGATCGCTGCTGTCCAACCTGCGCAACCGGTTCCGATGATGATGACTTTTTCCATGATGGTTTATAAAAGCAGGATGCGCGGGGAAGACAAGCAAAATGATGGGTGTCGTGATGGCAATTTGAATTAGAAAATTTCCTAGCTACTGTGAGATCGTGGTTGATGGCAATTCTCCAAACATTCTTCGATAGTCGGCGGCAAATTGTCCCATGTGCCAGAAGCCCCAAGCATTGGCGACATCGGCTACAATAGGATTTTTTACGGGGGGGCGCAGAAGTAGCCGACGTACTTGATTGAGTCGGTAGGCCTGAAGGTATTGTTTGGGCGAGATGTCGAAGGCTTCTTCGAAAGCGTAACGCAGCGTACGTCCACTTGCCTCGCTCAATCTTTCCACTTCGGCTAGAGTAAGAGCTTCATTAGAGTGGTCTGCGATGACAGTGAGCGCGTTTTTTAATGCCCGGCTACGGACTTTTGCCATTGGGCGTGTTTCGATGATGGAATCACTGGTTATGATCGCGTCTAGAACCTTTTCGACAAGATCGAACTCCAGTTCATTTAGGAAAGCTGGTTGTTCCAGTAGATTCTGACGTGATTTGACCGCATTGGCCAGTTGTGACGCAAGCTTACGGATATGATTAAGTTTTGTGTGTGTGCATTGAATTAGGTCTGTGTCGGGAAATAATTCATTGATAGAAGATAAGCCCCGTCGGTCGACAGATTGAGTCAGTCGCTGTTCCGAAACGGAAAACGCAAATACGTGAAAGCCGGGATTAGAGACGCTGTCAAGCTGATCGCCTCGTGGAAAAAGCAGCAGGTTATCCGAACCTACAGGCTTTCCCCTCCATCGCAGATTAAGAGCGCGGTCGGCAGGAATGCCAAAAGTTCGGAAGCCCTCAGGAGCGGCGCCTTTCTGTTCGATTTTCCGATTGAATTTGCATTCGGCCAGAATAACAGAGGGTGTCACGATATGTGTTAGCTGTGCCTCGAAGCGGCCTTTATCCAATTGCCAGAAATCGATGTCCCAGGTATCTGCTGCTGCGGCAAAGGCGTCGAAATCACAGAAATGATGAGTGATGGCATAACTATCTGGGATTTGAGCTTCTTTCATCGTAGTTTTTGCCAATTTTTGATGCTCTAGGGTCGCAGAGTATCATATAAATTCAATTCAATCTAGCAGGCAGTTATTATTGCTTGGCTTCTTGTTGATGCATCTCGCTAAAAATATTATGAAATCACGTTTGTCAATTTACGCCTTCACCTGTGTCATCTCGCTTGCTTCGGTCATCATGGCTGCTGCTGCTGATAAGATCCCACATGACGCTGAATATTATATTCTCAAGGAGCAGAATGGTAAACGCTGGCAAACAGAAGATACAGCGATCGATAAACGGCTTGCCGAGTTCCGTAAAAAAAACGGCGGTAAATCACCAAATATATTTTATATCCTTATCGACGATATAGGCTTCGGCGATCTGGGCAGTAAAACATTGAACTCTATTCGGGGTTACAAGACCCCCTCGATTAACAAGTTTGCCCGTCAGGGAATGCGCCTATCGCGGATGTACACGGAACCTTCTTGCACGCCGACTCGGGTCGCATTTATGACTGGTCGGCAACCCCACCGCAACGGGATGGGTAATACGGCTGTGGATATTTCGGGTTTTGGTTTAGCGGGTAAAGAGGTGACGATTGCCGAGGTGCTATCTCAGTCAGGTTACAACACGGCTCATGTGGGTAAATGGCATATGGGTGACATCAAAGAGGCTTGGCCCAACTTTCAGGGTTTTGATTATGCCGCATTTCCTATCCATCAACAGGGACAGCTGACTATTTATCATGATGATGCTGCCGATGAAGAGGTATCTATAGGTATTGGCAAAAACAATTATGATGATCGTTTTACACTTGATGAGTGGTTGCGGACTGATGCTTCATCAATGGTCGTCGGAGTTGAAGGTGTGCGTGGTAAAAATGTGAACGAGGTACACATGAAAGCTGGTGAACGCTGGAACGAAGCCAAGTACCACGAGATGAATGTGCGCTACCAGCAACAGACCATGGAGCAGTTGGACAAACTAGCAAAACAGGATAAACCCTTTTTCCTCCAGTATTGGCCGCTATATCCACTGACTGGACCACGCACAACGACCGACAAATACACAACTCCCAACGGCGGAATTTATGTGGAAAAAATGAAACTGGTAGACCAGTGGGTCGGTGAACTGATGACCAAAATGGACGATCTAGGTATTGCTGACAACACCCTGGTCATCATCATGGGCGACAACGGGCATTTCACCAAATACTCTCCTCAGTCTGGTTACACGCCGATGATCTACAGAGGCGGCAAGGGCTCTACCACCGAGGGCGGAGTACGGGTAGATGCTTTTGTGCGTTGGCCGGGTATGATAGAAGCTGATTCTGTAGTCGGCGACATCGTTCATGTATCCGATCTTTTCACCACCATCGCCCGTTTAGGCGGAGCAACTGACAAAATCCCCACTGACAGAGTTATCGACGGCATCGATCAGACTTCGCTGATGCTGAATGGCGAAACTCACGGGCGGCGCGATTATGTGTTCATCTACAATATCAATAAGCTGGAGGCGGTGGTGAAAGAGCAGTACAAACTGGCAATCCCTGGTGGTAACATAGACAACGCTATCCTAGCGAATTTTTATGATCTGTTTCGTGATCCGCATGAAAAATACCCAGTGTCGACTGAGATCGGTGCCTGGGGTGGAGCTAAGTTTGTGCGCATGATTCAGCGCCACTTTAAGCGTAAGGCGAAATACCCCGATGAAGGTCCGGCTACGGGGATGCCTTATGAAGGAATCGACAACTTGCGACCTGAGTCCAAAAAAGCGGTGCAGGAATTTCTGTTCATGATGAAAACGCCAGGGATCTAGTTTTATTAAGAGCTGATATTCTTTAAAATGAAAATCCATAGGTCGTTACTGCTCATCAGCTTCATAGCAATAAGTGGAGGTTCTTCCATCCATGCTGGGGAAACCGCAACCGCCGCATCGCCGGAGGAGAACTTGGTGCCTGTTGTGCTCGATGAGTCCAGTGAATGGAATTATACTTTCCGACCTTACCTCTGGGCTCCGAGTCTTCAGGGTAATGTGGGAGCACAGGGTGTGGTGGTTCCGGTTGATTTTTCTTTCGGTGACATTTTAGATAATCTGGATTTTGCATTTGCGCTCTACACAGATATCAATCGTGGTAAATGGACGCTAGCGACCGACTTTCAGTATGTGAAACTGTCATCAGGAGCTGACGATTTCCCTTTCCCTCTATTCTCAGCGGTAGGGGTGGAAGTTGAGCAGTTGATCAGCTCGGCGATTTTGTTTTACCGAGTGCTGGAATGGGAGCGGGGATTCCTCGAAATCGGTGCTGGAGCTCGACTGATTGGTTTGAAAAATACGGTGAATATCTCTGTTGATGCAGAAGGTGTCGCGGATTTTAGCGAAGCTGCTTCAGCAAAAATCACTTCATCGATCGCTGCCGAAGTACGTAAAGCGGTGGGAAATGCAAGAAGGAGCATCATGGCTCCCAGCCCTCCCGATCCGTCTCTGCCACCTATCGCGCGACCATTGGCGAATGGTGTTAGCGCGGATGTGATCAACAATATCGACCCCGAGCCATCTGGTGAACTTTTGAGAGCTGCTACCAAGGGATTGAACAATCCAATCCGTGATGAGTTGAAAAAAAGGATTGTCAAAAAAATCGTTCAGGCGGGACCGGTAAGAGATCAAATCAAGAAAGTGATCAAGGCTCAAGTAGCGGAGCAGATTGCGACTGTGCGAAATGGAGTCCAGAGTCGAGTGACTGCTAAGGCACGGTCAGCTCGCGAAAAGGCTGAAGCTAAATTGACTCGAGAAATTGATAAGGCGGTAACTTCTGTGATTCCTGAAAAAGTAGAAGGCGATGCTTGGTGGGTGGATCCTGTAATCGCTGCGCGAGCGCGGCATAATTTCACACAAAAATTCTACGGACTAGTTTATGGCGATATTGGTGGTTTTGGTGTGAGTTCTGATCTCACTTGGCAAGCTGGCGGTGGTTTTGGCTGGCAGGCTAAAGATTGGCTGGCTTTTGAGGTTCTATATCGCCACCTCAGTATTGATTATCAGCGCAGTGTGACCTTTGACGCAGAATTGAGCGGGCTCTTTCTTGGCGCTGCGATTTCATTCTAGATGTATCGTAACTTTTTAGACCAACTTGAACAATGATGAAAAAAAACAATTATTTCAATCTTCTATTCAGTTCTCTTGCTGCCATCTCCCTAACGAGTTGCGCTACTGTCGGGGATGTGGACAGCAAAAGTGAAGCAGTGTTGAGGAAGATGAGTGATACGCTCACCTCTGCCAAACAAATGAAGATCACCGCAACGAGAAAGCTCGACAAACGCCTGCTCGATAATGAAAACATGATAGGCAATGCGGAAATCGAAGCTTATGTCGCTCGTCCTGACCGTTTGAAAATCAAGCTGCGTGGCGGAGGAAATGAGCGCCACTTTTATATAGCTAAGAGGGGATCGACCATCTACAGCACTAATTCAAAATTTTACGCCCACTTCGCAGGCCAGTCGACTTTGGATAAAAGTTTTGATGTTGCTGCAAGCAAACTGGGGGTGAACATCCCAGCTCAGGATTTCCTGAGCTCGAATCCTTACCGTGACTTTACTCAGGGGTCTACAGTGATCGCTTATGTGGGGTCAACTACGGTGCGAGGGCAATCCTGCGATCACCTGAGCGGTAAAAGAGCTGACCTCGAATGGGATCTTTGGATTTCGAAATCTAGTCACCTGCCGCGAAGATATACGATCACCGTGAAGGGGAAGAGTGGCAAAAACCACTTACAGGTAGATTTCAAAAAATGGGATCTTTCGCCATCAATCAGTAAAAGTGCCTTCACCTTCTCAGCTCCCAAAGGCGCTCAAGAAATCGAATTCAGCCGCTAAAGTCACGACCTGAAACCTTATAGTTATAGAAATACACGATTACTCAAATGTTATGAAAACAAATCACAGCTCAATCAAGCCATCACTGGCAACACGTCTCGTTGCTTTGACTCTACTGCTAAGTTTTGCGCTGGTTTTGACGCCTGCGTCTAGTTTGGCAGGAGGAGTTGCAGTTCGCGGCCCTCGTGGTGGTGGTGCAGCGGTGAGAGGACCTGCGCATGGGCATAGGCATGTTGCTGCTCCTGTTCATGGCACAGTTCGGCGAACTGCTCGCCGTACGACCCGCCGTACCATGCGGCGTACCATGCGGCGTATGTATGCCTTGCCTAGAGGTTACACGAGTAGGGTGGTCAGAGGGCGGACGTATTACGTTGTGAGCGGCGTTTATTATGTGCCGCAGTATGAAGGCAGCACAGTTGTGTATGTAGAAGTCGAAAACCCCTGAGGAGGGCAATCCACGCGGACTATCATTACTGAGCCTAACATTTCTACCAGCAATTTGCTGCGTAGTTAGGGAGCGATGGCTCCGCCAGTTACAACGAGGGTTTCTATTCTCCTGTATTATTTCCGATTTTCCTTACATCTCCTATTATGAAAAATATCACGCCAGCCTTAACGCAAAATCGACATTTATTTCTACTGGGGATAGTCTGCTCTCTCTTGATGGCTGTGTCCTTTTTAATTGCCCCCTCAGCGCAAGCGCAAAACATCTACCTCGATGAAGGGGAAAGCGAAAAACAAGCAACATCTTTCATCCTTCCCTACGTCTACGCCTCCGAACAACTCGGTGCGGTTCTAGGAGTGGGAGGGGTCAGCAACGGTTATCTGCAGCCACAGGCAACTGCGGGCGGAGCTGTTCAAGGAACCAGTAACGGATCGTATGGTTTGTACCTGGGAGGAATCAACTACCAAATGCCTTTTGCTAAACGTTGGTTTTTTGACCCATTCCTAGCTGTTTCTCGCTACACCGAGATGCGATCTTATCAAGATGTCTCTTTGCAGTTCGGTGACGCCCGAGCGGGCAGCAACGGTTCCGATGAGGATGACTACATCGAGGGCAAAGGGTGGGATGTCTTTATGGAGCTGCGGACGAAATGGTTGCTTCCTATCGGGCACGGCAAAAACGACATTCTTCACACCTACCACGTTCGCAATGGTTTGTTGCCGGACGACAAGGACATCACCGGTGGAGAGGCATTCAATCCTTTCACCAGTGGTCGCACATTCATCACCTTTACCCCATTTTACCGAAGTCAGGAATACGACAAAGACGTCAATGACATTCTATTGTCCTCATCAAACGGAATCCAAGCTGGTTTACTGTGGAACAACAAGGACTTCGAGGCGTCCCCCTCGCGCGGCGAAGAGATCGAGTTCATTGCCAGACGTGACTTTGGCTTGTTCAACAGTGATGACTCCTGGACAACGTGGGAGTTTGAAGCAAGTAAATACTTTTCTCTCGGTAAATCTGACTGGGCAAGGCAACAGGTTTTGGCTTTGAATTTTTGGACAGCTGACACCCCTAGTTGGAATAATAACAACGGAGAGATTTCCAACAGAGCACCCGATTTCTACTCCCCCAAACTCGGTGGATTTACCCGCATGCGAGCCTTTCCTTTTGAGCGTTTCAATGACCGATCTTCCATCTATTACTCAGCCGAGTACCGTGTGATTCCCGAGTGGAACCCATGGGCCGAGATAGCCTGGTTAGACAACTGGCTCGCCATCGACTGGTGGCAAATCGTGCCGTTCGCTGAATTGGGGCGTGTCGCCCCCAGCTATGACCTCGGCGCTCTGCACGAGGATATGAAATGGGATGCTGGAATCGGGTTGCGTTTCATGGCTAAAAAAAGTGTGATCCGTATTGATTGGGCTGCTTCCGAGGAATCAACAGGACTCTGGTTTATGTTCGGCCAAACGTTTTAAGTTACTGCTAGGAATTTGCTTAGATGCAGCAAACCGCCAGTGACTGGAATAATGGGCAGCTGCAGCTTAGTATTCATCATAAATTTTAACCCACCCTGGAACTAATGCGTTTTTTAATAGCTATCGTCTTGTTTATTGTATCTTGCGGCCCGGGCGAAAAGGATAAATCTGAGCATTATTATTTTAAAAAAACAGCTCATCACCCTGATATTCACTGGAGTTACGAAGGAGCTACCGGGCCTGAATACTGGGGCAAGTTGAGTGCCAGTTATAGGTTAGCGGATACTGGAAAAAAACAATCTCCTGTGAATATCGATACCAGTAAGGTGGTGGTGGACAACCTGCCGGAACTCATTTTTCGTTACCACAGCGGAGAAAGGCCTGATTTTATTAATAATGGTCATACTTTGCAACATCAGCAGGAGCAGGATGGCAGTGAGATCGAAGTTGCGGGCAAGCATTACCAGTTGGAGCAGTTTCATCTGCATTCACCGAGCGAACACACCATAGACGGAAAACATTTCCCGATTGAATTGCATATGGTGCATAAGGCGAAAGATGGAGAAGTTGCTGTTCTAGCTATTTTCTATAAAGCCGGCGAATCATCTCAGGCCCTGAATTACATTGCGAGCGCAAAATTACCAGATAAAAAGGGGAATAAATCGGTGATGAAACAAGGCATCAGGTTGAATGATTTAGTGCCTACCCAGCCGGAGTATTACACCTATTCAGGATCCTTCACCACCCCGCCTTGTACCGAGAATGTGAAGTGGTTTGTTCTCAAGCAAGAGCTTGAAGCGGATGAGGAATTACTGAAAAATCTTGCGGAAATACTCAAGCACAACAATCGTCCGATCCAGGATCTGGATGGCCGGGAAATACACGGCTTTGGGAGTTAGTAGATGGGGCAGGCTTCATTTATAGTCAAATAGTTCTTTGTATGGGGAGCTGCGGTGCATTAGAATAGATTTGCTGAAAAGCAGGATGCGCGTGGAAGACAAGCAAAATGATGCGCTTTGCTCTTTGCTATTTAGCTTGCGTGTTTCTTGGCAAGCTTCTATGGAAGGAGAGCTGTAGTTTTACTCTGTGATCAAATGAAAAAAAATATCAATGTTCCTGTTCCTAGTCACTGGGAATCGCTGATCTCTGGTGGCGGAGTTATCTGGCTTGCGCTTGTTTTGTTTTTGCCGGCTTGCACGACGGTGAAGGTCTCGACCAAGCCTCAGAGAGTGACTGATGAGGGCATTTTATCTGCCAATCGCTTGAAAAAAATTGCACTGCAGACGCCTTCGCAAGACGATGATAAAACGTATGCGGGCTTTTCGAAGCAGACGGTGGATTTGTTGAAACGAGCGAAAAAGCTCGATTCACGTGGTGCGAATGTGGATGCTGCTGAGCATTTCCTCGAGGTGGCGATTGAAGCGAGGAAGTTGCTGGTGGACCTGGTCGAGCCGAGTAAATCTCCCGCACAAAAGGCTTTGTTTACCGTACACAATGCTGCTTTGGCACGTTTTGCTGAGTTCTGGACCTTGGATCCGCGTCGCCAGCAGCCGGGGCCTTATTTGTTTGATTTTGAGGATCACACCTTTGAGATCGTTATGGACAAAAACACCGACTACAAGCGTCATTTTTTTGATGGTGCGGTGGCGGCTCGTTCGATTAAGGGCAGGGGGGTGCTCAAAAAAGTGCGTGAGGGTTACGGGGCTGCGATGGTGGGGATACGCGAGCAACGGTCTGGGCGTGAGCAGGAAATGCGTTTTTTTTCTAAGCGCGGCATGTATGTGGCGGGAACTTTGGTGATGGGGGATCCTTATCATGCTAAGGGCAAAGACGCGCCGATCGTGGTGCCGCTGTCGATCAAGAATCCTGCTTTGCATGAAACGGTGAAGGTGGGGGGCTATACGGTACCGCTGGCGGCAGACTTTTCGGCTCCTTTTGAGTTGTTGCTGGATGGCAGTAAAGAGTTATTGGAGGGGCTAACGGGGTTTTTCAAAGCGGATCAGCGTGCTGCTACATCGGGGGTGTTTTTATTGGAGCCCTACGATCCTGATCGGATCCCGGTGATTTTGGTGCACGGCCTGGTATCGGTGCCGATGATTTGGCGTAGCATGATTCCAGATTTGCTTTCCGATCCAGAAATAGCTAAGCGATATCAGTTCATGGTGTTCACTTACCCAAGTTCGTATTCGATTGGTGAGTCAGCTTTGTTATTCCGCGAAAATCTCGCAGCTCTACGAGCGAAGTATGATCCTGAAGGCAATCATGCTTTGTCTAAGGATACGGTATTGATCGGGCATAGCATGGGTGGGGTGTTGTCGCACCTGATGACGGCGGATTTTGGTGATAGAATTTGGGATCAAGTCAGTGATGTGCCACTGGAGCAGACCAAATTTTCGCCGCAAGCTAAAAAGAAACTGAGGGAATTGGCTTTTTTTGAGCCAGATCCAGCTGTGAATCGGGTGATCTACATCGCGGCTCCGCATCGGGGGGCTAAGTTAGCTTTAACGAATTTGCCAAATTTGCTGTCGAATTTGGTTAAATTGCCAGGCAATGTGCTATCAACGACCACGAGCTTTCTGGCCGAACCTGCGTTGAGGGATTTGAAGATACCGATGAGCAAGAAGCTGACGAGCATCCAATCGCTGCGCCCGGATGCTCCGATCACTTTGGCTATGGATAAAGCGCCGTATCGCAAGGGGGTGGTGTATCACTCGATTATTGGGGATAAAGGCAAGGGAGATTCGCCAGAGAGTTCGGATGGGGTGGTGGAGTATTGGAGCTCTCATCAGGAGGGGGCTGCTTCGGAGATCATTGTGCCTACTGGGCATGGCGGCTCTTACAAGCACCCGAAGGCGTCTGCTGAGATTAAGCGAATTTTGCATCTGCATGCGGGTATTAAGTGAGCTTGCGTAAGTGCGAGTTGTGAATAGCTGAAAATGCTGTAAATCGCGTATTGCTTTTGTTGATTCGTTCATGGAAGATGGCTGCTTTCATTGCTTAAAATACACCAGCCTTTAGAGCCCTTCCCGTCATGCCAGATAAAAAAATAGATACTCAGTTAGAAAGCGCTGCAAAAAGTGCTGAGCTTGAGATCAAGGATGCAACTTTGATTTTTACCGATGTGTGGGCTGATTTGGAGTCTGAGTATGGTTATGAAAACTTGCGTTTTCCCAAAGAAATCATTCTATTAGGCGGAGCGCCTGGTTCGGGCAAGGGCACCAATACTGGGTTGATCCTCAAGGCTCGTGGGCTGACTTGTCCGCCGATTGTGGTCAGCGACTTATTGGATACGCCTGAAATGAAGCAACTCAAGGATGGGGGTAATATGGTGGGGGATCGTGAGGTGGTGGCGATTGTTTTTCGCAAGTTGATAGAAGATCAATTTCGTGATGGTGCGGTTTTGGATGGATTCCCTCGCACGCATGTGCAAGTCGAGTGCATGAAATTATTGGTGGCAAAAATCGACCAGTTGCACCGTGAGTTCAAAGAGACGCCGATGGCGAGAAATTTCCGCCGCCCGACGGTGCATGTGGTGGTACTTTTTGTGGATGAAAAAAGCAGTGTCGATCGGCAGTTGCATCGGGGGCGTGAAATTGAAAAATACAACGCGGAGGTGGAGGCGAGCGGAGTGGGTGAAAAGCAGGAGCTACGCGTCACGGACTTGGACCCTGCTCGAGCGCAGCATCGCTATCGTGTGTTTAAGGAGAGCACGTGGGACGCGCTACAGTCGTTGAAGGAGATTTTCTTTTATCATTTGATCAATGCGCAAGGCACTTTTGCTGAAGTGGAGCAGAATATCCTCAATGAGCTGAAGTATCAGAGTTCGCTTGAGCTGGAGCCAGAGACATTTGAAAAGGTGCGTGGCATTTCCTTGGCGAGTGAGATTGTGATTCACGCCCGTCAAGAGTTGGTGAAGCGCCTAGATAGCTACGCGCTCGACCACAGCGATCTTTTTGATCGAGTGATAGATCTTATCAATGTGCGCTTCATGCCGATCATCAAGCGTCATGCCATTTCTGGACGGGCGATTGTGAATAGTGAGGATGAGATCCTTTCGGACTCTTTGGCGTTGACGATGTTGATTGATGTTTTCTCCGAACGTGGGTTTCACGTGGTGATTGACAAACAGCTCAATCGAGTGCCTGAAAGAGTGGATTTGAAAACGGGGGAAATAGCTTTTCGTCCCAACACGGTTTACCGTATTCGCATCTACTTCGCGGGTTCAGAAATTCGTCGTGGTTAGTTTGACAGGTTTGTTTGCGTGTGCAGGCATGGATGGTGCATGGAGACTGCTATAGTGCTTGCATGAGGCTGTAGCGTGAGTTTATGTATTTGCTAATATGAAAAAAATATCGATTCTCCTAGCACTGACAGTGCTGATTATGGTTCCGACTTTGCATTTTGCGCAAGAGGCGGCTGGTTTCAAGGCTTTGTTTAATGGCAAGGATCAGAGTGGTTGGCGCAATCCTTATGAGTGGGGCACGGTGGAAGTGAAAGATGGAGAATTCCATCTGACTGCTGAGAAGAAATTTTTTCTTGTGACAGAAAAAGAATACGCTGATTTTATTTTTGAAGGCGAAGTGCATTTGCCAAAAGGTAAAGCAAATTCGGGTTTCATGTTTCGCTGCCATGTCGAACCGAATAAAGTGTATGGCTATCAAGCTGAGGTGGATGGCTCGGATCGCCGTTGGTCGGGTGGACTCTATGATGAAAGTCGTAATAAGTGGGTGTGGCCTGGCAAAGAGGGGAACAGTGTGTTGGTGGAGTCGTTGGCATGGGCGGATGAATCTCAGGTTTATTTTGCTAAACCTGAAGTAAAGAATGCGCTCAAGCGCAATGGTTGGAACAAGTATCGGATCACTTGCAAGGGCAACAAGATCAAAATCGAGGTCAATGGGGTGGTGACGACTGAGATCGAAAATGATATTGATGCGAAGGGGTTTATCGGCATTCAGCATCACGGTGAGAAGGGAGCGACTTACCGCTTCCGCAACTTACGTATCAAAGAGCTTTAGCCGGTTTTTTGCTTCCAGTTCCAAATGAGATCCTTGTAGGGCGGGAGCTTTGCCTGCTGAGTGTCATGATCACATGCGCTCAGTGGTCTGAATGCCGAGCAGTCCGAGACCTTTTTTGAGCACTTTGCTGGTGGTATCGCAAAGCGCGAGACGAGTAGCGCGCACTTGCCCTTCTGAGCGTAGCACGGGGCAGTGTTCGTAGAAGGAGTGGAAGGTATTGGCGAGCTCGTAGAGGTAGTTGGCGAGCAGGTTGGGGCGGAAGTCGGTGAGCACGGTTGGCACGGCTTCGGCGTATTGCGCTAGTTTCAAAGCGAGCGTTTTTTCGGCGTCTTCGGTGAGCTGAACGCTTTGTATGCCTTCGAACTCGCTGCCGAGTTTGCGGAAAATCGCGCGGGTGCGCACGTAGGCGTTGATCAGGTAGGGGGCGGTATTGCCTTTGAAGGAGAGCATGTTGTCCCAATCGAAGATGTAGTTGGTCAGGCGGTTTTGTGATAGCTCGGCGTATTTGACGGAGCCGATGCCGATGATCCTAGAGATCTCTGCCATCTCTTGTGCTGAGAAGTCGGGGTTCTTTTCGCTGATGATTTTGGCAGCGCGTTCGACCGCTTCATCGAGCACGTCGGTGAGGCTGACCGTATCACCCGAGCGAGTCTTGAAGCGTTTGCCATCTTTGCCCATGATCGAGCCGAAGGGAATGAAACTCAGTTGGGTGTCGAGGCCACGTTTTTTGGCTACTGCGAAGATCTGGTCGAAATGAAGTTTTTGTTCTGCGCCAACGACATACCAGATATGCTCGGCAGAAAATTCTTCGACGCGGTATTCGATGGTGGCGATGTCGGTGGTGGCGTAGTTGAATCCGCCGTCGCGTTTTTGCACCATGCAGGGTGCGCGCTCTGCGAGGTCGGGGTCGTCGAGAAAAAAGATGCACTGCGCGCCATCGGATTCTTGTGCTAGCCCGTCATCTTTGAGAGACTGCACCAGTGGGGCGAGGCGGTCATTGTAAAAAGATTCGCCTAACCAGTGATCAAACTTCACGTCGAGTTGAGCGTAGATTTTTTCTAAGCTGCTGCGGGAGAGGTCGACACATTGCTGCCAGATGGCGAGGTTCTCTGCGTCGCCTTGTTGCAGTTTGACCAGTTCGGTGCGGCAGGCTTCGCGCACAGCATCATCGCTGCAGGCGTCGTTGACTTTTTTGTAAATTTCTAGCAGCGCCTCGATGGGATCTGCGGTGAGAGCGTCTTGATCGAGGAAGTTTTTCCACCCGTAGATGATCATGCCGAACTGGGTGCCCCAATCGCCGATGTGGTTGTCGGTGGTGACTTGGTGGCCGAGTTCTCGCGATACGCGTGACAGGCAGTCGCCGATGATGGTGCTGCGGATGTGACCGACGTGCATCGGTTTGGCGATGTTGGGTGCAGAAAAATCGATGACGATGTTTTTGCTTTCGCTAGCTGGGAGCGTCGCTAATCCGAGGCGCTCGGGGTCGTTGATTTGGGCGATCAGTCCGGCTTCGAGGGAGCTGGCGGTGATGCGGAGGTTGATGAATCCTGGGCCGGCGATTTCTGCTGGCTGACACAAGTCGCCGGGTTCAAAATGTTCGATGATTTCCGTGGCCAAAGCCCGAGGATTGGTTTTTAGGCGCTTGGCGAGAACCATTGCGACGTTGCTTTGGTAATCACCAAAACGAGCGTCGGTGGATGGGCCTACTTGGATCTCGAGGTCGGCTGGCAACTCAGCTGCGATGCTGGTTTTTTCTAATGCGCAGCGCAACAGTTTTTCGATTTGGTTAGGATAGGTCATGGAAGAAGGCTGTAGCGGTTTAGGCTGGTAGGTGTTTAGGAAAAGAATAGGAAAAGAAGGAACCCGCCGTTCGTCAGATCAGAGGGTGGGCGAGGTGCTCAGGCTCGTGCTGGTGCAGGTTCGGCGAGGACTCGAATGATGTCGTGTGCTCCACGGGCTGCGGCGAGATTTTTGCGAACATCGCCACTGTTGAGTTTTTTGGCAATGGCTGCCAGAGTCTTCAGGTGCAGCGTATATTGACTACGCGGGACGATGAAAAGCACGACGTAGTGAACTGGAGCGTTGTCCAAGGCGCAAAAGTCGATGCCTTCATTGGATCTGCCAAAGACGGCGATCACATCGTCGATGTCGTCTAAAAAAGCGTGTGGGATGGCGATGCCAGAGCCGATGCCAGTGCTGCATTGGTCTTCACGGTCGCGAAAGGCTACGAGCACGGAGTCGCGTTTAGACGGCGCAAGATCACCAACCTCGATGAGGTGATCTACCAGTTCTTCGATCGCAGGCCAATGTTCGGCGGCCTTCATGTTTGCGATCACCCGCTTGGGCGATAATAGTTCTGCCAGTTTCATTCTGGTCGTATGACGCGGTTAAGCGTTCGCGAGCATAATCAGCTTGAGAGACTTCGCAAGTGGCTTTTTTGTAGAAACACAGACTTCTCGTCTCACTTGCCCGCCAGAGTGGGCTGGCGCTATGTGAAAAGCGAAGAGTTTAGTTTCAAATGAAAATAAACTGCTAGGTAGATTTTTTTGACATTTGCGCTGCCGCGCTGCATGGTCGCTGGAGGGATGGTCTAGGGAGATGCTGGACTTGGAAATAACTAGACTTGTTTTGGCCTTCGGTTTTTGTTTAAGCATTTATTATGAAAGAGGTTCTTTTTGTCTGCACGGGTAACATTTGCCGCAGTCCGATGGCGGAGGGGCTTTTTCGCGAATTGGTGGCAGGAGATTGTGCGATCGAGGTTTCTTCGGCGGGTATCAGTGTGTATGAAGGGCAGGAGCCGAGTGATCATTCGGTGGAGGTGATGCGGGATCAGGACATCGATATCACCGCACAGCGTAGTCAGATGCTGGCTCCTGAGATAGTAGAACGGGCGGATATTATTTTGGGAATGACGCGTGGGCATCGTGATGCGATTCTTTCGTATTACCCAGCGAGCAATGAAAAGGTGTTTGTCTTGCGCGAATTTGTGAAGGGCGTGGATATGGATTCGCGCGAGCTTGATGTGCCTGATCCGATCGGAATGGATAAGGGCGAATACGAGCGCACGCGCAATTTGATCGCAGAAGCGATGCCTGCTTTGCTTGACTTTGTCAAAAATACAGCGAAGCAAGGGGAAGACTCTCAGCAATAGAACCATCAACGATAGAAACCAAGAATAGCATGACCACAGCAACTGATACCAGCGATGCCCCCGCTACATCCGTGAACGATTCGAAAACTTCTGCATCCGTTATCATCGGTGCCGATCACGGCGGCTATGATTTGAAAGAGGCGGTGGTGAAACATTTGTTAGCTTGTGGGCACTCGGTGGAGGATATTGGTACCAGTTCGGCTGATTCGGTGGATTATACAGATTATGCGCATCAGGTGGCTTGTGATGTGGCTGCGGGAAAACATGGTTTTGGTATTCTTTGCTGCACCAGTGGTATTGGCATGAGCATCGCGGCGAACAAACATGCAGATATCCGTGCAGCGATTGCTGACGATGTGGATACGGCGAAGGTCACTCGCACGCATAACAATTCTAACGTTTTGTGCCTGAGCGGTGCGCGGGTGGATGCTGAGACAGCAGCGGCGATTGCTGACATCTTTTTGAACACAGCTTTCGAAGCGGGTGGACGGCACGAACGTCGGGTGGAAAAAATGGAAGAGACGAGTTGCAACGGTGAAAAAAGTTTGGCGTCGGTGGACACAGAGGTGGCGGCGGCGATTGCGGCTGAGGCGGTTCGTCAGCAGAATAACATCGAACTGATTGCTTCGGAGAATTTCACCAGCAAGGCGGTGATGGAAGCCCAGGGTTCGGTGCTGACCAACAAATACGCTGAGGGTTATCCCGGCAAACGCTGGTATGGCGGTTGTGAGAATGTCGATGTGATTGAGACACTTGCGATCGAGCGAGCTAAGGAATTGTTTGATGTGGGTTTTGTCAATGTGCAGCCGCACAGTGGTTCGCAGGCGAATGCTGCGGTGTATTATTCGGTGCTTAATCCTGGCGATAAAATTCTCACCATGGAGCTGTCCCACGGTGGACACCTCACGCACGGTCATCCGGCGAATTTTTCAGGGAAGTTTTACGAAGTTCAGCATTACGGGGTTTCTAAAGAGACGGAAACTCTCGACTATGACGAACTAGCGGCAGCTGCTAAGGAATTCAAGCCGGCGATGATCACTGCTGGCGCCTCGGCATACTCACGAGTGATCGATTGGCAGCGGATGCGCGAAATCGCAGATTCGGTGGATGCTTATTTATTTGTCGATATGGCGCATATCGCGGGACTTGTGGCTGGAGGAGCTCATCCTTCGCCGATTCCGCACGCGCATTTCATCACCACTACCACGCATAAGAGTCTGCGTGGTCCACGCGGCGGATTGATCATGACCAATGATGCTGGCCTCGCTAAGAAGATCGATTCGATGGTGTTCCCTGGAACTCAAGGCGGCCCTTTGATGCATGTGATCGCTGCCAAGGCGGTGTGTTTGTTGGAGGCTCTGCAGCCTGAGTTCAAAGACTACGTGGCGCAGATCGTGAAGAATACCACGGCGCTGGCTGCAAAGATGCGGGACAATGGCTACCGGATCGTTTCTGGAGGTTCGGACAACCATGTCTTCCTTGTTGATTTGAGAGATGCTGGATTGAATGGCAAGATTGCTCAAGAAACGCTCGATCACGCAGGTATCACGGTGAACAAAAATTCGATTCCTTTTGATACCGAATCTCCGTTCAAAGGTGGCGGCATTCGTATTGGAACTCCTGCCGTGACTACGCGCGGTATGAAGGAAGGTCAGATGGTGCAGATTGCTGATTTTATTCACGAAGCGCTGACACATCGTGAAGATGCGGCGCGCTTGGAGGAGATACGCTTGAGAGTGAAAGACTTGAATCAAGGTTACCCGCTGCCTTGAGGATAGAAAATGTAGGGCGGGTATGCTCACCCGCCGAGAGTGATAGGGGTGCGAGTCGGAGGCTCGCGCTACATATTTGATTGGAATCAGTTTATGGAAAGTAATCCTTTTTTAGAAGAAGACCTCGATATTCGCAATCGCCCAGAGTCTTGTATTTTGGTGATATTCGGAGCGACGGGTGATCTCACTCATCGCAAGTTGATACCAGCTTTATACAATCTGGCAGCGGAGGGTAATTTGCCGCCGGGCTTGAAGGTGATCGGTTTTGCGCGTCGGGAAAAAAGTGACGCAGTGTTTCGCGATGGACTGGAGAAGGTCATTAAAGAGATTTCTCCTGCCACTTATAATCAGCGCTTGTGGGAGAGTTTTTCTCAGAATGTGTTTTATCATCAGAGTGAGTTCCAAGATCTGGAAGGTTACGAAGGGCTGCGGACTCGCCTTGAGCAAATAGAGGCAGAAGGCGGAGGTAGTGGCAATCGCTTGTTTTACGTGGCTTCGGCTCCTGAGTTTTTTGACGACATTCTGTTGCACTTGCGCGATGCCGGTTTGAACAAGGTCGCAGCTAACGCTGGAGCTGATGCTTGGGCAAGAGCGGTGGTGGAAAAACCTTTTGGCACCGACTTAGTGACGGCTAAGCATCTTAATAGAGTGGTTAATGATACTTTTCACGAAAGTGATACTTACCGCATCGACCATTATTTGGGTAAAGAGACGGCGCAAAACATCATGGTGCTGCGTTTTGCTAACGCGATTTTTGAACCGCTGTGGAACAATCGTCATATAGATCATGTGCAGATCACCTGTGCTGAGAATCTCGGCATGGAGGGAGGGCGTGGAGCCTATTACGATACTGCGGGAGCCTTGCGAGATATGGTGCAGAATCACTTGCTTCAGTTATTAAGCCTGATCGCGATGGAGCCGCCGACTGATCTCAGCGCGGATGGAGTGCGTGATGAAAAAGTCAAAGTGCTGCGCTCCTTGCGTCCGATGTCGGGAGCGGATGAGGTGGGAGCTAATGTGGTGAGGGCGCAATACACAGCAGGCGTGGTGGACGGCAAAGAGGCTGTAGCCTATCGACGCGAGGATCGGGTGAACCCAGGTTCGTTGACAGAGTCTTTTGTTGCTTTGCGCATTCATATCGATAATTGGCGGTGGGAGGGCGTGCCGTTTTATGTGCGCATGGGCAAGCAATTGCCGAAAAAAGCGACCGAGATTTCGATTCACTTCAAACAGCCTCCAGCGGTTTTGTTTAATACGGTGCCTGGTGCGGATTCGGAGAATGTCTTGGTGATCCGTATTCAGCCTAACGAGGGCATCTCTCTGCGCATGCAGTCAAAATTGCCTGGACCGGCGTTGCGAATGGAATCGGTGAAAATGGATTTCCAATACGCGACCTCTTTTGGCAAAGGTAGTCCAGAAGCTTACGAGAGGTTGTTGCTCGATGCGATGGCGGGGGATGCGACTTTATTTGCGCGTCGTGACGAGGTGGAAAATGCGTGGAAGTTCATTGATGAGATCGAACACGCCTGGCACAAGGCGGAGACTCCACCGAAGATGGCGGAGTATCCAGCAGGCTCTTGGGGGCCGCAGGAGGCAGACGAGTTGTTGCGTCAAGATGGGCGTCATTGGAGGCGTTTGTGAGAAGTGATCGGACTTGCTGATATTTTTCGGAAGAAGAAAGGAACCGCAGATTACGCAGCCGAGTGTAACGAGACAGCCGGAGATTATTACTCGAAGGCAAATGATCGCAGATGAAGAATTTTAATGGTAGTGAGCAACGAGAGTTAATGAGCAGTGTCCGCTGAGTGGTGATGGAGAATGAAAAATCAGAACATTTGAAAGAGATCCCTACAGAGTTGTTAGGCAAAGAAGTGCCGGTGAAGCGCATCGATAGTGAGTTGCGAGAATATTTTGCTGCCGATACGGGTATCGCTAGAGCTTCATTGATCAATCTGGCGATTTATAGCGAGAGTGTGGTTCGGGTGAGTCGCAATACGGAGATCATTCAAGAGCTCACTAGGGAGCATGCTTGTCGAGCTTTGTTGGTGGTGTCTCAGCCCGAGGGCGAAATGGAGGTTCGTGCGTGGGTGCAGGCGCATTGCAATATCGATAGCGGTGGTGGCAAGGCGGTGTGTTCTGAACAGGTGACTTTTCTGCTAGGTGGGAGTTCGGCGGACTTGGTTCGCAATATTGTGTTTGCTCACCTCGATGCAGATTTGCCACTGGTGTTTTGGTGGCAGGGCGAGTTGTCGGAGGTGTTTGAGGAACGTCTGTTCAGTCGTATTGATCGCTTGGTGGTGGATAGTCGAAATTGGTCGGATCCTGCGGTGCAATTTTTACGCTTGGCGGCAGCAGATCGAGAAGAGGAGGCTACTTATGTGCTGCACGATATCGCTTATACTCAGAGTAATCAGTTGCGCGAAGCGGTGGCACTTTGTTTTGATGATCCGGCGGCTTTGGAGCAGGTGAACTTTTTAGAAGAGGTGGAGGTGGTGTATGCTACCGGGCAGCGGATGACTGCTGTTTGGTTGGTCGCGTGGATGGCGAACCGTTTGCAGATGGAGCTGAACCCCGCGCTGAGCGATGGGGAGACTTTTGTGTTTGAGCCGAGTAGTGGTTCGCGCAGTGCTTTGAAGGTGAGTTTGTTTGAGCAGGTAGATGAAGGTAAGAGTGAGCAGATTTCGCCTCCGATGTTGAGGGTGAGTTTGATGGCTGCCGAGGGTGGTGCGCGTTTTGATATCGTGCGCTCGGATGATGGGCAGGGGGCAGGGTTTTGGCATTTAAAGCGTTCGATTCCAGGGCGAGCAGAGAACTCAGAACTGTGGCCCATTCGCAGTTATGGCGAGGTGGGTCTGGTAGGCGAGATCCTGATGCGTGCTGGGCGCAACCGCCTGATGATCGAGCTGTTGCCGAGGGTGCGAGCTTTGCTGACGGTGTGAGGTATTCACACAATTCCCAAACCAAGTGATCTAACGGTTTTTTTAAATTGAGCCACACGCTTAGCAGGTACCACCAGTTGGGTTTTTCCAATTCGGAAGCACGATTTTTTCAAGGCATCTAGGTTTGCAATCCTATCCGCAGTGCTAGGATGGTTGCACTCAAAAATTTGGGCGTCACTGAGATGTTTTAAGGCTTTGCCGTTAGTTTCGCTACGTTTAAGAAAAGCCGCCACACTTTCTGGTAAGAGCTGGTCGCCATGTTGATTGAGGAACTGTGCAAAATCAGCGGTGTTTTGCCCACGCTCAACCGCTTGGCATGCACGTTGCGGATCTAAAAGCCAAGTATTATTAGCTGTAGGATTTGCCCATGTGTCTAATAGGAATTTCTGCGCCACTTGTAGCTCTCCAGAGATAATGTGTATGTTTAGATCTGATGAAACCTCAAGTTTGAGTGAAGAGACGGGTTGAGTGGGGGTGAATTCATCGCTCATTCCCAAACAATACGCACCGAGTTTGGTGATTCTAAAAGCGCGAAGTCCGTCGTAACGGGAAAGCCATTCAATATCGTCTCCACCCCATTGATCACGGTAGTCACCTAATGCGTCCTCGGGGTGGACGTAAGCGATATCGATCAAGCCGAGAGGGGCGGCATATTCAAATAAGAAAGAAAAGATGTAACGCAATTGTAAGATATTCCATCCGCCATAGCCTGCGTAATCAAAGCTGCCGTATCTGTGTTCGCACAGGTAGAGTTTTCCTGGGTTGTTAGAAACGTCAAATTCAAAGCCTTGCGCCTGCATATAATTGGAAAACGTTTCGAGTTCAACCCATTGGTTCGTAGGGCAGTCTAACAGTCCAGCTACGATAGCATTTCGCCGAGGAGGTTTGGAAGTCATGTGCTTCTTGCTGTTTTGCCCTTTGATGATACTGACTCGGTTGAATTCGTCGTAGTTAGAATTAGTCAGCCATTTGCCCCAGAGATGTTTGATCACCTCGTGTGGGGGGAGGGAGAGGGCTTTGATTCCGGCTGAAGTTAGTTTAGAGCTGGGGCTGACATAGCGACTCGCTTTGAGCAAACGTGACCAAGCAACGGGCTTGATCGGGCCGATTTCCTGTTGATAGCTATGTTTGTTTAAAAGGTAGGCGACTTCGGTTGGGAAATAGTCTTCGCCTGTTAGGCATTCGATGATTTTTACGCGTCCGGCAGCGGTAGGCATTCCGGTTTTTGCAGTGATACGGAGATTGCCTTGTTCGCAAAGGCGAAGCAAAGCCATCACTTCGGATAGGGCTTCGTGCTCTGTTAGGCGTAAATACAATCCGTCTTCCTGCTTGGGTTCGCTGAGAGTTGCCATGGTCAGCTCTTTTGGAGCAGGTACGAATTCTTTCAAGCGTTCGGCTAAATCTTCGGGAACAATGTATTCTTCAGGATAGCCAAAAGGGAATAGCAGTAAGTTCAACCGAGTGGCGTGTTTTGGATTCCAAGAATCCCAAGAACTATAATACGAGGGTTTGGATTTTGGTAGATCACAAAAAGATGGCAAGCTTCCGTATTTTGCTTGGAAGCGACTTTGATTAAACTTCAGATTCAGATCGTAGCAAGTTTCAGCCACGGCATTCTGCGCCAAGGGGGGTAAGGATGACCAGATGGATTTTAAGCTTTGGTCTGAGTATGATCGCATGAGGGCATCGATCATCCCCGATTTATTTGGTTTCTGAGGTTTTACTGGAGAGTGATAAGTTAGTGAATTGCGCATCACCCGGCAAAGCGCATGGACTCAGCCCTCTTTCTATCGATTCTGGAAGATATGAATTTCTCGATGATTCCCCCAGTTATTGAACCTTTGAGAAA
>JAKISY010000002.1 GCA_021648365.1 Verrucomicrobiales bacterium
GAAAAACAATGGTAGCTAATAACCCTGGAACTAAGGTTAATTTTTCACTTCCGAAAGGCAAACTTAATGCCAACTTTATTAAACCTGTAAAAAAAGCTAGACGTGTAAATTATTTACATGAACAAACCGCTGGGAAAGGCTTGTAATGGTAGAGAAGATTTGTTAATATAAAACATTGGTTGAAAAATCGGTATATTTTTCTCAACACGTTCAAGAAAATGGGCAAGCCGATCTCAAAATATTGCGATTAGCATGAGTTGGTTGAATAAACTGCAACTTTTCGTAAATCATGAAAATTTCAAGCTCAGCAATAACAATAACAACAGTCTTAATTCTTATGTTAGCAAAAATTAGCGTGAGGTCTGAGGATAAACTGGGGTTAGAGCTTTCATATCACGAACCGGATCATCTCGAGCCGGTTAATCCATATCCGTCTAAAAAATTAGGAGAATACTACGCTCAAGTTAAATCGCTCCTAAAACTTGGTGGTTTCTCTATTGCTAAAATGGAAGTTCGACCATCTTTTTCAGCTGAGTATGGAGTAAGGCTTGATAGCTTGAAACGTAAAAATAATCCTGCAACGGCTGAAATCGTATCACCCGAAATTGAAACGACAGAAAAATTCTTACTCACATACTCTGTCGCAGACAAAAGCATATGGGGAGCAATGCCTTGGAACAATATTAATCTAAAAGAACAACAGGAAGTTTTTGTCACCACCACTTCTGTCGAGATACCCAAACCACTAGCTAAACAAATTTACCGAGTTTGGAAACAGATGCTTTTACGGACGCGTTATTCTGTTGATGATGGAGGGGGGGAAGATGGCACGTCGTATGAATTTGGTATGAGGTATTCCGTTTATGGTGAAACAAATGCTCCTTACATCGATAAGCACAAAAATCCAATGTTGTTCGTCGATCTTGGAGAGAGTCTTATAGATTATTGCAAGGCTTCCCTTACAGAAAGACCAGCCGTTGCAAAAACAATCAAGATTAAAGCGGATATCCTTCAGAAATATTTAGATAAAAAATAATCCCGCAGGGCAATTTGTTGTTGCGCACTTATTTGACATCGTACTTTTTTCCATAATTGTTACGCGCCACTTTGACATCGGGTTTTTCTCCACCATTACCGTCGTAGGATTTTGAGCAAATTTCCACTTTATCATGGGTGAATGCTCCCGCTACTGTCGTAGTGCTACGACGTAAAAAGTCATTTTCTGTAAGCTATAAATAATTTTTATGTTATCATAAAAATTAAACCGGGCTGCATAGTCTACTAAAAAACGATGCAAATAACTCTACGTTGTGCTCCTATAAAAAACTGAGAGCGCGTCCATGTCGTGCGGACGCGCCCTCGTTTTTCTTACGACGTCATCCGTCGCTTCCGGCTTTGGTTATCCCTCGGCAGGTTGCTTCCCAGCAGAGCCTACCTCCGTTTCACCAAAAGTTTTCACCTCGCCTGTGGTGCTCATTTTTGTTCGGCTTTCTGGTTGCTATAAAAAACGGCTTCTTTTGGTTCTTGTTGTTGGTTATGCCGCCAGTGGGGTTGCAGCAATACGGCGTTGACTTGCTTGGTATCGATGATTTTGGTGCTCTCTCTCCCAGCTTCGATCATCGATCCGATGCAGAGGTTTTTGACCGCTCGCAGGGCACCTTCTGAGCTGCGTGCGATGAGGTGCAGCGCGGCATCGGTGAAGGTGCTGTGCGGCAACCCAACCAAATCGAGCTGACTGTGTATGAAGGTATTGATGCCTTCGGGGGCGAGTCGTTCGACGGTGGCGGAGTAGGTGATACGACTACGAATGTCTTCGTTGACCCTGAGCTGCAGGGTGGCATTGAAGTCGGGTTGTCCAAGCAGCACAAGGTTGTGGTTCTTGGGGAAGTCCTCCAGTAGCAGTCTGAGTTTGCGCAGGGCGTCTATCGGGATGAGTTGAGCGTCATCAATGATGGGGATGATCTGTTTGCCTTTGCCATTGAGCGAGCGGGCGCAGTTGATAAGTCGCTGCTCGCAGCGATGATCGCTGCCGTTGGATTCGAGCCCAAATGCTTGGCACAACATGCGCAGCATATTGTGCCAAGTGTGCAGAGAACGGTTGATCACGGGGGTGATCCACTGCTTGGGGTTATGGTGGATGATGGCGTTTTTGAGCACGGTTTTCCCAGTGCCTGGTTCGCCGAGGATGACGCACAGCCCGCCTTGTTGGCTGTGCACTTTGAGGATGTCAAAGTGTCGCTGCTGGTGCTCCATCAAGGCGGTGTCTTTGGTGGTGGTGAAGGGGTTGCTGCTGAGTCCGAAGTGTGTTCTTATCATGATATATGTTGTTGTTGGTTTTTATGGTGTTGATGTTTTTCCTGTGATTAAGCTTGTTCGCCATGAAAGGCTGCTAGCCCTTTGGGTGGTCGGTCATTGGCGATGTAGTCCACTTGTGTGGCGGCTCCGAGTCGCTCGCCGTCTTGGTAAACGATGGGAGCGGTGGCGGTGTGCTGATTGCGATTGTAGCGCAGCTCGATGCTTCTATTGCGTAGGTCGCGCGGGGCTTCGTAGCGGATGCGCTTGAAGCTGAAGGTGTTGTCAACGCGCACTTTGCGGGTGGCTTCCATGTAGAAGAGTTCTTCGTTGTATTGGCTGGGTTCGTGGTGCTGAATTCTGTCCAAATCGAGCCCGAAACGATCGATGGGTTTCATGCCCAGAGTTTCATGCACGCTGAGGTGGTAATCGTTCTCTACCCAATCGATGAAGCTGGCATTGAGTTCGCGCAAGCTGGTGATGGCACTGAGATTGCGCAGTAAAAACTGCGCGCGCACGGTTTTGAAAAAGCGCTCTATTTTGCCTTTAGCGGCTCCGTCTCTGACGGGTGTGTGGGAGAGGTAGGTGCCGATACGATTGAAGATCAGCGAAAACTCTTTGGCGCAGTAGTTGGAGCCATTGTCCACATACATTTGGCGAGGCTTGCCCCTTTTGAAAAGCGCGGTCTGCAAGCAATCGAGCAGGTTGATGGTATTGTCGGCACGGTAAAATTCTCCATGAGTGATGACGCGTGAGGCATCGTCGATGAAACAAATGAGAAAGGTCTTGATCGCTTTGCCCTCAATTTTGATATAGGGACCGTGCATGGTATCGCATTGCCACATGTCGTTGGCGTAGGGTTTGGCAAAAGCGAGCCGGGCTTTGCTCAGACCTTCTTCATTGGGTTTGAGTAGCTCGTATTTTTTGACGTAGCGACGGAAGGTGGTGGGGGCGACTTGATCGCGTCGCAGATGCCCTTGCTCGATACAGGTTCGATAAACTTGGGCGATGTTGTATTTTTTTCCATGGAAGTAGGGCAGCACTTTTTCAATGGCCTCCAGCAGTTCTTCGGGCACCACTTTACGCATGGTGCCTTTGTCGGCGCGCGCTTTGGTTTCGGTGATGCCGTATTTCCTGTAGCGCACGCTCCAGCTTTCAATGGTACGCCAGGTGAACTTGCGGGGTAGCCCTTCCTCATCAATGAAGACGTTTTGGCTGACGCTTTGATAGCGTTCTCTGAGGGTGGCTCCTTCGGCGTATTCTAGTGCGCCGAGGACTTTCATTTTCATATATGTGGATACTCTTTTCATGTCGACGAGCAACTAGCCCGCCTACCTTCACTTCTCCATAACCGTATTCTGTTGCTGCGATTTTGTGAATGGGTAGGAAAAAGGGCTACGATGAAAATGTGGTGAAAACTTTGCCAGACCTTGGTGCTTAGGGGGCAATTCAGAGCACCGAAATAGGTGGTTTTTTGTTTATCAAGGCAATAGCAGGGCCTGGAAGGTGCTTTGGAAGGATTCTAGTGGGCAGTGGGCGTAGGGGAATGCATCCTCCAGATGCTGGAGGGTGAAAGCATGATTACTGATGTCACTCTGCCCTGGCGGGGGATGTTCGCGGCAGAGGTGAGTGCGGATATGGGAGATGCTACGTTGCCACTTTTTCATCCAGCGGTAAGCGGTGCTAATGGTGAATGGAAATCCCGCTATTTTTTGTGCGCTAGCGACGCTATAGCCCCTTGCCACACAGCGAACTAGATTGAAAAGCTCTCTAGGTCGCAGGCTACAGAAGGGGAATATATCATCCCAATAAACGACAAAGGTGCGACCGCAGCCTTGGTTTGAATAGCGATTGGAGCAAAAAAACGCAAAGCACGGGTGACCTCCCCGTGGACGTTGACGGCTTGATCGCAGTCGGGCTTGCTGCGGCTTGGCTGGCCGTAGAGGTAGCCGTGTGATTTGACTGAGCCCAGGCAATGGCAGTGCGGACAACCTTTGACCCGAATGTTCATACGCAGGTTGAGCAGGTCTAGATGCTGGGGAGCTAGGCGGCGGGCGAATTTCATGGAGAGTTTACCAAAGCTTGCAAATGAAGCTCTGCAACTGTGTATTAGACTGTGTTGTGCGAGCTTATACGTCTCAATAAGACGGCTGCATCAGTGTTCCACGCGCCCGGACGAGCATCAAAAGTAGTGTTCAAATCCCAGTCTCAATAAAAAATGACTCCGTGGAACAAAAATACCGAAAAGGTGACGAAAAAAAACGAAAAACGCTACGCAATTTCAAACAACGTGGGGCTCTGCCCCAAACCCCGGGATTTTCAAGGCATAGCCAAAAGCTCTAGATTGAGTTTGAAAGAACATCATCGAATTAACGCTGTGTGATCGATAAGTCCTACGATGATAATTCGGTCATCAGCACCCGGATCCTACGACCAGAGAGTGGAAATTCACAGCTACGGATATCCTCGTTGACCCTGAGCTGCAGGGTGGTGTTGAAGTCGGGTTGTCCAAGTAGCACGAGGTTGTGATTCTTGGGGAAGTCTTCCAGCAACAGTCGCAGTTTGCGCAGTGCGTCGATGGGGATGAGCTGGGCGTCATCAATGATGGGGATGATCTGCTTGCCTTTGCCGTTGAGTGCACGGGCGCAGTTGATAAATCGCTGCTCGCAGCGATGATCGCTGCCGTTGGATTCGAGCCCAAATGCTTGGCACAACATGCGCAGCATATTGTGCCAATTTCTCCTTGCATGGAATTAATAAGGCTTCGTTTGTGCTTGCTCTTCACAAGCTCTCGACTCGGATGGTGACGGAAGTGCGGCTGCCGTGTTTGGCATCGATGGCGGTGAGTTGATGGGTGCCGAGCTCTAGTGTGACCGAGGCGTCCGCATCGGTGGGGTGTTGGATTTGTAGGGTAGGGCAGCTCCAGCGAATGGAGGAATAGGGGGAATTGGTCTTGAGCATGAACAGTGATCCTTGATTGGGTAGGTCTTGGTCGAGATAGACGACGGTGTGTGGCAGTGGGCTTAGGATCAGAAAATCGGATGATGAGTTTGGCTGTAGAGTTTGGTTAAGGGGGGTGATGGCAGCGCGTTGGTGGAGTTGGTGAGGGCTGTTGGTGAACCAAGTATGGTAGCGGGCGGGTAATAAAGTGCGACCTTTAGCATCGTAGTCGGAAGGTAGGGCGATTGGAGGAAGGTTGTTTTGGCGGAAAATTTCTAGGCGGCTATGATGGGGTGCTGCTGCGGGGGAGGGTGAATCTGACTCGGCTAGGCGTTTGCCATTGAGGGGATCGATGCGGACAGCGACGATGTTTTGCGGGCGAGCATACCAACTCGGCGGGTCATCGGATTTGGAATAGAGCTGGGTGAAGATGTCGTGGAAAATCGGGCCGGCACCGACGGCACCCGATAGTTTGGGCATGGCTTGGTTGTCAAAGCACCCTACCCAAACTCCAACGGTGGATTTGGGAGTATAGCCGATCGTCCAGTTATCACGGAAATCGGTGCTGGTGCCAGTTTTACAGGCTACTTTGAAGGGTAGGTTGAGGGGGGAGTTCAATCCAAAAGCAGGTGCGCGTGCGGTGGGATCACTGAGCATGTCAGCGATCAGGTAACAGGCGTCGGCAGAAAAGAGCTGGGTGCTAGGGATGGGGACATCGGTATGGGAATCGGCAGTGGCATCGGGAGAGGTGAGGCGATAGGGGGCGTAGCGTCCTAGTCTAGCAAGGCAGGCGTAGGCGTTGGTCAGTTCGAGTAGCCGCACTTCGGCGGTACCGATGGTGAGTCCGAGGCCGTAATGACTGGGGGCTTGCTTCAAGGTGCTGATGCCTAATTGAGTGAGTTTGGACTGAAGCACTTCGGGGCCACCTAGCTGATTGAGTAGGCGGATGGCAGGGACATTCAAAGATGTGGCCAGAGCTTCGCGGTAAGTGACGGGTCCGCGAAAGGTGCGGTCGTAGTTGACGGGGCGGTAGCTGCCGCTGGAGGTCATGAATTCGAGTGGTAGGTCATCGAGCAGGGTGGCAGCTGAATTACTGCGTTCTAAGGCGATTAGGTAGGTGAAGGGTTTTAGAGCGGAGCCAGGTGAACGGGCGATCCAGGCCCCGTTGATTTGTCCGCTGTTGGAGTTGAAATAATCCCGCGATCCAACCAAGCTGAGCACTTCGCCACTGCGATTGTCAATCACCACTGCGGCAGCTTGCAATGCGGAAGCATGGGGGCGATCTTGCTCGAGTTGTTGGAGGTGATTGTTGATGGTTTGCTCGATCAGTTGTTGGGTTTCTAGATCGATGGAGGTTCTAATGGGCGAGGATGGAGCTTGGCTGTTTGGGAGCTTGGACTCGGTTTGAGATAAGATAAGATCGACCAGGTGCGGGGCTTGAAAAGTGAGACCGCCAGAGTGGTGTAATTGTATTTTCTGTTGCAAGGCATGTTGATATTGTTCGTGGGTAATTTTGTGGCTTAGCAGCATGCGCTGCAACACCCAGGCTTGACGTTTTTTTGCCTTGTCCATGGATTGCCGAGGATTGAAATAGCTGGGTCGGTTGGGTAATCCGGCTAACAGGCTACATTCGGCGAGCGAGAGGTCGGCTAGCGGTTTGTTGAAGTAGCCTCTGGCGGCGGCGCGACAACCAGTGAGTAGGTTGCCATAGGGCAGGCGGTTGAGGTAGGCGCTTAGAATTTTATTTTTGTCCCATTGCTTTTCAAGATGGCGAGCGGTGAGGGCTTCAGTGATTTTGTTGCCGAGGGAACGGGTTTTTGCGGGGGAAGTGAGTTTGATGAGTTGCTGGCTGATGGTGGACGCGCCCGATACCATGCGGCGGGCGCGCAGGGAGTTAGTGGCAGCTCTGGCGATGGCGAGTGAATCCGTGCCTCGGTGTTGGTAAAAACGAGAGTCTTCGACTGCGATGGTAGCTTCGATGAGGTGTTGGGGAATTTCATCGAGAGTGGCGGGAGTGTCGATCGCTAGATCGGCGTTGAGCAGACGACGCAGGGAGTGTCCTGTGCGGTCAGTGAAGAGCTTGCCTGCTTGCGGATCGGAGAGCAGTGCTTCTGGCAGTTCAAAAAATAAGGGCGCGATAGAGAGGCACAGCCAAGTGGCGATGGAAAAGACGCCGAGTAGGCTCAGCGCGATCTTAGCTTTTAAACTAAGACCCGCACGGAAGAGGTGGCGAGTGATGAGGTGGATGCGTTTCATCGAGTAGCGATGGTTGAAGGGGTTGGAGCTGGAGATGCGGGGTGAACCGCTTGGGCGGTGAGGATCTGGGTGCTGGAGAGTCCGTAGCGTTGCGGTTCATACATGGCTTCGATCTTCGCAGGTGGTGCGGTGGCGGAACCTGGTGAGATGACTCGTGCTAGGTATTGGATGACGTAATCGCCGCCCTTGTAGAGGTAGTCTTGAAAAAAGAGCACGCGATCTTTTTTGATTTCGGTGTGGTTAGGCCAGAGACGTTTCCATTTGCCGTGTTGCGCTGATTGAGTGCTTTGCGATTTGAACTCGGGGTTGATCGCTTCAAAGATGGACGGCAGACGATCTTCGATGGCGAGATAGTGCTGTTTGTCGTCGATATTGGCATGCAGGCTGACGAGGATGAGGTCACCTACTTTGAGGTTTTGTGCGGGGCTGAGGGTGCCGTCGTTTTCGATGCGTTGGTAGTTGCGACGTAGAGAAAAACCTCGGTCACGGGCTTTGAAGGGCAGTAGCTTGGGTTGGCTAGTGACTTCAACTTGGGCGTAGATGCGAGATGGTGCTGCTTGGGTGACTTTGAGTTGTGGGTGCTTGTTATGGCTGTTGAAAGGGAAGGCGATTTGTTTTGAGCTGGGTTTTGAATCGAGGGAGATGGCTTGATTTTGTTGATCAAAATGGGCTTGGAAGTTCAGTCCATTTTTCGGTGGCGGGGTGGACAGGCTGTATTGGGCGATGGCGAGCATCGGCCAAGCATTGTTGTAGGTGCTGCCCCAGACATGCGGCCCGTTTTTGAGTTGTAAAAGTTGTTCTGCCAACTGGTCTGCTTGTGCTCCACCTGCTTGCAGTTTGGACCATGCCAGTAATTGTGTGGCAAGGGTGTAGGGTTTGCCATACCAAGAGACTTGGCTTTGCGGGGTGGGTTCTTTGCTGGTATCAGGCTTTAGCAGGATCGCGGCGCGGCTTTGATTGATTTGAGAAAAGTCGCTTTCTAACATGGCGAGAGCGAGCAGCGCGCGCGCTTCGTTGGGAAGCTGGTGGCGTTTTTGATATAACAAATCGTGGTAGCTGTTTTCTGGATGTCCGGCTAGGGCGAGGGTGTAAGTGACGAGGCAACGTTGCGAGAGGGAGTAGGCGTCTTTGATTTTTCCAGAATTTCTTAGGTTTTTGGACAGGTATTCCCATAAGTTTTGCAGGCTTTGTTTGGGAAGTTCGGTGCCGCTCTTTTCTGCGAGGGCTAAGATCATGCCGCCGTAAGCGCTACCCCAGAGGATCGAGTCGGATGAGCCGGGCCAATAAGCGAGTCCACCATCACGAGTTTGCATGGATAGCAGACGTTTGCTGCCATGATCAATAGCAGCAGCGATTTCTTCTGGGCTGCGATTGAGGGAGGGGAGAGCGGATTGGAAGGATTGGGTGGATAACCAAGGTAGGGTGCTGGAGGAAGTTTGCTCAACACAGCCGTAGGGGTATTTTAAGAGATAGTCCACGGCGTCGAGGGCTTCGATCATTCTTGAGTTGGAGAAGGTGACTTGGATGGAGCCTTGTCCGTTTAAGAGTTCAGGATCTACGTCTGCGAGCAAGTTGATGGCGGGTTTGTCATTGCCTGCTGGGTGAAGCGTCTGGCGATGGGAATGGCGCAGCAGGGGGATGGGGTAGTGGACTGGCAGCGTGGATTGGGTTTGGTCGGATAATTTATCATCATTCAAGGCACGCGCGCGCCAGATCCATCGGGCGTCGCCGATGGAGGTGAAGTGGATGGGGAATTTGAGGGAGCGGGTTTGACCTGCGGCGAGGTGTAGTTTGAGGGTTTTGCTGGCAGGTGCTTGTGCCTCGGGAGTGAGGGGGCTAGAGGTGGGGATGGTGGTGGCTGGAGTTTTTCTGAACTGAGCGTGGGAATCGAGGGTGAGACTGACTTCTAGATCGAGCGCTTTGTCGCTGTTGTTGTGGAGTACGGCGGTGAGGTCGATCTGATCACCGACGTTGCCAAAGTTAGGTAGGGAAGGTTCGATGATGAGGGGTTTTTGGATGACCATTTTATTCGTAGCTGAAGCAAAACGATTGCCGTGATGAGCGATGGCGATGATGCGGTATTCGCTGAGATTGTCTGGGGCGATGAAGGAGGCGCGCACCATGCCTTGAGCGTCAGTGATCAGAGATCCGCCCCAGTAGGCGAGGGCTTTGAAGTTTTTGCGGATGCGGGTGAGCCCCTGATTCCCACCCTCGCCGCCGCCGCCGATGACGTAGCCTTTGTTGCCAAAATCATGGTCGTCAGGGTTTTCTGGCAACAGTGCGGAGATGGATTGACCGGTGAATACGCTGAGTGGGAAGGGGGCGTGGAAGAGACTGAGGGGATCAGGCGTGTTGTAACCTGTCAGGCTGAGTACACCTTCATCGACGGCATAGAGGGTGACTTCGGTGTTGGCAAGAGGCTTGTTTTGATGGTCGCTGATCAGGGCGCTGAGTTTGATTTTGTCGCCAGGGCGCACGGTGGACTCGGGGCTAGTGAGGGTGATGGAGAGTTCGGATGTGGGATCAGCTACGCTGAGCTGTGCGTAACCGAGGCGGTAGTCTGTTTTGCGGTGTTGGTGGGTGCTGTCCTCTAGCCCTCTGATGATGAGCACGGAGACGAAGATATTGGGAGCATCTTGTTGGGTGATGGGGATGTCGATGATGCTTTGTTGCTGGGTGATCTCGCGAGTGAAGACGCGGCGTATGCCTTTGCGCTCTACGCTGATCAGGGCGTGTCCAGTGATGGGGCTTTTGACCAGTAGCTTGGCGGTTTCTCCTGCTTGATAGGTGCCTTTGTCGCTGATGACGTCGATGCGGGCGCCGTCGTGGCGGGACCAGTTGGGGCTTTGTTTTTCTCCATAAACGCTGAGTTCTTGTTTGCTGACAACAGGGCGTCCTTGGGTATCTGTTGAGCTGAGGGTGAAGAGGTAGTCTCCAGCTTGCTCCAGTTTTAGCTGGGTGGTGGCTGGCAGGGGGGTGCCGGTTTGCGGGTGTTGGCTGATGGTGACTTTCAGATCTTCTTCGAGCACGGGGACGATTTGCTTTTGGTTGCGGTGAGAGATGGTGCCTCCTGCACCACGAACTTTCACCGTATTCCAGATGATGCGTTCGACTTTGAGTTTGGCTGAGATCGGTTGGGTGTAGGGACTGCCGTCTTGGGCGAGGGAAGTTAAGTTGAGGGTGAAGGCTTGATCGCTGATGAGTCTCTCGCTGGGGAATTGCATGCCTAGATAGAAATCAGAGCTGTGTAGGTAGAGTAGGTCGCTGGTGGTGATGGTCTGTTGATTGATGTCGGTGATCTCTGTGTTCAGGCGTAACCGGAGAGGTCGTTTGATGTTGATAGGTAGTGGCAGTTGGATGAGCCCTTTGCCTTTTTCTGAGAGATCAAGTTGATCGCTGAATGAGAGGTTAGGGCTGGCATCGGAGCTGTGATCGCCGAAGGTGAAATCTTCGAAGTTTTCGTTGTAGGGAAAATGGGTGTAGGCGGAAGATTGCCAGCGCAAACGAGCTGAGGATAGCGTCTTGCCCATGAGATAGGAGGCTGAGACAGGGATGGTGATGGCATCATCGACATGGTTAGGCAATTGGTAGTCCTTTTTGTTATTTAGTTTGATGGCAAAAGTATTGGGTCGATATTCTGCTACTTGGAAGGAGTGGGTGAAAATGTTGCGCCACTTTTGTCGCTCGGTGGATTTTTCGTGATTGAAGTCGATGCGTATTTGGAAGCGTCCTAGAGTGTTGTCTGGCAGTTGGAAGCTTTGGTCGATGCTGCCATGTGCAGAGACTTCGACATCGCGCGTGACTAGGGTGCGGTGTTGACTGTCAAACAGGGTGACTTTGGCGGTTCCGCCATCTTGATTGGGAGTTAGGAGTTGTTGGTCGTCGGTGAGCCGAGTTAGGCATTTGAGATGCACGGTATCACCGGGCTTATAAACGGGGCGATCGGTGAACAGCAGGCTGCGGCGATGCAGCACTTGCTCTGCGCTGCTCTGGCGACGATAGGGCATGTTGAATCTCCACAGCCCGAGGGTGTCCATGTCGTTATCGATCTCTAGAACGTGACGATCGTTCTCGAATCGTATCTCTAACCAGCGTGCGTGATTTTTGAGTTGCGGGTGATTGGGGTCAAAGGTGCTGATGCCCTGTTCGTTGCTTTGATATTGCTGCAGCTTTGTGGCATCGTTGTCGAAGAGGGTGATGGTGGCGCCGGGCAGAGGCCTGCCACTGCGGTGAGAGAAGATGTAAAGCAAGGTTTGCTGGCTGGACTTTTTCCATGCCAGTCCGATGTCGGTGAGTTGGATCAAGGCTTGTGCGCCCGCATCATCGAGAGCGTTGATTTTGGAATCGCCTTCGGCGCAAAGATAATAGGCTCCAGGTTGTTGGCTTTTGACTAAGGAGTCCCAGTTTAAATCGATTTTTTCACTGTGATCGATGGCGAGGTTTTGTTGCCAGTTTTTTTTGTAAATGGTGCGCCCTGGCACCATCTCAAAAGGGATACCGCCACTGCGCTGCAAATAGGAGCTGTAGCCTCGTAGGGCGTAGATCAAATTGACTCCGTCGAGTTTTTTTATTTGGATCAGAGTTTGATCGGTATTGCCTACGATGATGGGGAAGTTTTTATTACCGGCGAGGTTTTGAGCGGTGTTGAAAGCAGGCAGATGGACAAAGGGGGCGTTGGGGGTGAAGCGCACGGTGTGTTGACTGGATTTGGGATAGAGGGTCTGATCGGCGGCGGGCAGTCCTGCGGTCACGGTGACTTGGTAGTCGCGATCGTAGTGCAGGTCGCCAAGGATCTCGATGCTGTTGCGGTGGCGCAGGAATCGCAGTTGAGTGGGTTGGGGTGAGATTTTGAGGTATTGAGACAGGGTTGCTGCGGTGAGGATGGTATGGAGTTTTTTGTTGAATGACAACTGAATGCTGAGTGGGGAGTCGTAGGGATGACTGGCGAATGCGTTGTTGAGAGAAAACTCGCGTAAGCGTCCGAGACGACTGACAAGAGGGGATTCGTTGATGGTGCTTTGGTCGCTGCTTCTCAATCCTTTAGCGATCACTAAGCTCCAACGGTGTCCTGTAGGCAGAGGGCTGAGAGCTTGAACGGTTAGGAAATGCTTGGTGGATAAGTTTTGCAGGTGTTGCGGATTTTTGGGGTAGGGCTGGAGCTTGAGGCATTGCTCAACTGTCGGACGGCTGATTTTTGCGGGGATTTTTACTGATGGGGTGTTTTTGTTGGAGAAATAGATTTTACTCGAGCTGTCTTTGACTTCGATGGGAGCGTTGAAGCGCAACAGGATGGTGGGAGTGGGGGTGAGTGGGTTTGAGTAAGACGAGTAGTAGGAGGGGGAGCGTTGGAAGCTCAGTTTTTTTACCGTGGGAGCGGCGGGAGCTGCGTCGCTGTTGCTTGTGCTGCCAAGGGTCAGGGCGAATAAGGTGAGCAAAAGGGAGCAGGTGTGGATGATGGTGGAGTGGGAGCGGGACATGGTAGGTGGGTGGTTGAAGCTGGTCTTTTTATGTTTCTATCTTGAGATACGGAGGGGGATGGGGGATTCTTTCAAAAAAACTGAAAGAATTCCCGTATTGGGCGATTCGTGGTAGAGTGTGGAGCAAATGGCTGAGGGAAAAGCAGAGTTAGAGAAAAATCTGGATGCGGGTTATCAACGCACGCGCAAGAGTTTGATCGAGCGTCTGGATGATTGGGAGGATCAGGGGGCTTGGGATGACTTTTATCGCACCTACTGGAGGCTGATTCATCGGGTCTCGATGCGGGCGGGTTTGTCGAACGACGAGGCCTTTGATGTGGTGCAGGAGACGATTCTGACGATTGCGAAGCAGTGGAAAAAAGGGCGTGCCTACGATGCGGAAAAAGGATCGTTCAAAAGTTGGCTGATGAATGTGGCGCGTTGGCGGATAGCGGATCAGTATAGAAAACGCAAGAGGAATCCGGCGGCGATGGCGGTGGCTTCGCATCAGTGGCGGGTGGAGGACGAGGCAGATGGGCGTGGCACGGCTACCATTGAGCGTTTTGCGGATCCTGATGACAGCATGGAGAAGGTGTGGGATGCGGAGTGGAGTGCTAATATCACTAAGGTGGCTAGGGATAGGGTGAAGGGGCAAGTCTCGCCGAAGCAGTTTCAGATTTTTGATTGTTATGTGATCAAAGAATGGACGGCGGAGAAGGTCAAACTAGAGTTGGGGGTCAGTATGGCTCAAGTTTATTTGGCAAAACATCGAGTAGGTGCCTTGATGAAGAAGGAGTTGCAGGCATTGTGTGAGCAGGGTTTTTGAATAGAATCGATTTAGGAAGACCGTGTAGGGTAGAGGTATCAGTAACTAGAGACAGGCTTATCGAAAAGAGACATAACAGGCCGGACATTCCGGATTATGAAATTTTACGTAGGATCGGTGGAGGTTCTTATGGCGAGGTGTGGTTGGCTCGCAGCGTGACGGGCATGTTGCGTGCGGTGAAGGTGGTGCAGCGCAAGGATTTTGATCTTGAGCGCACTTATGAGCGGGAGTTTGAGGGGATCAAAAAGTATGAAAATGTCTCTAAGGATCATCCTGCTTTGGTGGATGTGTTGCACGTGGGGCGGAACAAAGAGAAGGGTTTCTATTTTTATGTGATGGAGCTGGGAGATGATCAGTTTCATGGTCAAGAGATCGATCCTGAGTCCTATGAGCCGCGTACTTTGGCATCGGATTTGCGTGCGCGTCAAAATACGGATGTGCAGGTCGGAGTGACGATGGGGATAAGGATCGCGGGTGCTTTGGGGCATTTGCATCAGAAGGGGCTGACTCACCGAGATGTGAAACCTTCGAATGTGATTTTTGTGAATGGCGAAGCCAAGTTGGCGGATATCGGTTTGGTGGCGCACAGCGGTCAGCGATCTTATGTGGGTACAGAGGGTTATATGCCACCAGAGGGCCCTGGCACGGCGTCGGGCGATTTGTATAGTTTGGCGATGGTATTGTATGAGGTGGCGACGGGTAAGGATCGTTTAGATTTCCCTGAATTGCCGACCAATTTGGAGCTCTCGCCTACGGTGAACCGTGATGAGTGGCGCATGCTCAATGCGGTGATCTGTCGCGCGGGTGCGCCTAATGCGCGCAAGCGTTACGCAAGTGCTGAGACTTTGGTGGTGGCGCTGCAGGCGATCCAAGAGCAAGAAGAAAAATCGGAGGAGCGCTGGCTTGGTCGAGCGTGGATGGCGGCGGCGGTGGTGGTGTTTCTAATGTTGGGTGGGATTGGGGCTTTTGTGTATTACAGCATCCCTCCCGGATCATCGCCACCTTTAGAGTTGAGTGGTGATAACAAGGACGAGGATGGTGGGGATGAAGATGGGATCAGGCAGTCGTTGGTATTGAACAGTGGCGGTACGCCAGTGATCAGGGATTCTTTTTTCCCCGAAGTGGGAGACCTGAGTGCGCCGGTTTTTCCTAGGGACATGACACTGCCTAAAGGCGGGCAGAAGATGGGCAAGGATGCAGACTCTGATAAAGGCGGTGAAACGGATGAAGCTGACAAAGTTGAACCTGTGGTGGAAATGGCGGAGTTCAAGGTGTTCAGTCATCCGATCGGCGCGCAGGTATGGCATGATGATAAGGAACTCGGTAGGACACCGACACGATTTTTGAGTTTTCCTCCTGGGCGAGTAGAGTTGGTGCTGCGGCTTACGGGTTATCAGGATAAAATCATCACTCGTGAATTGGTGGTGGGGCGTCAGTATGATAACGCAACTTTGATTCGAGATCGGCGACCTATCGAAAATAGCCCATGGGTTAACAGTTTGGATATACGTTATCAACCAGGTGATGGAACGCATGTTTCTGGTGAGATCACTCGCGATCAGTTCGCTACGTTCCTGGAGAAAACTCAGCGACCGTTTGCGGTAGCGGGAAAGGACGGTTTGGTATTGGCGTCGGAAAAAGATCAGTGGGCTTTTTGTGATTGGATGACGGCAGAGGATCAAATGCATGGCTTTTTGGGAGAGCGGCAATACCATCGACCGCAGATCTCTGGCACGCCAGGTCGGGAAGGCACGTTTTTCTGTGTGATCGACGATGTGTTTGGTGGTGCGGTGGTGAGCAGTGATCCTGTTGGGGCGAGAGTGTATCGCGGAGGGCGCTTGATTGGCAGGACGCCACTGCCATTGCGCGAGGTGCGTGCTGGTCCATTTTCGGTGACTTTGAAGAAGGAAGGGCATGGAGACGAGCTGCGTAGTGGTTGGATCAAGACGGGCAGAGAGCTACAGGTCGAGGCGGATTTAGAGCGAGACGGCAGTGTGATTTTTGGGCAGCCGTGGAGCAACAGTTTGGCGATGGCTTTTGTTCCTGTGGGCAACTCCTTGATGGTATCGACTTATGAAACTCGAGTGAGGGATTTTGATGCGTATTTACAAGAAGTCATGCCGGTAGGAGGAAAGCCACCAGCTGGGTTCACGCAAGATCTGGATCACCCGGTCGTGGGGGTGAGCCTTCATGATGCGCAAAACTTCTGTGCGTGGCTGACCGATAGGGAGCGTGTGGCAGGCAAGATAGAATCCAATGAAGAGTACCGTTTGCCTACCGATCTGGAATGGAGTGAGATGGCTGGATTGAAAGATGAGAAGGGGGTCAGTCCCGAGCGTAGAGACAGTAAAGTGCGCAAACATTTCCCTTGGGGAGAACAGTGGCCGCCGCCAACTGATAGTGGCAACTTCGCGGATAAAAATGCTAAAGGGCGTTATGTGTTGAAAAATTATGATGACGGTTTTGCAAAAACGGCGCCGGTGGGGCAGTATAAAGCCAACGACTTGGGTATTTATGATTTGGCGGGCAATGTGTGGGAGTGGGTCAGCGATGCCTACAGTGGCGATACGGGATTGCAGGTGGTGCGGGGCGGGGCGTGGAACGTATCGGAGCGCGATCTGCTGTTGACTTCGTATCGCAATGCGGTGCCGCCAACGATTAGAGAAGGGTTGTATGGATTTCGCTGTGTTCTTGCTAAAGTAAAGGCGGGGGCGGGGCAGGCTACAGTGTCAGTATCGCAGCAGGAAAATTGAAGTGGAGGACTTGTTGGAATTGTGGTAAATCTGCGTTTATGACTTGCGCAGGCGAGGTCTTCGGAAAAAAGTAAAGCTAGATGGAGAACGACCGACACAGACCTTATACCACGCGAATAGTTCTAGCCTCCTTGTTAGCGATTTTGCTAGTGGGGCTAGGTGCTATGATGGCAGTGCTAGCCGGGGGTGGTGCGTTGGAAGTGGGGGCTCATATCTATGGTCCGGCAGCCTCGCATCTAGCTTCCGAGGTATCCTTGCCGGCAGCGGTTTTCTATTTGTTAGCTTTGGCTACGTTAGGCTTTGTTTTTTTGATAGGGCGTTGTCTTTATCGGCGGATATTTGGTAAAAGCGAAGTTTGGCGTGATTACCAGATGGATACTTTTTTCTGGGTGGAATGGCAGTGGGAGTATTCGTGGAAGGGGAAGGTGATCAACCTGTGGTGCGAGTGTGACAAGTGCGCGGAAGCGATGAAACCAAAGGTGGTGCCTGATGGCGAAAATGACATTGGGGTGAGATTTATTTGTAACCGATGTGGCAAACAAAGCACTACGATTCGTTCGACGGAGAGTGAGAAAGAAGCATTAGAACGAGTAGAGAAAAAGATCCTGAGAAAAATCAGAGTAGGTAAGTACCGTGGGGAAATCGAGGGCAAGTTACTCGCAAATAAAAAAAGAATGTGTTTCTGAGATTGAGAAAATGAAAGTGTACACGGAGAGTTTCATGGTGGAGACGAGGGGCAAAGGCACCTATGAGATCAGTGATGAGATTGCTCGCATCGTCGAGTTGAGCGAAGTGGAGAATGGGGTGGCGACGGTGTTCGTTTGCCACACCAGTTGCAGCTTGGTGATCATGGAAAATGCAGATCCCTCGGCACGCACGGATTTGCACGCATTTTTCGATCATTTGGTACCAGAGGATACGCCGTATTTTGTGCACACCCACGAGGGACCCGACGATATGCCCTCTCATATCCGCATGTGTTTGACTGATGTGGATAAAAACATCCCTGTGATGCAGGGGGAGTTAGCATTAGGCACGTGGCAAGGGCTGTTTTTGTTTGAGCATCGTAGGGCGTCTCATAGGCGACGCATTGCGGTGACGGTGATGGGGGAGTAAGTATAGGGGAGAGCGGAATTCACCATGAAGCACATGAAGGGGCTTGAAGGTTTATTTGGCTATTAGGGAGCAGCCGAGGTAACGCAGGTCGTTGCAGTGTTGAACTTTTGTAAGTTGATCGGAGCTGGAATTGGCTTAGATTTCCTCTGATGAGGGTCGTTCCGTTATATATATTTATGGTTGCAGCAGTGTTTGCGTGGCAGTCGTCACTCAATGCAGAGATTGTCACTCGCGAGCTTGGTAAAAATAGCAAAGGGCAAACGGTAAGTGGTTATGTCTTTCAGCCAGGTCGTTCTTATAATCGTCGCCCTCGGCGTTCCGATTCGGTTTTTGGTGGGCGTCGTGATTACGCTCGGAGTGGTCGCGGCATTGACTATGGCTACCGTTACCCCAACTACGCGCCCTATTTTTATTATCACGTCCCTTACTCGTATGCTTACTCTTATCCGCTACACGGTTATCACCATGGTGGCGGGGTTTTGTCCGTGCATGTTAGTTTCTAAAGGTAAGGCAACCGGAGCGGTTTCAATACGTGGCAACCGGAGCGGTCGCCCTACAAGTGTTAGTGGATGGGAATGGTGACGGAATAAGTGCGCGGCACTTTATTGATGTCGGGGGCGTAGTGAAAAATACGTTTGGCGGGTTTATTTGCAGCTGGGGTGGCGTAGATCGCTACCTCGAGTCTTTTGGGTAGGGTGCTTTGAGTGGCTACGGGGGTGATCGAGAGGCTGACGGTGTTTTTCCCTTTCACCAGTCCACCGATGACTAGGTCGCGTCCATCATCATTGGTGATGTGTGATTTGTGGTTGCCTTGATTGATATTGACTCGCACATCAAAGCCGTTGGCAGCTATCCATAACTCGGCTAAGTAAGCGGGGGGATTGACGGATTTGGCAATCAGTGGGGCGAGGCCGCTGGGTTGGAAGACGTCGCTTTTTAAAAAAGAAAAATCGGAGGTGCGGATCTTATTCTGTAAGTCGGGATCGTTGCCAGTTTTGATGATGCGAAGTTGGTCAAATTTCCACAGTCCCAGTTCTTTAACGAACTTTAAGACCATGAAGTTATCAGTGATGGTTTGGTCGGCACCTAGCCCGAAATCTACTTTGCCATAATAAATGGCATTAGCCGTGTCGCCTTTTTCCAAGACATCGAGCAATACGAGTTGAGCGAGAGGTGGAGCTTGCACGGGAGTGGAAAACAAGGCCTTTGGGTAACTCAAACGCTGTGAAATGATGCGGTTGCGAGTTGCCATTTGTCGCGAGGCGGCAGTGGTGGCGGTCCAGGTATTGAAATCTTTACTGTTCATGGCTTGGCGCCAAGTGAGATAGATGTTTTCCAGAAGAGCTTGCAGTTCCGGGGAGCTTTTGGCAGTAGCGACAGCAGGGCTAGCGGGCTGGCTGCTATCTGTGGGGGTGGTAGTTTGCGCTGTCGCGAGGTTGCAGATTGCTAGATAGCTGGTGCAGATCAATGCTAGAGCAGACGTGAGTGGAAATAACGATTTCATGTGATGTCAGTGTAGCATGAGGTGGGCTATTTTGCCAGTGAGTGAGAGTGCGATGTGAGCTTGGATGAAAACTTGCATCTGGACGCTTGAAAAAATGGGCTATTCACTTAATATGCAGCCTTTCAGATTTCACCATTTTGCTTTTATTACCTATATGAGACCGGCGATCAATGCAGTTGTCGACCGGCAGAACGAACTTCTCGCTCAAGCGGAGAGTTTTGTTTACAAAAAGATCGAAGACGGTCCAGATCTGCACGCCCATGTCTATTATCCTAATGGGGAAAAACAGGGTGCGAATCGACCGGTGATGATGTTTTTTTACAGCAGCAGCTGGGATCAAGGGGAGATCACTCAGTTCAGCCCGCAGAGTTTGTATTTTGCCGACCGAGGAGCGATCACGATGTTGATCGAATATCGGGTGAGTTCTACGCACGGCACAGACCCGATGCAGGCGATGGCAGATGCGCGCACCGCGATTCGCTGGGTGCGTTACAACAAGGATCATTTTGGTGCGGACGAGTTTAAGGTCGTGGGAGCTGGAGGTATGGCGGGTGCGCATTTGGTTTTGAGTGCGGCGATGATCAAAGATTTCGCCGATGATGAGACGGATGTGCAACTAAGTTGCGTGCCAGACGCGATGGTTTTGTTTAGTCCGATCGTCGATACTTCTAAAAAAGGCTACGGACTGGATCACTTCAAAGATAACAAAGAGGCGGCTAAGGCGAGTCCGATTCGGTACATGCAGAAAAAACTACCGCCGTGCATTATTTTTCATGGCACAGCAGATCGCATGGTACCTTTTAGCGGAGTGAAAAAATTTGTTCGCAAGATGAAGTGGCGGCGCAATGTCTGTGAGTTAGTTGATTTCGAAGGTCACGATCACAGTTTTTACAACATGAATGTGGATGTGGTGGCTTATGAGGGCACCATCAGTGCTGCGGATCGCTTTCTGGTGGAGCAGGGTTTTTTGGAGGGTAATGAGGAAGACGATGGTGCTCCGAGATTGTTGTCTTGGCGTGAGAGAGGGTAGTTTTCTGCTCATTAAGGGAGTGGAAAAAGCGGCGTCGAGCCGCGCGCACTGCAAAGGGGGGGACGCAATGGTATTGCGTGGAGTGAGGGGGAAACACGGATTGCCAATCCATGCCACGATGGAGAAGAAGAGGTGTGTGGCAAGCTTAGTTTGAGGATTTACTTTTTACCCTTGCCCTTATTCTTCTTTTTACCCTTCTTTTTCGGTGCGGGGACTTTCCATTTGGGGTCGGGGTGGTGACCCTGTTGCATGTATTGTTTGGCGCGCTTGACGATGTCAGGATGCTGATCGGCGACATCCTGACTCTCGCCGAGGTCGCTGGATAGGTCGTAGAGCTCGACTTTACCAGTCAGCATAGGTTTACGGACGGCTTTCCATTTGCCAAATAGAACGGATTGTTTGCTGCCCTGTTCGTAGAACTCCCAATAGAGGTATGGGTGTTTCTTTTGTTGTTTTTTGTGCCCCAATAAAGTGGGAAGGAAGCTGATCGATTGAGTGTTCTTGGGGGTCTTGCTGCCGGACAATTCAGCAGCAGTTGCCATGAAGTCGCCAAAATAAGCGGGGTGTTGCGAGACTTGCCCTGCGGGAATTTTACCCGGCCACCAGGCGATGGTTGGCACGCGGGTGCCGCCTTCGTAGAGGGCGCGTTTGATTCCACGTAGTGGTCCGCTGGCTTTAAAAAACTCAGGATGATTGCCACCCTCTGCATGGGGGCCGTTGTCTGAGGTGAAAATAACGAGAGTATTCCCTGCCATTTTTTTCTGCTCTAGCAGAGTGACGATGCGACCGATGTCACGATCCATCAGGGTGATCATCGCGGCTTGCCCTTTATCGGGTTCGGGCCAGTCCTTGTCGGAGTAGATGCCGTGGTCTGGCACGTCTTGACCATTGCCGGTGCCGCGCGTGCCTTCGTTGTTGGCGTGGGGGATGTTAAAGGCGAGGTAGAGAAAGAAAGGTTCATCGTTTTTGGCTTTGCCGATGTAGTCGAGGGCTTCTTGAGCGAATAGACCGTGGGCGTAGTCGATACGTCCCTCGGGAGTCGCCCAGCCTGCGCCATCATCAGGCCAACCTTTTTCTTTGCGTAGAGCGGTGTAGGCAGGGTCGGTGATGTTGCGTAGTTTGACGATTTCCGAATTGCGAATCAGGAATTCGGGGTAGTGGTTGTGAGCGTGGCGTTGGTTGAGATAACCAAAGAAATAATCGAAGCCTTGTTTGTTGGGGTGTCCCGATGAGTTCAGTTCGCCCAGCCCCCATTTGCCGATCAGGGCAGTTTTGTAACCAGCTGCTTTGAGCAGCTCGGCGACAGTGATATCTTGATCACGTAGGGTTTGCGCATTTGCGCCTTTGTGGCTGGAATTGCCGCGCACCCACGTGCGCCCAGTGTGTTGGCCGGTCATCAGCACGGATCGTGATGGGGCGCAGACGGTCGAGCCGGCGTAGAAGTTGGTGAGCTTGATGCCCTCTTGAGCCATGCGGTCGAGATTGGGGGTTTTGATTAGCTTTTGTCCAAAACAACCGATGTCACCATAACCTAAATCATCAGCTAGTATGAAGATGATGTTGGGTTTTTTCTGCTGAGCTTCAGTGGTCCCAGCGACGAGGCACAGGGTGGCGGAGAGAAGCAACCCTGCTAGAGTTGTGAGTTTAGAAAATTTCATAGTGATATAGAAGCGGAAAGATGAGATCTCTACAAGACACGCAATGACGCTATGGGCTAACAATTTGATAAGCTCATCCCAGCCATGAATGCATGGGCGGGATGCGCCTTGTTATATTGGAGAGAAAGCGGCGTCGAGCCGCGCGCATTGCAAAAATCTTACTGGCTGAGGTTTTCGCTGATGCGGCGACAGACTTCTGCGACGTTTTCCTTGGTGTTGAAAGCTGAGATGCGGAAGTAACCTTCACCCGCAGCACCGAAGCCCGATCCGGGAGTCACCACTACGTTGAGCTCGTTGAGCATCTTGTCGAACATGCCCCAGGAGTCGATGCCGTCAGGGCAGGCGACCCACACGTAAGGGGAGTTGATGCCGCCAAAAACAGTCAGTCCGGCAGTCACGCAGGTCTCGCGGATAAGGTCGGCATTAGCCATGTAGTGATCGATCAGATCTTTGACCTGTTTTTTGCCTGCATCGCTGAACACCGCTTCGGCACCACGTTGGATCGGGTAGCTGGCTCCATTAAATTTGGTGCTTTGGCGTCTCGACCATAGAGGGTGGATCGCCTGATCTTCACCGTCAGCTGTTTTACCTGTCAGGCTTTTGGGGATGATGGTGTAAGCACAGCGCACTCCAGTGAAGCCGGCATTTTTTGAAAAAGAGCGGAACTCGATGGCGCAGTCACGAGCGCCGTCGATTTCGAAAATAGAATGAGGCACGTCGTCTTCACGGATGAAGGCTTCGTAGGCGGCGTCGTAGAGGATGATGGCATCGTTCTCTTTGGCAAAAGCAACCCAGGCGGCGAGTTGCTCCTTACTTATCGTAGTGCCGGTAGGATTGTTGGGGTAACAAAGGTAGATCAGATCAACTTTTTCTCCTTTGGGTATAGCGGGGACAAAATTATTCTCTGCAGTGCAGGGTAGGTAAAGCAGTCCCTCGTAATTGCCCGCTTCATCAGCGTCGCCCGTATTGCCTGCCATGACATTGGTATCGACGTAAACTGGGTAAACGGGATCGGTGATAACGATTTTGTTTCCAGGACCAAAGATGTCGAGGATGTTGCCGGTATCGCATTTGGCCCCGTCGGAGATGAAGATTTCATCCGCCTCTATGTCGATGTCCTGAAATTGATTGTCAGCGATGGCTTCACGCAAAAAAGCGTAACCTTGCTCAGGTCCATAGCCGTGGAAATCTTTGCGAGTTCCCAGATCGTCGATGGCACTATGCATCGCGTCGCGGCAGGCTTCGGGTAGTGGCTCGGTCACGTCGCCGATACCACAGCGGATGAGGTTTTTGGCGGCTTCGGGATTGGCATCGGTGAAGGCGCTGACGCGGCGACCGATTTCTGGAAAAAGGTAGCCGGCTTTGAGCTTGAGGTAGTGGTGATTGATTTGTGGCATGGGAGGAAGGTTGTAGGTGTTTAGGCTGTAGGTAAATTAGGAGGGATGAAAAAAGCGCGTGGTGCGCGTCCTTATAATCAGTCGATTTTCTTATAGATCAAGTAATCGCTGCGGTAAAATCAGCAGATGATCCGAGCAACAGTAGGTGGCTGCCTGGTGTGGCTTGGAGGATGAGGCAGCAAGCGATTTCAGCTGTGATTCTGCCCTTTTAAATACTGGGTTCCGCCGAGGGCAAATGAATACAGGTAGGTGGCGAAGAAGGCACTTGCGATAAAGGGAGCAAAGCTGGGCACCCACCATGCCGCTAGCAATACGACGTTCACCAAAGCGACAGCCGTGACGCTTTTTGCCCGCCCTCGGATGAGGAAGTCGAATTTGAACGGCACTAACATCGTCACGGTGTGGAAAATAAATATCAGCCCCAGATAAAGCTTGGGATCCACCTCGTAGAATCCCGTCAATATTAGAACGAACAGCAGGTGGCGCATGAGTTCGTTGGTCGGGGTGCCGTTTCCTGAGACTTCATCAGGATTGAGCCGACCTGTCAGGCGGATAATGATGGCAGTCGCAGCGATCATGCCCACGAGTAACATAGACCATCCATAATGAGCGCTGACTATCAGGATTAAAATTACATGGACAACGGTGTCGCAGACATTGTCGAGGTGGGCACCTAGTAGGCTGCCAATTTTCAACTTCCTGGCGAGCACGCCATCAAGGTCGTCCATGAAATTGTTGAAAATCAGAAAGGGAATCAGATAAGCATAACCACCGTCTAAGAACAGCAATCCTATCGGCAATACGCCGAGGATCGATGCGGTATTCGCTAGGTTGCGATAGACAAAGTTTCTCTGATCTTTCTCCATATATTTAAGGTCTATTACCCAGGTAATAACGCCGCCGATGCGGCGTCGCTTGTTGAGCGATGGCTGATAGAGTGGGAACTGGCGAATAGAATCTCGGCAGCGAGCAGATCCTCTGCGGTATCGATTTCATACCATAGATCAGCTTCGAAAAAGACGGCTTCGAATGAAAGGGTGCGGTCAGCGATCAACTCAGCAAATGCGATTTCGTAATAATCACCCAGTTTTTCATCGCTCACGTAGCGACTTAAGCAAGCTTCGATTTTTTCCCATGAAAGAAGGGACAAGCTATAGATATTAACGGTTTTGTACTGTGGCGCTTGATGAGATGAAGCATTGCCCATGCGAAAAGCTGTCACCTCTTGGGATGAGCTGAGTTCGACAGTGGTGCCGTTCATCCAAGGCAGCATTTTGGAAACCGCCATCCTGTCAGGATAGATCATGTGATCCAGTAGGCTGGTATCAAAAACTAGATCGCTCTCTACCAGTAAAAAGGGCTCGCTGATTTGTTCGCGAGCTAACCACAGGGAGTAGAGATTGTTGGTGGTGCGATAGACAGGGTTGATGATATAATCAATCTGCATGTCGCCAGCATAGCGCTGAAGGGCTTGTTGGATTTGGTCGCCCAAGTGTCCGATCACCACGATCAAACGTTTGAACCCTTGACTGCGCAAATTGCCGATCAGTCGTTCCAGGATAGATACCCCATTGATTTCAGTAAGGCATTTGGGAGCGGCGGAGGTTAGGGGCTGAAGGCGGGTTCCTGTGCCGGCTGCCAACAGCAGTGCAGTCGTTATTTTTGTACCTAGAGGAGATGATTTGGAATCAGGGGGTGATTTGCGTAGAGGGGGAAATTCTGCGGTAAAGGCTGCTTGCTGGAAGCGGGAAGATGGCTGGGCAATGTTATATTCGCTGCGTGGGTGTTGCAGGTGCAGGTGGTCTTTCATAGTTGTTTGGATCCGGCGCTTGAGACTTCCGCCCGCCGGACACGGGGGGGAAACTGCCGTGATGATCGCGGCAAAAGCCAAGGAAACGTCAGAAGTGACGGAGCCGGGACAAACGTAGGTTCTACAAAATCGTCAGGTAGCTACATTTGTGAAACAGATACACGAATAACGAGGTGCTGGCAAGACAAAAGGTGATATCGCTGAGCCTAATCAAGGGGGCATCAGTGTAATGAGCATTAAAAAAGCCCTCTACGCGAGTTGCGTGGAGGGCTTTTTAAGTAGTGATGCAATGATCACACAAGTATAATGCAATGCTGCATTATGGCATTATGCAGTAGCTGCAGCGAAGCGCTCTGCGACGGCGTCCCAGTTCACGACGTTCCAGAAAGCACCGAGGTAATCGGGGCGACGGTTCTGGTAGTTGAGGTAATAAGCGTGTTCCCACACGTCGACGCCGAGAATCGGCGAGCCAGAGCCATCCATCAAAGGATTATCTTGATTAGCGGTGGAGGAAATCACCAGCGCTCCGTCTTTCACACTGAGCCAAGCCCAGCCTGAGCCGAAGCGGGTCATGCCTGCAGTGGCGAATTGTTCTTTCATCGCGTCGAAGCTGCCGAAGGCGCTGTCGATCGCTGCGGCGAGATCACCACTAGGTGCTCCACCAGCGTTGGGTGCCATGATCGTCCAGAAAAAGGAGTGATTCCAGTGTCCACCGCCATTGTTGCGCACCGCACCACGGATGTTTTCAGGGACAGCGTCGAGATCTTTGACCAGGTCGCAGATGGATTTGGCTTCGAGTTCAGCATTGCCTTCGAGGGCGCCGTTGAGCTTAGCGACGTAGGCGGCGTGGTGTTTGCCATGGTGGATCTGCATCGTCTGAGTGTCGATGGTGGGTTCCAGTGCGTCGTGCGCGTAGGGGAGTTCGGGTAATGTGTGTGCCATGATATGGGTTGTTGTTTAGTTTGAATTGAGATTTCAGCTATCTGCTTTTTGATTTAACAATAAATCATCGAGCAGCAGGGTGGCTAGTTTAGAGCGAAAGCTGGCAAGGGGCAAATGAGAATTAGGAATTAGGAATTAGGAATGAGAAGAGGTTGTGGAACAGCTTTTTAAGCTGTGGGGGCTAATGGTTGGGCAAGGACGGAGGGCTGGTATTTAGGGCGGGCAATGGCAGCTGGTATCTTTATGATACCAGTTTGTTAGATGAGTTTGCTTTTGTGCTTTGTGTATAGGGGAATGAAAAAAAACTAAAACTTGGCAAGGGGTTCTGGCTTGGGTAAAGTTTGGATCTATGAGAAAAACTCGAGCTTTTTTGTTGGGTAATAGTGAAGAGGGCAATGTTTATCATGTGGTGAGTCGGGTTCATGGGAGAAATCGGTTTTTCGGGTATGAAGAGAAAGACTGGATAAAAGGCTTGATCTATAAGCAGTGCAAATTCAGTGGGGTGGATTTATTGGCATGGTGTCTGATGGATGACCATTTTCATCTAGTCGTAGAGGTGCCTGACCAAGCGAAGGCTCTTGCTGGTATGACGGTGGATGAGTTGTTGTCGCGATTGGCTGTCTTAAGCGAGGAACATACGGCTTCTGTAGTATTGGATGAAATACAAGAGTGTCGGGATCGTGGGGATACGGAGAAGTTGGCACAGATCGCTAAGCGCTTGCAGGTGCGCTTGTTTGATTTGTCCGCTTTCATGAAGGAGTTAAAATTAAAAATCACACTTTATATTAATGCCCTTAGAGGGCGGAGAGGAGTTCTGTGGCAAGGTCCGTTTAAGAGCGTTCTGATCGAACCGGGAGAGGCTTTACGAGTGATGGCGGCGTATGTTGATTTGAATCCGCTGCGGGCGGGTTTGGTGGACGAGCCAGGAGATTATAGCTGGAGTTCGTTTGGAGCAGCGGAGCGCGGGGAGAAGTTGGCGCGGCGTGGCCTTGCGAGGGCGGTGACGGGGGATTATTCTTTGCCTTGGCCTAGTGCAAGAAAGGTTTATGCCCCGCTACTATGGGGGAGAGTCAAAACCGTGGAGGGACAAAAAAGAGGTCAGGCAGGAGTTAGTCCTGATGGGTGGGAGGTAGATGATCTTCGTGGTTATTCAAGAGATGAGATCGAGGCTGTCATGCAGCTTCCAGATGGGAATGAGAGTTTGCCGTTGCCAGCGGTATTGAGGTGCCGGGTGCGTTATTTTACTGATGGGTCTGTATTGGGCAGCGAGGGTTTTGTGAATCGTTTTTTTGAAAGTCGGCGGGATCATTTCGGAAAAGGCCGTGTCACTGGGGCATGTAAGATGTTAGGAGCTAGATGGGGGGATTTGCGGTCGTTGCTCGATTTGAAAAAACACGCGGTGACACTGCCGCAACTGGATGACTAAGGACTGATGAGATTAAGGAGGAAGGATTGAGTCTCGCAAACCTCCTTCGTATGAACTTCGGCGGTCAAGAGGCGCAAAGAACGCAAAGTAAGGGGGGGGGATGAATTATGAATTATGAATGATGAGCCGAGGCGAAGACGAGACAGCTGGAGGATATTACCCGAAAGCAATTATTAATTATGAATGATGAGCCGGAATGCGTAGCGTGAAGACAGTTGGAGGAGATTGAGAAAAGCAGGAGGCTCAAGAGGGTTTATAAAAAGATGATAGAATGAATTGTAATGGCTATCTCCAGACCCCTATTGACCCCTATTCTTTTGCACCATGAAGGGCATGGAGGAAATGAAGGAGGAGTTATTCATTGCCGGCTTACCGGCAAGGGCAAAGGGTGCTGGGAACCCATGCTGGTAGCGTGGAGGGGGGCGTTTTTGACAAAGACAACGACGTTTGGACTATTTTCTACTTTATGTTAAACTCTCTTTATGAAGATACTGGTAAAATCTCATCGTGGTGGATGGACTACGAGTTCAGAGTGGGTGGAAGAGGAATACAAGAATCATCTTGCGCTCAAACATCGACAGGCAAAGCGACCGCCAGTAAAAACAAGGCTGGTGGATCTTGAAAACAGTAAGCCGTGGATGGAATCTCCCCGTAGTATTAAGGATCTTCTGTGGATCGCGCAACAAGTACAAAAGAGAGTTGACCAATATGGGCCCAAACATCGAGTCTTACTTTAGAGAGCCCAATGGGATCACTTTGGATCGTTTTCAAGATGTTTGGGAAAATGGTTCACCAATGGATGATGGTACGCGATTACCATCTGCTGTCGAGTTGTTGGCTACCAAGGAAAATACAGGGAGAGACCGTGATTCCGGAGATTGGAGTTTCCTCATTGCTAAAACGCGAAGTGAGCATGGAGGGCTTCTCGCCAGAGCAAGCACGCCGGAAGAGGCTAGCAAAATTCTTAATGCCTTTTTTGATTACGAGGTCTGTAGGCAAGGGTTGAAGAATCCGCGTTCAGAAGTTCGTGAGCTCATCCTTGCTGAATTGGCAGATCTCGTCAGGGAAGGCGATCCTTTTGCTGAAGAAATAATTAACGATTTTAGTTAAGATTATTTTATCTACCCTGCCTTTCAGAGTTTGTCATCACAGAAAAAGCTGCGTCGAGCCGCAGCACTCCATAGCAGGGTCTTGACGACGTCATGCAACGCAGCGCTTTTCCACTCGCCGATACGATTTGCGATACTTGCATCGGAGTGATGCCGAGTTGTTTGCGGAACTGCAGGGTGAAGGAGCTTTGGTCGTGGAAGCCTAGCTCGATGGCGATTAGCGATTGATGATTGTTGATTTTTGATGGGGAAGAATGTGGAACAGCTTTGTAAGCTGTGGAGGGGAATGTAGGGCGAGGGCTTCCCTTGCCTCAGGAGGATGGATTGTCGATTGTCGATTAGCGATTTTTGATGGTTGATGGGAGGAAAATGGGAGGAGCGCGCCGTGCGAACTTGAGGTCACAGATTGTGACCTTAAAGGTGTTAGACTTCTTTAAGATCACAGATTGTGACCTTAAAGAGTCAGCTTCAAATCTATAAAACGACGCCAGATCTGAATCTAGTAGAACTTTTCCGCAGCAGTTCCACATTTCACGCGGGGTGATTTTCGGCTGTTTGTGTCCCGCCTCAAGCTTCTTTAAAATCCAGCGGATGAAACTGCGACCTTTGTTCAGAGAGGTAAATACTGAGCTTTAAAGCTAGTTTGCGAGAGCTATTTAATTTCACAATTTTTTGAATCATGTTCTTAACGAAACATAGTATATTTAGCTCGTATTTATCAGGCTGCGAGCGCGCCTTTAGAGTAACTGTTGGCACTTACGTGCTCGCAAGTAAAAGGCGTTAAGATTTCACCTACTAAAATGTTAAAGAACAAGCTTGGCAGAACCGAAGGCGGTGGAAATGCGGAATGTAGCACGTAGCTGATGATAAGATAAAGATTCATTAAACTTTTGGCAAGGAGAAAATCAAATAATAGTGATTCGAGATCGCTCGGTGTAAGGTTGACCTAGAGCCACGATGCGGAAAGGGGAGTGCTCTGGACCTAATGAGATGAACAGGATTTGGTCTTCATCGTGATTGATGATTTTTAGCAACGCGTGCTTTAGTTTCTCTATACGCAAATCATCTAAGGGGCATTCGAAAACGGAATATTGGATGCGCGTTCCAAATGATTCACAAGTTTTTGCTACGAGTCGTAGCCGTTTTGGATCAGCAATGTCGTAAGAGACAAGGTAGCGGGTTCTAGGCATGAAAAAAAAATTTGAGGTTAGCGAGTGGTGAACCCATAGTAAGTTTTGGTCTCTCCACGCAGATAACGCCAGAGTTGCCTAACTTGCACGTCGAGCATTCGGCGGTAAGTCATTCGGTAGCCAAACTGTGGGTGCTTTACCTCTGTATCCATACGACGAAACCAAGCTCGCCAAAATTGCCGGCGTCCTTCGTTTGTAAGAAAGGTGCCACGTGAAGTTTGAGTGAAATCACTGAGTTCAAGTTCGTTGCGATTGAGCAAAGATATAACAACTGAATCAACAATGAGTGGGCGGAATTCTTCCATGAGATCTAAGGCTAAAGCAGGTCGACCATAGCGAGGTTGGTGAAAAACTCCGATAAAAGGATCAAGCCCTACTGCGTGACAAATGCCGGTAAGTTCTTTGGCTAGGATTGAATAACCTTGAGATAGGAGGGAATTGACGGGGTCGCGCGGCGGCCTACGGTTGCGTTTTTCAAAGTTAAAATTTTCAAAAGCCGAGCCTTTTAGCATCGTGCCGAAATGGCTGAAATACTGAGCTGCTGCGTTGCCTTCTAATCCACGTAACTCATCGAGATCAGAAGCTCGCATTGTTTTGTCTCGTAAGTTTGCAAGTTGTTTGAGCGCAACATCGGGGGCTTGGCCATTTCGCATGAGCAAAACGCGCTGATTATTTATTTTTGCGCGGATGATTTCTCTCGCTAAAGCTAATCGATGTTCGGGTGAGTGAATTAGGCGAGCTTGTCCAAGTCGAGCATCTATTCCAGATGTAGGTAGTCCTGAAGTTAGCCCTAGAAACCGTCCTGCGGGCGAAAAATAGGCAACTGGAATGTCGTGCTCCAACATGGAGTGAAGTGCTTGGGTGCTGACTTGTATTCCTCCATAGAGATAAACAGCTTGTAATTGTTCAATGGGGTGTTTGGAGATGATTTTTGTATCTATTTTCACAGTGATTGCTCCAGCGCGTTTGCCTACGTAGGCTCGGGGTTCTTGTAATATGAGGCTCTCTCCTTCATCGCCTGGCGGTCTCGGGGGTTCTTTTTCTTCGAGGGGAACATCTAATGCTCCGCTCCAAAAAGCGGATTCATTGGGGAGGCAAATGCAATAGGCTGAGCAGTGAAGGCAACGTGGGTCATCGAGAAGTGGGGGAGGGCATTCGGTTGATAGTGCCGTTAATCGAGCTTCAGTAATGAGGTTTCGACATTGTTCATAGAGTTGTTCTGTGAGTTCGATAGAAACGCGGCGACGTTCTTGTGCGTAATAAACCGAAGCTTTGGACGGAGCCATGCCATGCTCTCGCAGCAAGAGTGCATAGGCAGCTATTTGCAGAATGTCATTTCTTTTGGCAATACGTATGCCGTGCTCGTCTTTGCGTGAAGAGCCTTTTTTATAATCGAGTAGTTCGTGACCTGATTCCGTATCTTCAATGAGGTCAATCACTCCGACGATACCAAGAGTTTCACTAGAAAGGTGTAATGATCGGAGGGATGCGCGATCGGAGAGGTCAAGGTCGTCTTTCCAAGAACTGGGTTTATCGACATTACGATGGGTTGATTTTCCTACTATGGTATCAGCGTTTTCAACAAAGAGATCTTCTACCCATTGATAGTAAAATAAACGCGGACAATAGGCATAGTTGTGAAGTCGTCGAACGGGGATGAGGGGTTGTTCGGACATGATGTGGGTTTATATTAGGATTACATGGGGATATCGTCAGTAAGATTCTTTATCTTTAGTGTTTCATTGAAAATGGCGGTAACATTTGGGATCTTGAGTTTGTTTACAGTAGCCCAAGTTCCGTAGCTTGAGGCTAGCTGAAGTGTCTCGCCATCCTTCGTCTCTAAAGTAGCGGCATCTAGTTCTACCGTTAGCGGTGAGAGACCTAGATAAAAGAAATTGGTATATTTTTTGGTGGCTATTTCCTTGCTGAACTCAGCGTTATTGTTTGCGGGAGTGATGGGGTGTTTTTTATCTAGAGCTGATTTCTCTCGGATATTCTCTGTGCGAGGATAAATGGTATCTTTTGTTTTTACTGCTCGTATTTTGTGAATGTGCTCAAGCTTATCTGGTGCAGCAATGGCGCGGAGGCCGAGGTTATGAGCGGCATTGATATCCGCTTGGCTGACTGGAAAATCTTTGCGTTCTTCATTCTTGCCAATGGTGGGGACGAAGAGCGGGCCTCCATCCATGGGGATAAGAAAGCGAAGTTGTGATTTATCTGGGTTTTCGCTTAGGATTCTTTTAATTTCGTTACCTAGGTAATGTTCTTCTTGGCTTGCGTCTTCATTGAGGAGTCGATTGAAAGCTGGGTGATCAAGGCGATTCTTGTTGATTTCGATAGCTCGGAAACCTGGGCGTGCGGTGATAGAGCAGAAGCGCGAACTAAAGCTAGCGGCGGTGGTGAGAACGGGGATGCCATAAGGTTCTACAAGCTCTTTGAGGGTTTCGGCTATGGCACGGTGCGACCACTGCATGAGTTTACGGTTTTCAAATCGGCTACGGTCGGAGCGGGTACGGTAGCGCATGAGATCCTCAATGACGATGAAGTCGGAGGTCGTCGCACCTGGGATTTTTTCATACTCGCCGTGAACGTAATCCAGGCGAGTTGATTTTGGGACTTTGTTTGCGGTAAGCCTCAAACCGAGTGCCTGTGTGAGGATGAGGTGAGCGGTTTGCTTAACTCGTTGCTCTTTGAGGTTATCGAGTTTATCGAGAATTTCTTGAGCTGGCTCGGGAATACTTCCGCTTTGCCTGCCGAAACCGATTTTTTGCTCTACGCCCGCATCACGGTTGAGTTCGCGCTGGAGTGATACAATGCGTCTGCGGAGGTCGTCGAGTTGTTCGATGCGCGGAGCCGAAAGTCCACGTTGGGCTTTTATTTTAGCGCTTGATGATTCGTGTCGAGGTCGCTGAATTAGTTGATGAGGGGTGAATTTAACTTCTTCCCCTTCGGAGTTGGTTATTGTTGTAGGTGCTTGCTCTACAATATCCCAATCATATTTTCTGAGGGGTAGAATCCGAGCTGTGAGTGTGATGAGGAATTCACGGAGATCTTTTTGTTCCTTTCTTATTTTAGCACTGAGAGCATCTTGCTGTTCTTTTGTTTGATAGTTGAGAGCCGCTGTGAGCCGTTCTTTTTGACGATCATTGAGATCGCTGGGATCTCGTTCGTTTATTTCAGGATCGCGTGCAAGCTGTAATATCCGATGCAGATTCGAGAGATTGTTTTGAATTTGCTTTGCTAGCTTGAGAAGGTCGTCATTTTGTTCTGGAAAATGAAGCGGGGTGTTTTCTTTAGCTTTCTTCTGTAGCCACTCTGCGGCGCATGCTGTATGAGCAATAAAGTCGAGGTATTCTTGGGTTTCTTCTGTTGAGGCAAGGCGACCTTTAATGCCGCCAAACTCTGGGAGGAAGGCGCAAGATTTGTCGTTACTGTTAGGGTTGGCCGGACGGAGGACTTTGCTACCTTCTCCGGGGAGGCGTAGCGTGCCACGACGTGTGGGGTAAGCATACCACTGGTGATTGCCAGTGGTGCCGATGTGACGGCTGAAACGACGTTTGTTTTCTGGAACTAGGTTGAGAGAGTTAACGACGTGGAGCACGGTAAAGGCGGCAGCGGTTTTGAGACCTAAGTCAATGCTGGTGAGAGTGAATCCATTTTTGATGATATCGGTATTTTTCCACCATGGCTTCTTGAGTGCTTTTTTTGTGCTTGGCCAGTGAAGGTGAAGCAGATTGTCTTTGGTGCCATTGAATTGGTTTGCCCAGCGGCTGGATTTCCCGAGGGCGGTAGCGATCCAGTCAGTTTCCAGTTTGGCTGGGAAGTTGAGTAGAAGCCGATCTGGGAGTTCATTTTCAGATGAGGATTTCCAATCGGGCATGAGTGCCACTGCCAGCGGATGCGGCTTAGCTGATATTTTTTTCACCTCAGGTTGCTTGAGTCCTAGACCTTTGAGTAGAGGCTGGAGGAGATTTCTATTCTCAGCACCCGTGAGATTATCGCGGATGAGGCGAGGGGCGGAGTAACTGAATTCTATCCGTTTTGGAGTGTAGGTTTGGGTGTCCGATTCTTCACAATAGACGGTGGTGATCAATGAAGGGGTTTTGTCATTTTTACGTAGATCATCATTTTTGATGTTAGGATAGATGACTTTGGACGCTCCGCCTAGATCAGAAAGCATGATCGGGCGACGGGATCGTTTGACGTGAGCTGGCGTGAGTTTGATATGTAAATTCTCCTTGAGGTCATCGCGTTGAGTTCTGAGTTCTTCGTATTGGATAAGGTCTCTGAGAATGTTGTGCGACCATTGATTTTTATTCCATTGAATGACTTCTTGTTCATCTAGCTCATGCCAATAAGAATGATATTGAGGATCAGCAAGAATATTGAAAAGAAGGACACTGCCGATATTTTTGTTTTTCTTTTGAAATGGGACAAGAATATTTTCTACGAGCTCTGAATGCGTCGCATTAGGATGGTTAACGAGATGATATTGATAACGAGGTTTGAGTTGATCCCATCCTTTGATCGTCCCCCATCGGACTCCGTAGCCGAATTCATTGTCAGATCGTTCGATGAGTTTATCACGTAGAGCAGACCATTTCTCGAAACGCGGATCATCTTTGAAAGTGACCGGTTCATCTGGGTCATAAGGGGAACCAGTTCCTTTTTCGTAAAATGAAATATGGCTTTCGATTTCGGCGAGTTGTTTCAAGCGTTCTTCGGTTTTTTGCTCGATCTGATTGAGGGTGAGCAGTGCTTGCTTAAACGCTGAAATGTCGAACTCGATCCAAGTAGGAGCGAAGTCCTCGTCAGTGGCGGCGAATTGGCGTGTGAAGCTTTTGAACACATAACCTCGTTCTCCCCGTGCCATGCTGATGGGGTCATCTCCTAGGCTGCTAAGACGTTTTTCTTTAGCTTCGATTTCTTCTTTCTTCTTGAGTTTTTCTTGCTGATTCTCAGAGAGTTTTTTATCTGGGTCGACTTCTTTTTTTTCTTCCTTGGGTTCAGGGAAGGTGTCGCGCAGGCATAAGAATCTTTCGTCGTTTGGCGGCAAAAATTTGAAAAGGAGGTAGGCGTAGAGGCGATTTTTCTCAGCACCTTTTGCGGATGCTCCGTTGAAGTGGTCAAGTGTGAGTTCACTAGTATCAAGGTCGTTAATTTCTTTTAACCAAGAATCGTGCTGAGTAGGGTTGATTATTTTTTCACTCAATAAATGAGCCAAGTATTCGGTGAGTTTTTTAACAACGATTTCACCTTTGTAGGGTTCGGCGTCTTTGCTTAGGTTCGCAAAGTGGTGGAGTTTGTACTCGGAGCGGATCTTTTGTGGTGCTGTAGGATCGGCGGAGTGAAGGATGCGTGGCAGGTCATTTTTTGCCTGTTTGCGTTGAAGGATCAGGGCATTACGTGGGAAGTTCGCCTTACTATTCGGATTACAGAAATTGGGTAAATAGCTACGACCTCCTTGTTGAATTGAGGATTCTCCGCCGAGATCTGTAAGAAGTGCCTCAAGCGCGAGTTGAAGCTTCTTATCCGACCCTTCAACACGATCGATAAGTATGTTACATGCGTCATCAAAGCTAGTATCTGACTTGATGAGATCAGGGAGGTGAGATGAAAGAGACTCTCTAAACCCAGGTCCCTTTCCCCCAAATCTGTAAGAGTGCTCTTTCCAAGAATCTTTGACTCGAAGGTAAAGGTTTTCCAGCGCTTTTATTTCAGAACCTTTGGCGCAAGCAGCAAAACAACAGAGGTAATAGTTGATGGCTGAGTGATGAATGCACAGGTGATTAGAAATGATTTTGTTCCATTGCTCTTCTGAGAGAGTGCCAGTGCGTTCGTGTTTCTTGTCAGTGACCCAGTGGGCAGCTGTGATTCTTCCTTGATAAGTGCGGTTGATGGACATGATGGTTTAGTAAAAAGTAGTTAAGCACGTAAAATGGCATTGGCGGGATAGTGAAAGAAAATCGAACTTTTGGCAAGATTCTATTTCTATCATTTGGGGTTGGACGTACACGGGGGGAGGGGGAGGATTAATTGTGAATTGTGAATTGGAATGTAATGATGATAGCTGGCGGGTATTATCCGAAGGCAATGATGATTGTCGATTAGCGATTGATGATTTTTGATGGGAGGAGAATATGGAACAGCTTTGTAAGCTGTGGAGGGAATTGTAGGGCGGGGGCTTCCCTTGCATAAGGAGGATGGATTCGTTGCTTTTGATTTTTGAATCGTCTTGATCTGCTGGCAAAGCGATGTCATATTGCATTCATGAAGACGCTGACAATACGGGGATTACCCGATGAAGCGCATGCGAGTTTGAAGGGGTGGGCGAGGAAAAATCGCCGTAGCTTAAATCAAGAAATGATTGCAGAGTTGGCTCGCGAAATTGAGGCAGAGGGGCGGCGTGAACGGGTGGAGCAGATTATAGCCTCTGCTGATAAGTTCCGAGCAGGGTTGAAGCGCGCTTTGAGTGCAGAAGAAATTCATGAAATTATCGAGGACGGCAGGGATTGATTTTTCTCGAAACTGAAGGGAGGATTCGGTTGCTGGAGAAAAACTTGCCATCATTAGTAGCGCTAGAATGGCATCGGGATCATGTTTTTGAGAATTAAACCAGATCTGTAAATTTGAATATGGAAACTCTTGAGTGCTATTTTGATAAACTCTACAACCTGCGAGTAGGGGTAGTTGGGCAAGGCGGTGATCGGCATGAACGTCCACATAAACCGGTGATGCTTTTGACGGTGTTGGATCTGATGGATGCTGGGGAGATCGGTCGCAATCGAATTGAGTGGAACGAACGCTTGCGGGAGCGATTTGCTCAAATATTTGAAGTGGTTCGATCATCCAATGACAAAGCGACGCCAGAGAATCCGTTTTTCTATCTGAGATCGGAAGGTTTTTGGAAGCATGTGGGGAAAGCTGGGAAAGAGGGCTTAGTTGAGGGGTTAAGTAATCCTCCTCGAAAACGAGAACTAGCTGAGGGAATTTTTCATGTGGAGTTGGAGACGGATTTTTATCATTTGCTTGAAGATAGAAAAAAACGGGAGCTGTTACGAGAGGCTTTGATTTCTCGATATTTTCCAAACAAGCAGGAAGCCTTGGCTGACCTAAATATCGAGCGACATCACAGGGCGGCCGAAATAGATCCGAAGGATGCGATCGCCCGCAGCGCGGCATTTAGAAAACTCATCCTCGCGACCTACGATTATCAATGCGTGGCTTGTGGGATGCGGATCCGCTTGCCAAGTGGAATCACGATGGTCGATGCTGCTCATTTGATTCCGTTCGCGGTGTCTGCCAATGATCATCCGAGCAATGGTTTTACGCTGTGCAAAAATCATCATTGGGCTTTTGATCGTCATTTGATCACTCCGGATCAGGAAGGTCGATGGCAGGTGTCGCCGAATTTGGAGTCTCGGAGGTCTAGCGGGGAAGCTGAGCTGTGTGCGCTGGCGGGGGAGCGTATGTTGCGGCCACAGGAAGAGCTCTTTGCTCCGAGTGTGGCAGCGATTGAGTGGCGGGCGGAGAGGCTGGTGGGAGTTTGAATTATGAATCGGAATGAAGATAGCTGGCGGGTATTATCCGAAAGCAATGATGATTGTCGATTAGCGATTTTTGATTGTTGATGGGGAAGAATGTGGAACAGCTTTGTAAGCTGTGGAGGGAATTGTAGGGCGGGGGGGATTTAATTATGAGGAGAGATGGATTCGTTGCTTTTGATTTTTTGAATCACCTTGATATGGTGTTAAAGTGATGTCATACTGCATTAATGAAGACGCTGACAATACGGGGATTGCCGGATGAGGTGCATGGGAGATTGAAAAAGCGAGCCAAGGCGAATCGCCGTAGTTTGAACCAGGAGGTAATTGCGGAGTTGGCGCGTGAATATGAAGTTGAGGAACGAAAGGCTAAGGTGGAACGGATTATCGCTTCTGCTGATAGATTTCGGGCTGGGTTGAAGAGAACTCTGAGTGCAGAGGAGATTCGTGAGGCGATCGAGGAGGGTAGGGCTTGAGTTTTTATATTGGAGGAATACGGGTGATATGATTGTGGTAGATAATACGGTTCTGATTGATTTTTGGGCTGGAGAAGAACCTTTTCGATCTGATGCGAAAAGATTGTTTCGTATGGATTCAGATTGGATTGCGCCAGGGTTGTGGTTTTATGAATTTGGCAATGTGATGTCGAAGCTTGCAAGGCTGAACGTAATTTCCGAAAGCAGAAAAAAGCAGGCGTGGAGCGATGCTTTGGAAATGGTGCGGTCATTTCATGAGATAGATGCCTATGGAGTAGATCGGTTAGCAGAGTCAAAAGGGTTGAAGTTTTACGATGCTGCTTATGTGTGGTTGGCTCAGAGTCAGGAGTGCGTGTTACACACACGGGACAAACAGATTTTACGTGAGTGCTCTGATGTGGCTGTGGCAATGCCCTTGTGATTTGGGTGCGATGCTCATGGGCACATGAGGGCGGAGAGGTGGTAGTTTTCATCGCTGAGAGGAAGGCTTGGGTAGAGCGTTTGCGCGTGGTTTCAGTTTGAGGTAGAAGGTTGCGGTGGTGTTCGAGCGCGATGTTGTTTCACTAGAGGTGAAAGCAGGTCGGTGAAGACTTTGGCATATTGCTCGCTGATGGAGGTGAATGGATGGCGGCTGCTTGAAGGAGCAGGTCAGCGGGTAGGGGCGGCGCCGTCAAGCCGGCTGGAGGATAGCGGTGTCGAGCCACGCGCACTCCATAGGTGGGGGACGGTCTCTGGTGATTTAGCGGTTGAAAGGGTATCAACTGGCGATCAAACTTTCTGCGTTGCTGTGTAGCAGAGACTTGACTTGGGCGGCGCTGAGGTCGGGTTGGAATTCTTTGACTTTGAGGGCGGCGGAGTGCGGTATGAAGACGGGGGCGTAGGAACCGTAACAGAGACGATTCTCTGGGATGGGGCTGCGGGCGATGCACGCGACGCCTTCGAGCATGGAGATGTCAAAACGGACTCCAAGATTTGCTTGCCGTGCTTGCGACAGCTTTCTGCGTGATGCGTATTGATGAGGATGAGGTCGCGATGCAGGAGGGACTCCATGGGGGGCGCCGATTTCGATAAGGCGACGAGCATGTTCGGTAGCGGCGGTTCCTTCGCCGGGGCTAGTGAGGTGGCAGTGGAGATCCCAGATCATGGGTTAGGAGCCGAGGCGAAGACGAGACAGCTGGAGGATATTACCCGAAAGCAATTGTTAATTGTGAATGGGAGGACAGGTTGGAAACCTGTAATACATTGTGGAATAGGTTTGAGTGGCGGTTAGCGATGGTTGATTGGTGATTTTTGATGGGAAGAGAAGAATGGTTCAGCTGGGGGTGGTGCCTGGCTTGGGTGAGGATGGGGGTAAGATGGGGTTTGCTGGTTGGGAGTTGAAGTGGGGGGACATGATTTGCACTTGGGCTTGTTGGAAGGTGTCGAGGATGTTTTGGTACAACTGGGAGAGGGTTTGGCGTTTTTGCTCGATTTTGGTGGGGACGAAGCGTAGCGAGTATTCGGTGTAGAAGTCGGAGAGGGCGGTCTGCAGTACGTAGGGGGCGGGTTCTTTGCGGATGCCGCTGGTGTGGTTGACGGCGTCGAGCATCATTTGATGCACGTCGCGCCAGGGGGTGTCGTAACCGATGGTCATCTCGATGCTGAGCTGACTGCTATGCTCACCGCTCATGCGGGAGTAGTTGATGGTCTCTTTGGTGATGATGACGGCGTTGGGCACGGTGATGTATTCGTTCATCGGGGTGAGGATTTTGGTGGAGAGCAGTCCGATTTCTTTGATCGATCCTTCGATGTCGCCGATGCGGACGTATTCGCCGGTGTGCAGTCCGTCGGAGTAGAGGGCGACAAAACCACTCATCACTTGATTGACGAGGCCGGTAGATCCGAGGGATACCATCAGTCCGATGAGCACGCCGATGCCTTTGAATGCGTGGCTGTCGGAGCCGGGAATGTAGGGGTAGGCGATGATGACGCCTGCGATCCAGATGGCAACTTTGGCGATGCGACGGGTGGCGCGGGCGGTGTCTTGGGCGATGATGGCATCTTTATTACGGGAGAGTTCGAAGCTTTTGAGGATGTAGTCGGCAAAGCGGGCGATGCCTCGGGTGATAAAAAAGAGCAGTAGCACCATGAGCAAACCGGGTAAGGCGGCGAGCCCGCTGGAAAAAAGTTGGCTGCCGAGGCCGGCGATGCGTTGGCCGAGGATGGCGGACCAGGGGGAGGTGTAGGGGAATTGGGCGAAGATGTAGGTGAGCCATAGGTAGGCGGCACTGATGGCGGTTAACCAAAAGAGTAGATCGACGAAGCGTCTGGAGATGAGGATGAGGATGGGGCGAAGGTCGAGATTGCCACGTTTGAGGCTCTCTAAACTGCCGGTGTGGCGGGCGAAGAGTCGGCTGATGCTGCGTGATAGGCGGTGCAGTAACCATAAGGTGAGGACAAATAAGAGGGTGGCAGCTAAGGCGATGCCGCCTCCGCGTAGGATGACGTCGGTGCTGCTCTGTTGCAGGCGGGCGTGGCGTAGTTCTTCGAGCGAGGTGGTGATTTTCTTGACAGCTGCTTCGACGCTTTCTTGGCTAGTAGGGTCGAGGTCTTGCTCGGTGATGACGAAGAGGGTGGTGTCGCCCGACATGAAGGAGGCGGCTTGGTGACCGTTGATGGTGGAGTAGCTGATGGTGAGGGGTTTGTAGAGAGCGAACTTGGGTAGGTTTTGCAGCCGTTTGAGGGCGAGGTCGCGTCGATGGGCGGGGTTGATGTTGCCGAGATTGGCGCGGAAGGTGGCGATTTCTCGATTCCAGATGGAGAGGGTGGCGGAGCCGTCGGGGGGGAGTTTTTCGCCGTTTTCATCGGTGGCGGGTGCTTCGGGTGGGGCGGGTGCTGCTACTGGGGTGGGTAGGGTTTGCGCTTGTGCTAAGGGACTCAGGTGGGGGCTGAGCAGGAGGCAAAAGAGGGTGAGGGTGATGGTTCGTAGGTGCATGAAAGGCGGAAAATATGGAGTGATGTTTGATGGCAGTTTATGCGACGCTAGCGGGTGAGGTCAATGGGGAATTGAGAAAGAGGAATTGAAATTTGAGATTTGAGATTTGAAATTGGGTAACTATTCAGGTCTATACAGGTCATTTCAAAAGAGGTTAACCACGGATTACACGGATGGGCACGGATAAGAAAAGAAAAAATAATCCATTCAGATTTAGTAACAACTCCCCCCCCTTGATTCTCACGACTTAAATCACCCCCCTATACAAAGCATCCCATCCGTGTTAATCCGTGCTATCCGTGGTCTAATCCTAAAAGAATTCAAAAGCAGCTTGGGATATACCTGAATAGTTACATTTTTTGTAACTATTTTCGCAACTTTCCCTCAAAATCGTGGTTCAAACTACAACGATGCGATCCGCCAACACGATCCAAATCGCAACCTACAAAAAAACATGAAAAAAAATCACCTCATCACCGCCATCATCGCCGGCTCCATTGCTCTAGTTGGAACAGGTAACCTGCTAGCTGAAAAAAAAGATAAAGGAGAAAAAAAGGAGCGCCCAAGCCGTGAAGAAATGCACAAAAAAATGCTTGAAAAATTCGATGCTGATGGCGATGGCAAACTCAATGAAGCCGAACGCAAAAAAGCCCACGAAGCGATGAAAAAAAGAGGTGCTGAACGATTCGCCAAAGCTGACAAAAACGGCGACGGCAAACTCAGCCAAGATGAAGTGCCAGAAAAAGCATGGAAACGTATGTCCAAAGCCGACAAAGATGGCGATGGAGCCGTCAGCAAAGAGGAAATGGCAGCCATGCATAAAGCCCGCGCAGGCAAGGGAGGGAAAAAGGGGAAAGGCGCCGGCGATAACAACCAGGGAAAAGGAAAAAAGCCAAAAAAACCAGCTGAATCCTAAACACAGATCCCTCTCAACTCAGAACTCTGGCGCGCGAACCTTCAAGTCGCCGCCGGAGTTTTTTTCTGCCCACCCTTCTCATTCAAATTCAATGATACTCTTATTCCCAGAGGACTTTCAAATCATATTGAGAAATATTTTCATCCCTAGAAAGCAAAGTAAGATCCTCCTCAATAGCTTGAGCAACTAACAAACGATCAAATGGATCACGATGATGCCAAGGAAGAGTAGAGACTTTAATGCAATGACGAATTTCGATATTAAGCTTGATCGCTCCGTTGTAGCGTAATTCACCTTCGATGCGTGATCCCCAGTTGGGGGAAAGCTGAAAATCAGTCTTTTTTAAACTGGTTTTAATCGCCATTTCCCAGAAAGACACAGGACTGTAAACGAGCTGGTCAGCATCCCTTATAATCCGCCGTGCAGCTTCGGGAAGACGCAGGTCATCACTGACCATCCAAAGAATAACATGGGTGTCGAGAAGCAAGCGCATGAGCTCAGCTTTTTAGACTAGACGCTTCGAATTCGCCGTTCGCAAAGTCCTCCAGATCGTCGTCAAATGTGTCATCCATGGCAAGCACGACATCCGCAAGAGCACCGAAGCGAATTGGATGGTTACTATTTTGGATGGGAACGAGCCTTACTAAAGGTCGGTCACGCTTGGAAATAATGACTTCCTCACCATCGACAGCTTTTTGAATGAGTCGAGAAAGGTGGGTTTTTGCTTCATGAATGGTTGCCCTCATTAGATGGAGCGTAGCTTAGCCATGTTACTTAGTCAACTACCAAGTCGATCTGAACAATACCTCACAACTCCTCCATTTCTTGCCAAGCTTTGCGTTTAGAGAACTTCTCTACTTGTTCCAATGCCTCGCGAGAATTTCTTCTCAACTTGAGCTCTCCTGCGCTGTTCTCCCAATTATGCACCGTTAGAGTGCTCACACCCACCAATAAAGCAAATTCAATGGGCGTCATGTTAAATTTTTTACGCATAGAGACAATAATGCTACCCGAATAGATCAACTCGTTTTTTTCGTTACGTTGCCGAGGAGGTTTTTTTCTGGCAATTCTAGCGACCCGTTTTTTAGCCGTAGAGACTTTTTTCTTCGCCACCCTCTTCGTGATTTTTTTACTGGCAGGCCCCTTTTTCACACTTCCTTTCACTGCTTTTTTCGCAGCCACCTGTTTCTTCACCTTCTTTTTAACTGCAACCGTTTGATCAGCCATTTCGATACCAAAAACATCCGCCAAAGAGTCAGCCGCGATGCGACGCCCCTTGCCCTGCTTCTTGCCAGTCGCAACGCTCAACTCAACATCGACACTGATGAGCTCTTGATGATCTACTCCGCGTAATGCAAACAACAATTCTGGCTGCTGATCCAAGCGAGCCCCCACACCATACAATACCGCCGCTAGATGCTTGCACATGTAAGCCCCATCAGGGCAATTGCAATCCAAGTGGATTTGTTTCGATCCTGGAAACATTCCCGTTTTCCTATCGGTCACCACCGCCATCACATTATCGGAAAGCTTGCCCTGCAGTAAATCCAATAACGATCCCACTTGACCAACACACTTCTTTTTCAGACTCCTCCAGGATTTTTCAGGCAAAGCATCGATATCGATTCTGATCTTATAAATTTCAGATCCACTGACCATCGCGATCACCTGCCCCTTCTTTATGTCAAGATGACACACCGAACCATTACGAACATAAGTCCGACCCCTAGGAATACGATTGGCATAATCTGCAAATGATTCCAAATGATCATTCCATGCGATTCCCCAAAAACTTTTGGCAATTTTCCTGCCTTCAATCTCGACAGGCTGAATGTTGGTGCCTTTTTTTTGAAGTTGCGCCATTTTCTTTTTAGCTTTCCTTCTCCGTTCTGCAACTGAGACGTAAGGTTTCCAGTATCCGTAACTCATATATATAAATAGGGTTAATTGCTAGCTTGTCCAATATCGAGAGCGACTGCACTGAGCAACTCCTCATTGCTCATCTCTGTCAGCATAGACTGAGCACCACCTTCGAGAAGATCCTCGGCAAGACCAGCTTTATCTTCGAGCAACGCATCAATTTTTTCTTCGATAGTTCCTTGGCAGATGAATTTATGCACCAATACATTGTTTTTCTGCCCGATCCGGAACGCACGGTCTGTTGCCTGATTTTCCACCGCAGGATTCCACCAACGGTCAAAATGGATCACATGCGAAGCCGCCGTAAGATTGAGCCCTGTGCCACCAGCTTTGATGGATAACACAAAAAATGGCGGTCCATTCTCCTCCTGAAACGCATCCACCAACAAGCGCCGTTTTTTGACTGGCGTGCCTCCATGTAAAACCAAACCCTCTCTACCAAAAATTTCCGCCAATCTATCTGCTAGCGGCCCTGTCATCTCTCGGAACTGAGTGAAAACCAGCACCTTCTCCTGACGCGAGGCGATTTCTTCACAAATCTCTTTGAGCCGAATGAACTTGCCACTATCACCTGATTGATAATCCCCGTCACCCAGAAACTGGCTAGGATGATTGCAGATTTGCTTGAAGCGCATGAGAAAAGCTAGCACTTGCCCGCGTCGCTTGATTCCATCGAGATTCTCAAGTGCTCTTTCAAGCTCTTTGACTGATTGCGAATAAAGTGCCGCCTGACTTTTTGCCAATCCACAATAAGCCTTCACTTCCGTTTTATCTGGCAAGTCGCTGATGATGCTCTTATCCGTCTTGAGCCTGCGTAAAATATACGGCGTGATCAACTTACGCAGCGGTGAGTATTGATCATGTTCACGTTTCTCCAAGCCTTTGACAAATTGCTTGAACTTAGTGACGCTTCCTAACAAGCCTGGAGATAAAAAGTCAAACAAGGACCACAGATCCGACAAGCGATTTTCAACAGGAGTTCCCGTTAGCGCTATACGAGATCGTGCTTTCAGTTGTTTCACTAATTTTGTTTGCCTTGATCCCGGATTCTTGATCGCTTGAGCCTCATCAAGGATCACCAGGTCCCACTCCACTTCAAGCAAGCATTTTATCCGAGCCAACATGCCATAAGTAGTCAGCACCACATCAATGCCTTCAAACGCTAGCCGAGGATTTCTTTCCATCGCTGCCAAACTCGACCGATCCATCTCCGAGCTGTGAATAAAACGGGTTTTTAAACTGGGTGCAAATTTTTCAATCTCCGCTTTCCAGTTAGCCAATAACGAAGCTGGCAAAACTAACAAAGAAGGTTTTCCGCTGCTTCTCTTTTTTTCCTTGATGGTAAGCAATAGTGATATCACCTGCACCGTTTTTCCCAGACCCATATCATCGGCGAGACAAGCCCCCAAACCCAAGCCTGACAAAAAATACAACCAATCGCGCCCCACTTGCTGATAGGGGCGCAGCTGGCCGTGAAACTGTTTACTTTCTCGCACCCTCACCAGGCCGTCCGGCTCACGCATCCCTGACAAAATATCTAACAACCAGTCCCCCGCCTTCACAAACGCCCAGTCATGATCTACGATCCCTGCCTGCTTGCTCGATAAATCCGCTGGAGCCCCTGCCAACATCCGCATACCTTCGATGAATGACAAACCCCCATCGCCCGCCTGCTCTTCCACCTGCTTCCAATGATCGAGCGCTTGTTGCAGCCGCTCTTTATCTACCTCTACCCACTGCCCCTTGATATAAGCCAGCCCATTGGCAGAATCCATCAAGGCCTTCCACTCTCTTTTTGTCAGTTTCTCATCGCCCAAAGCCAGGTTGACCTTAAAGTCCAACATCGAATCCGCTCCAAATAAACCTGAGCTTTTCTCCCCAATGGTAACCGAAACTTGTGCCTTCGGGCGCTTCTTCCACCAATCCGGAAGCCTCACCAACAGCCCCGCCCGCTCAAGCTCAGCCGCACTTTTCAATAAATGGTATGCCTGCGCTGGCGACCAGGCTAAGGGATGAAAAATATCACCGCTATCGACTAGCTCTTTGACAAATTTCACATTTTCAGCAGCGCGTTGCACTGGAGATAGCAGTTTGACCAAAGCCGCCTTGTTGCTCATCCCCGCGTACTCACTGAGAGCTTTGCCCAAAGGCTGATACTGAACCTTACCCTTGTTGGAAAGCTTAGGCGCGTAAGTTGCCAAAAAAGCGAACGGACATTCTGGATCCCTCTTGTTTTCAGCAAGATGAAAACAAACTCGTCCAACTTGATGCCAAGCCTCTGCCCTTACTTTCAGCCACTCATTGAGCCCCGCCCCCATATCGGCGATACTGTGACGCACCCAGTGATCCAACTCTCCCCAAAGGTCTATTAGTAAAGTTGGACTGAGATACTCACCTCCGCGCATCGGTGGCGCCGATAAAAAACAATCACTCAGTTCTGCAAGGTCGGGCGGTGCAATCGCTTCGATCAAAGCGAAACCCTCACCCGTATTCGTAGTCCCTTCAGGGCTTCGACACAGCTCCGTCATATACAGACTCGCAAAGTCTCGCCAATAGGCAAAAGCTGGATCCAACGATAATCGCGGTTTTGTTGCAGCCAGCGCAAACAAACCAGCACTCGAAGATGAAGCAAACCCTTCCAGCACCCCCTTCATCCATTGCTCATCGACCACCATCGAAGCACTGCCTTGAGATGGAAGCTCCTGAATTTGAAGATGAGCACTAGGTGTAAGAAAAAGCTCGTAGATCATAAATCACAACCACCCTATCCACCAGCGAGTGACAGATGTCACTCGCCTAAAATTAAAAAGTGCCGACGGCGGGAATCGAACCCGCACTCCCAAAATGAGAAGCAGATTTTAAGTCTGCTGCGTCTACCAATTCCGCCACATCGGCTCGGCAATCTTTTCTTACGTCATGTCAGGGCTTCCCGCCACTCTTTTTCTGCTCCAATTTCAACTTGGTGACTTTTTCTGTCACTTCACGCAAAGCTCGCATCACTTCGACGGGACCGGCAGGCAGCGGAAGACCCACATCCAGCTTCAAACCTGGGGCATAGGCTAATAGGGCTTCTTGCACCGCTTCCCTCACCGCCACCGCCATCGCCACGGCAGCCTGGGCATCCAGAGTAGTGCGCAAGCCCTCGCTTTCTTGCCCCTCTAGGTCTAATAACTCTATCGCAAAATCAGCCGGCGCCTGAGCCAATCCTGGCACTGCATAAGGCTGCTGCTTCACGTCCTCATTCAGCACCCAGCCCTGCCCCATCATGTAGGCTCGGAGGATCTGAGCTCGTTGCCAATCCTCCAGCCCTCCCTTTTTTCCTTCGGCAAACAAATCTGCCCGCAATACTTGAACTTCACCACTAAACGCATCCAACTCAATTTCCACGACCGCGACGCCATAAAAATAAGCGTCAAAAACCTTCATCTGCATTTTTTCATCCGACCAAGGTAACGCCCCATCCGTCAAATGAGTCTGACGATGAAATCCCACCGCTGTCAACTTAGCTCCCTTGCGCCTAGCTTGAGCAATTCGCTCTGCGAAACTCTCCCCTTCCGACTCCACTGAGCATTCCCCCATTTGCTGATCCACTTGCTCACAAGCATCTCTTACAGCTTCCGCCATCAACTCTTGCGCTGCCGTACCATAAGGTGACAACATATCACCCCAGCCTTCACCCGTTTGCTGTCCCCCTGACACCGCAATGAGCTTTTCCTCTAGCTGAAAAAACTCACTCACCTGCCGCCGCACCCGCTCACACAGCCCCTCACCTAGATCGACCACGCCTAGACGAACTTGCGCACTACCATCTCCGTATATCTGCAACCAAGCAGAAGCTTGGTGACTGCCCATGCTCACATCCCCTACGCCTATTTTGATCGGCACTGCAGCGATCCCTCGTTTGGCAGCATGATTTTTTTGATTCCATTGCTCTATGACCTGACGCCGCGAATAGAACTCCGCGCTCGCCAGAGAAGCGATCCACAAGCGGCTCAACAGTGCCGCATCCACCTCCTGTCCATAAGGTGTGAGCGCAGGCGACTTGCTCGCACGATAAAAGTTTTGCTCACGCACGCTCTCCACACTCTTGCCCAAACGCCGCGCCACGCTAGCAAGAATCGCCTCGATCACAAAAACTCCCTGCGCCGATCCTTCTGCCCAAATGGATTTCCCCGTCAAAGCATGAGTGCGACAAAGACTCCCTTTCACACAAAAATTTTCAATCCCATAAGCCCCATCCACACTCAGCAACAGACGCTCCAATACCTCAACCGCGCATCCGTCCTCCGCCCCACTATCAAGGTGCAAGTCTATCTCTAAAGCAGAAATCACCCCACTTTCATCACAACCCACTTTATACTTAGCTTCCACGGCATGACGTTTCCCCGTCAGCGCCGCTTCCTGTTTGCGATCCAGTTCCAAGCTCACAGCTCGCCCTGTTTTCATCGTTGCAAAAGCCACCCATTGGGCGATGCGAATACTTTCTTGCCCGCGACCACCAGAAGAACCAGCGAGATCCATCCCAATCACCCGCACCCTACTTTCACTCAGCCCTGTCACCTGACTAACCGCAGTGCGCACCTCATCCAGATTTTCTGCCGGCACCCGAACTTCCATCCCACCGCCAGAGATTTCATCTAGTGGCACAGCATGAGCGATCAACAGCCCCCCACTCAAAGGATACTGACTACCCACAGACAGACTCCCTTGCAACAAAACCTCTGCATCTTCCAATCCGCGCACGGCATCCCCCTGTCGCAGACAGCGTGCCCCCCCTTGCAAACTACGCACCGCCTGAGCGTGAACCACATCTAAAACCGCTGGAGTCGAGTGATAATCCACCTCGATCTTCTCAATCGCCTCATGACAAGCCTCCTTGGTGGCAGCTACAATCAAAGCCACCGCCTGCCCCACATACTCTACTTTACTTTCTGCAAACAGACTATTGCCACAGCTCCCTTCTACATCTTCACAAAAATAAGCTGCCACAAATCCCTCAACTTCAGCTACTTTCCCCAACGACTTACCCACCAGCGCAGCTGATGCGTGAGGCGAAGTCAACAGCACCGCCTGCAAGCCTAATTCATCTGCCATCATCTCTCTCGAATCCTTCATAAATGCATCCATCAAATCTGGCTCTCTGTCATTCGCTAGCAAACACCTGGTCCATCTTATCTTCGCCCTCATCCCCGAGTTGATCTAGATCTAGCTCAGCATTCGCCTTCTGCCCTTGCGGATGTTGATGACAAAATTTCTGCAACAAGGTGCTTACCCACACTCGACGATCATCCTTTGCCTCCAAACCCGCGAGTAGCGCCACCTCTTCATCCAAGTCCCTCAATACCGCGACCACTGCCTGCTGATCCCATACTCGTCCCTTCAAAGCCGCCGCCGCTTTCACAGCTAACAAAGGACGCGATTTTTTCAAAGATCCATAGGCGAATACCGCCCGCAATACGCGACGCTGCTCATCCAACTCGACCGCAAAAGCCGCCGTGATCATGCTCTGACAAGCCACCCTACGCGCCGCCACTTTGTAGCTATCACACAGACGTGTATCGCAGTCTCTCACGCGAAACATCTGCTCTGTATTGCGCGGCAAGCTCACGCTTTTGATAATTTCATTCGCCCGCAGCGTGCGCTCACCTTCTTTACCATAAAAACGATCCAAGGTTAAATCCCGCGCGCCGCCCTCAGAAACCAGACGCACCCGCGCATCGAGAGCTAACAACACCGGAGCCAAATCCGTTCTACCCAGGTCACTGCTCAACTGCCCTCCCAAAGTCGCTCGATTGCGCACCGGGCCCGTGCTGTAATGTTGCAAAACTTTTCCCAAACTCGGATACTCACCGCCCAGCGTATCTAAAATCTCCGTCAGAGAAAGAGCCGCCCCGATTTCCCAATGACTCTCCTCACGAGTGAGCACACGCAATTCCCCGATACCCTCCGGCGATAAAAACACCTCTGCCATAGGTAACTCTATTTGCCCGCCATACTGCCAATCCATACCACCTGCCAGCACCTTAGCGGACTGACTCTGACGCTTGAGTTCAAACAGATCGACAATCGTCGAAGGACGAAAAAAACGATTTTTCTGCTCGTCCACATACTGCAAGTCAGCCAAATCACCACAGCCCTCCACTTCGCTCAGCCCCTGCCACTCGCTCACTTCAGCAAACATTTTTCTCACACCCACATAATCCGCCGTGCGCGAGATAAAAGAATCTGCAAAACAAGACCCTCGCTGCTGTTCCGACAAATGACTGTATTCAAACAACAACATCAACAAATTATCCAGCCGCACAGGATGCGTCTCCACATACGAATAATCCTCAGTCAATGCCCAAAGCGGATGATGGGGAAAAGCTTTTTGCAATCCCTCTCTCGTCCACACCTCTCTGCCCGACAAGCTAAGCAAAGGAACACGGCCCGCATCGATAGACCTGAAAACCGCCCGACCTTGACGATCTTCATCGCGCATCATCACCAACACCCCGCCCTGATCCCCATCCGTACGCACCAGAGCCCCCATTTGCCCGCGCTGCTTCAACGCGTGCAACAGGCTCGTATTCACCGCAAGGCCGCGCAAACGCCACGGACTCCCATTCAATTCTAATGTAAACCAACTCTGCATACTCTCCAAAAAGTCAGCGCAGACTAAACTGCCGTACTGCTGTCGTCAATCCATCTGAGAGAAAAGCTGTTTTTGAAAAAAAACTCTACCAAGCTGTCCAAAAAACGTAACCTTAGCTATATTAACAGTGATAACTGATGATTACCCGAATCCAACCATGACCAAAAGACCTACCATCACCGCATTGCTGCTATCCATCCTGTGTTCGATCACCGCGTTCGCACAACAGCAGGTCCCTCAGACGATCAGCGAATCCTCTCGCAAAATCCCCCTCGCTTACGATGTCGATGTGATCGTCGTCGGAGGCACCACCCGAGGAGTCGCTGCCGCAGTTGCCGCAGCAGAACAAGGTGCGAGTGTTTTTCTCGCCGCTTCGCGCCCTTATTTAGGAGTGGACATGTGCGCCACCTACCGACTCTGGCTAGAGCAGGGCGAAGTGCCGAACTCTCCGCTCGGCAAAGCCATTTTTGCCAACGCCTCCACCCATCAGCCCCCTGCACCATTGCGTCCAGGCCTACCTTTCACCTATACCAGCAACATCCCCGCTTCTCCAAAACACGCTGAAAGCAAAAAAAACGACCGCCTCTCAGACGGACAGCGTCAATCAGCATCGAGTGACAGCTTGCAGTATGATGGCGATGTCACCCTGATCGTGGATTTAGGTGAGAAGCGCGATGTCGCTCGTTTGGTTCTCACCAGCTTTCAAAGACCACGCGACTTCGCTATCGGCGAGATGGGTATCGCCATCAGTGATAACCGCGAGCAATGGAAAAAACTCCCCAGCACTGTAAATAAATCGATCGATGGAAGCGGAGATTCCACCAAAGATCTCATCGCTTCAGTCAATGCCACCACCCGCTATATCCAACTGACCTTAAGCCAAGACAAAGACAGCAAACGCATGTTACTGGCGGAACTGCACATCGAGGATGCTAGCGCTCCTGCTCCAAAAAACTCCTCCGTTGCCACCAAAAATCTACTCAAAGTCACCACTCCCATGCAAGTCAAAGGCAGTCTCGACACCGCCTTACTCAACGCCAAAGTGGACTTCCTCTATGGCTCCTACCTCGGAGACATCATCCGAGACGATCAAGGCCAAATCGCCGGCATCACCATCGTCAACCGCTCGGGGCGGCAAGCCGTCAGAGCCAAAGTGATCATCGACGCCACCGATCGCGCAGTAGTGGCGCGACTTGCTGGAGCCGAGTTCACCTCCTACCCAGCGGGCCCACAATCCTTCAAGCGCATCGTGCTCGGAGGCGAAGCGGGTCAAGATGCCCAAAAACTCAATGTCAACTTTTCTATCGGCGACCAAATCGTAGAAGCTTACGAATATGATTTGAAACTGCCGATGCAAGACAGCTCTTGGGCGTCCTTCGCCAAAGCAGATCAACAAGCGCGTAATCTGAGCTGGCAAAACAACCAATTTGCCGCTGCTGAAAAACTATACCAAGTCCCTCCCGATTCCCTCAAAGCTCGCGCATCACAAAATGACGCATGGTCGGGAGCCGAGCAAATCAATCTCGATACCCTGCGACCTGAAAAAGTCGCTGGTATCTATGTGCTAGGAGGCTGCGCAGCCATCTCGCGAGAAGCCGCCGCCAGCCTACTCCGCCCCCTAGCAGGCATTGACTTAGGCTCACTCGTTGGCAAAGCCGCTGCTGCCGATGCTAAGAAAATCACTCTAGGTAAAACCAACACCCTCCACGTCAGCGGCTTACCTATCGCAGGAGCGAAAAAAGCAGTGGTCGGTGAAATGCTACAAGGTTTGCGTTCCATGCCCAGCCTTACTAAAAATACCACCATCAACAATCCTGCACGCGGCATTCCTATTATCGCCCGCTACGACACCGTCGTCGTCGGCGGAGGAACCGGAGGCGCACCCGCAGGAGTAGGCGCCGCACGCGGCGGAGCCAAAACACTCGTCTTAGAATACCTCTACGGGCTCGGCGGAGTCGGTACCATTGGACGTATTTCAAAATATTACCATGGCAATCGAGTCGGTTTCACTGCTGAAATCGACAAAGGCGTCGAAAGTTACGATCCAGGAGCCAAAAGTAACAAAGGTTGGAACATCGAACACAAAATGGAATGGCTGCGTAGCGAAATCGTCAAAGCCGGTGGCGATGTCTGGTTCCGCACCTTGGGTGCAGGTGCCATCATGGATGGTGACCGCTGCATCGGCGTGATCGTCGCCACCCCACACGGTCGTTATGCCATACTCGCCAATACCGTCATCGACGCCACAGGAAATGCCGTGATCCCAGCCTCTGCGGGCATGGAGACTCAGGCGATCACAGGAGAACACATCTCTGTGCAAGGCACTGGACTCCCACCGATGACCCCAGGCGAGAGCTACCTCAACAGCGACTGGACCTTCGTCGATGACGACGACGTGCTCGACATGTGGCGTATCCACGTAGTCGGCAAACGTAAATACGCCGATGCTTTTGACCTCGGACAACTCATCGATACTCGTGCACGACGTCGCATCGTCGGCGACCTCGTCATTTCCCCCATGGATATCATCAACAATCGGACTTACCCCGACATCATCACCGTTTCAAAAAGCAACTTCGACAACCATGGCTTCTCCAGTCACTCCCTCTTCATGATCACCCCTCCAGATAAAAAAGGACTGACAGGAAACGTGCCCTACCGCGCACTGATGCCCAAAGGCAAAGACGGACTGCTCGTCACCGGACTCGGCATGAGCGCGCATGGCGACGCCATGCCCGTGATGCGCATGCAAGCCGATGTTCAGAACCAAGGTTATGCCGCAGGCAAAGCCTCAGCTATGGCAGCAGAAAACAGCACCACCATTCGCCATATCGACATCAAAGAACTGCAAAAACATCTCGTAGATCAAGATATCATCCCCGTCAATCTCCTCACCACAGGAGACAGCTACCCCATCAGCCCCGCAGTGATGCAAGATGCAATCAAAACTCTAGGCAAAGACTACCAAGGCATCGCGATCATTCTGACCGACCCAAAAGTAGCGCGTCCACTCCTGCGCAAAGCCTGGCAGAACGCTGACAAGGAAGATGAAAAACTGCGCTACGCCCATGTTCTAGGCATGCTCTACGACGACGCAGGTGCGTCATCACTGATCACCGCTATAGAAAAATCTGAATGGGATGAAGGTTGGAATTTTCGTGGCATGGGACAGTTTGGTGCCTCCACCAGCCCGCTCGACAATTTGATCATCGCCTTGGGGCGCACTCGAGATCCCGCAGGTTTGCCTTGCATCATAGACAAACTCAAAGCCCTCACCCCAGAGAGCGAATTCTCCCACGTTCGCGCGATTTCTATCGCCCTAGAGAATTACCGCTCCCCCGCCGCTGCCCAACCTTTAGCTGAGTTGTTAGCAAAACCAGGCATCAGTGGTCACGTTTTCCTCGAAATCAACAACGTCATCGACCGCTCTCCCAAGAGCACCGTCGATAACACCACCCGAAATGATTCGCTACGGGAGTTACTACTGATTCGCGCCCTCTATCGTTGCGGAGATTACAAGGGAGTCGCCCAAAAAGCCTTGCAAGCCTATTCCAACGACCTTCGCGGTCTCTATGCTCGGCACGCCACGTCCATTCTAAGCGAGAACCACGCAGCCAACTAGGGCAGCCAAGCATGATACTATGTGCACACCCTCAATCTATCTAATCGCGCTTACATGCCTCTCCCTACCTCTAACCAAGCTGGCAGCGGTAGAAGCTGTAGTCATTCCTAGTGCCGCGCAACAGGTCGAATACGTTCTCACCATAGTCCACCCAGGAGATTCCACCGCAAAACCGACGCCCCACACCCTGGTGCAAATTAGGGACGAACAAGGTGAGCCCAAAGCCTACTCGATGTGGGTCGATTCGGTGATCTGTCGAGAGAAAACCTGCGACGTAGTTCAAGTGCAACTGCATTGGGATGCACTCGGTCGCTACCAAAGTTATCAAGTCGCCTTCGGTAGCGAGCTGACCAAACTTGATCATGTACCTTTCACTCAAGAAGAAAAGCGCAAACTGCACTCCATCCTCAGCGACCCAAACTCCCCCCTCAAAGAAACTGAGAAGGAAGCCATGACCGCCAAGATCCCCACCGGTTCCGAAGCAAACAAAAAACTACCCAAGGGAGTCGCTGCAATTTCTGCTCCCACCGTACTAACCCTCAAGACTGCTGTTATTCTCGGAGCAGGTTACACCTGTTACGACTTGTGGCACTGGTCCAACGGATTGCTCACCGACCGCATTCGCCATTTCACCGCCAAGGACAGCAGTCTAAAAAAAATTCTCAGCTACCTTTCCGACGAAGATGATCGCAACGCTCTTTTTGCGCTACAAGCTCTGCGGCAACGCAAAATCTCACAACAGGATGTTTTTAAAAAAGTGCTCACCCGCAGTCAACAAGGCTCCTCAGATCTGATGGAGAACACCTTAGCTTACCTCAAGGAGAACGCCCCCAACACCGCCACTTACGAACAAGCCCTCATACACTTATTCGCAGAAGCCAATACCAAGAAGCGTTTATTCATTCTTGAAAAACTCACCGCTGAAGCTCCTGCTACCACTGGAGACTTCTATGATCAACTTAGCAATTACCTACCACAGCTAGCAAGCTACTTCGAAGCTCACCTCTATTTCAATCTCATCGAACAGAATCAAGCCCGGTCAGCTCTGATCAACAAAAATGCAGTTCAACTCTTGAGTCACAAAAAATTCTTCGTCTCACGACGTGCTTACGCCTACCTGAAAAAGCAAAAGCTCGACAAGAAATTTCAAAAAGTAGTGGACGAATATCAAGAGAAGCACAAAGATCGTTTGTAGCTTTTACCGATCCTTACCATGTCCGACATCCGTCACCAGCTCGAAATCATTCGAGATCAAATCAGCACCGCCGCCCGCCAATCTGGACGATCAAGCGACGCGATTAAATTGCTCGCCGTTTCCAAAACCTATGCCAGCTCGATCATTGAGAAGGCTTACGCCGAAGGACAGGTCCTCTTTGGAGAAAATCGCGTGCAAGAGCTCTTAGAAAAAGTGCCGCAACTACCCAGCGAATTGCAATGGCACCTCATCGGTCATCTACAAAAAAACAAAATCCGTAAAATTTTACCCCTCATCCATACCATCCACAGTATCGATTCCCTCAGCATCGCCGACAGCGTCAACCGCATCGCCGGCGAACTTAATCTAAAGATCCCCATTTACCTGCAAGTCAACATCTCCCACGACCAAGCCAAATTCGGATTCCCCCCCGCAGACGCACCAGCAGCCCTCGACCATTTACAAAACCTCCCCCACCTACAGATCCAAGGCCTAATGACCATTCCCGAGTACAGTGCCGACCCAGAGCAAACTCGCCCCCACTTTGCCTCCCTGCGCGACTTACGCAACCAGCTCAAAACCAGCAGCGGACTCCCCCTGCCAGGCCTCTCGATGGGCATGAGTCACGACTACCCCATCGCCATCCAAGAAGGCGCCACCATCATCAGAGTCGGCTCCGCCCTCTTCGGCAAGCGCTAACCCGCAAATAACATAAATAGGGTCAGACCTTTTTTATATGTTTTTGTTGCTCTGTGGCGACCATGGTGATAAAATGTCTCATTATGAGAAAGACACGCGCATTTCTGTTGGGGCCTTCGGGGCAGACAAATTATTATCATGTGATCAGCCGTGTGGCGGGCAAGTATTTGCTATTCGGAGATGATGAAAAGGAGACTTTTCGACATATACTTATGCGACAACTGAAGTTCTCTGGGCTGCGGGCTCTGGCTTGGTGCTTCATGGGCAATCATTTTCACCTGCTGCTAGAGGTGCCTGACAAGACTGCTTCGCTAGAAGGCTGGGAGGATGAGAATTACATTACTCGACTGCAAATCCTAAACCAAGAATGGAGCACTCAGCTAACGCTAAAAGACGTGCAGCAATATCGCGAAAATGGCGCTGATGAGTCGATTCACAAAATAGCACTTCAAGTGAAAGAACGCTTGTTTGATTTATCCATGTTCATGAAGGAACTGAAAATGAAAATGACCTTGGCATACAATAAAGTCCACGACCGCGAGGGAACCTTATGGCAAGCACGGTTCAAAAGCGTCTTGCTTGAAAGCGGCAATGCATTGCGCGCGGTAGCCGCATATATTGATCTAAATCCTATTCGAGCAGGGCTAGCGCAAGACCCGGCAAGCTACCGCTGGTGCTCTTACGCTGCTGCAGTGGCAGGGATCAAGGGCACTCGCCAAGCTTTGAGCTTTGCGGTGACGGGTAAAAAAAATGCGCCTTGGAAACAAGTGGCTCAAGAATATCGCTGCCTCTTATTTGGCTTAGGCGAAAAAAGGTTAGGCGGTCAAACGGCAGATGGATCTAGTCAAGCTAAAGCAGGTTTCACACAGACTCAAATTGACGACGTATGGCAGGCGGGCGGAAAAATGCCACTGGAGATGGCTTTGCGCTGCCGAGTGCGGTATTTCAGTGATGGCGCCGTATTGGGCGGGCAGAACTTCGTCGATGAATTTTTCAACAACAAGCGCGACCAATTCGGCTCGCGGCGCAAGGATGGTGGTAGAAAAATGCGTGGAGCGCAATGGGGCGAGTTACGCGTATTACGGGATTTGGGAGATGGAATCGTGCGCAGCGAAGCTTGATCATCTAATACAAAAAAATCGGTGGAGGCACAATTTTGATTGGACCTTCCACATCGCTACCCTCACTTTCTTCGATGCTGCTGACCACTTCACCCTCAAACTCAATCGTAAGTTTACCCACTGGAACTTTCACATAAACGGTAGATTGAAAAAGCCGCCCAAAACGATCGGGAGCTGTCACCGTCTGCGGCACACGTTCATAAGTGATATACTCCACCTTGTCCGTTCGTCCCTCCTTCGTCACTTTCGACGTACGATTATCAGGACGCCCCAGAGCTCGTGCCACCTCCCCTATCGTCATGCCCATGGCAATTTGTTTGTTAGCAATCAAGTCCTGCACCAAAAGCTCGCGCTCGTAGAGTTTTTTAAGTTTTTCCACCAGTTCATCATCAATGCCCTCCACCGCCTTGCGATTCACCCAGCCCGCCACTTGCCCTTGCCTCGCTCTCGCCCTGATCCGGTAGGCCTTGTCACTGACCGCCAACAAGGTCGCCGGCCCACCTGGCACCAGATTACCCAACCAGCGCTTGCCTTTCAGCGAACCGTAAACTGGCGAAGCCTTCACCACTTTCAGCTTGATCGGTTTATCCAACAAATCTTCGAGATAGACGGCGCCTTCTTCCTGAATAAGGTTGCTTTTACCTAGCTGCGCAGCACCTCTTTCAGCAAAAGCAAAAACACCACAAGAAATCAAAACCATCAGTAACACCGATCGCTTGCCTTTTTTGAAATGAGTTTTTAGTATCACAAGTTTCTTTCCAGCTCTATTCCTATAGACGATATCAACAGCCTACTATTCAATCATTCGAAAAAAAAGCCCTAAAACACTCATCTCTAAAATATACCATGTCCAAGCACCATCAATCCGAAGTCCTTTTCGCTCGCGCCAAACGCCACATCCCTGGCGGAGTCAACTCCCCCGTCCGAGCTTTTCGCAATGTCGATGGCGATCCTTTTTTTGTCGATCACGCATCCGGGTGCCACGTACGCGACGTCGATGGCAATGAACTGATCGACTATGTAGGCACCTGGGGACCCGCCATTTTAGGGCACGCTCCCACCGTAGTCGTAGAAGCGGTGCGCGAAGCTGCCAGCGAAGGTTTGAGCTTCGGCATTCCCAATCCACGTGAAGTCGAAATGGCAGACCTCATCTGCGACTGGGTACCCTCGGTGGAAAAAGTCCGCATGGTCAATAGCGGGACCGAAGCCACCATGTCAGCACTGCGCCTAGCGCGAGGCTTCACCGGACGCGATCTAGTGATCAAGTTCGAAGGCTGTTATCACGGTCATGTGGACTCCATGTTAGTCGCCGCTGGCAGCGGGGCCCTCACCCACGGCGAACCCGACAGCGCTGGCGTTCCTGCCGCCTTTGCCAATACCACCATCTGCCTACCATTCAATGACCCACAAGCACTTGAAGACGTTTTTACGCAGCAAGGAGATGAAATAGCAGCCATCATTGTAGAGCCGATCCCCGCCAATGCTGGGCTGATTTTTCCCCAAGAAGGCTTCTTACAGTTCTTGCGCGACATCACCCAAAAACACGGCAGCCTATTGATCTTCGATGAAGTCATGACCGGCTTTCGCGTCGCCAAAGGCGGCGTGCAAGAGCATGTCGGCGTCACCCCAGATTTGACCGCACTCGGCAAAGTGATCGGCGGTGGCCTGCCAGTGGGCGCTTTTGGCGGACGCGCCGACATCATGGATTTGCTCGCCCCCGATGGCCCCGTATATCAAGCCGGCACCCTCTCAGGCAACCCGCTCGCCATGGCTGCCGGCTTGGCACAACTGCGTGAATTGGAGCGCATCAATGCTTGGGAAAAACTCGAACAGCTCGGTGCTATTTTTGAAAAAAGCGTGCGCGATACATTGAAAACTACCGGCAAAGATTACACCTTCAACCGCATCGGCTCGATGTTCTGCCTCTTTTTCACCGAACAAGAAATCCGCAATCTCGACGACGCAAAAACCGCTGACCTCGAAGCCTTCAAAAAATACTTCGCCGCAACCTTAGACAACGGCGTCTATTTTGCCCCCTCCCAATTCGAAACTGGATTCATTTCTACCGCTCACAGCGAAGCCGATCTAGCTAAAACAGCCGAAGTCGCAGCAGCAGCCTTAACAAACGTGCGATAAACACACCTCACCGTTACCACTCTTTGTAAAGCTTGCACAATGTGTAACAATGTGTAACAATGTGTAACATTTAAATGATGAAAACCGTATCCATTCGTGAACTTCACCAATCCACAGGTGAGATTGTGCGCACGGCAAACCAAGAACCCGCATTAGTGACCGACCGCGGGCGCCCCATAGCCATCATCAAAGCCATCACAGCGGCCGACATGACAGGTCAAGCCCTGCCAAAAGGACATTGGCAATCGCTCCCTAGACCTACTCTCTGTACCGATTCCACTGCCACAGTTTCTGAAGACCGTGGCAACTCGTAATCATCTACTTTGCCTATAACGTGATCTACTTAGATACCTGTTACATTCTAAAGTGCTACCTTACTGAAAATGGATCGGAAGAAGTGCGCCGACTCACACAATCCTCCAACGGGCTGGCTTCCTGCGCCATAGCGCGAATGGAGTTCGCCGCAGCCGTCCACCGACATCAACGAGAAGGCAAACTTTCCAAAACCAACGCAGCGCACGTTCTCGACTGTTTTCAACAAGATGAACAAGCTGGGCTTTGGCATTGGTATGGACTAACTCAGAACTTACTCAACGAAGTTTTTACTCGATTCCAATCTATGGACACTGGTCTTTTTGTCAGAACAAATGATGCGCTCCATCTCACGTGTGCATTTCAACAAGGCTTTGAATCCATCCACTCCAATGATCGCCACCTGCTTGCCGCTGCTACAGCATTTTCACTGAAAGGTATCGATGTGATCCCATAACCCACACCGACAAACCTTGAATCCTTGGAACTGATCTAGCTCCCTCAATCACTACCCAACGCCTCCCGCAAGTTCGCCAACTTCTCCACCGCCCCCTTACCCGCATCCGAGGTGATTTTTGATCCCCCGCCAAGCAGCGAGGTCAAAGCCCTACCTTTGTTCTTGAGCAATTCATTTCTCAATTTTGCCAGCTCTTGAGTAGCGCGCAACTCAGCCTTCAAGCCATTGCGTTCACGTTTCAAAACTTCAAACTTCTCCGCTAAGGCAGCACCATGAAAGACTGGCGTCTTCTCATCCCAAGTGTTCACCAGTGCTTTATTCGGATAATCATTCAGCTCGTCGATACTGCTTTCATCCAATGAATTGATGAGCGATTCCAGCGTCGCCTCGTCTGACTTAGCTGCCAGCTTTGCCAACAACAACTGGAACAATCCCGGATGAAAACTCGAAATACTACTCTGCGTCGCTGCCATGTATTGATAAAAACGTCGCCGCACAGCTGGATCAGCTTCCACTTCGCCAGCATAATCATGATAAAGGTCGAGGTGCATGCGCAACATCTCCTTCAACAAAGGCGCTGGCGCGCTGTTGATATTGTTCTCAGGATGCACTCGATAATTCAGCAAACATTCCTCCAACAAGCGAATACCACCACGAATCGCCGCTCCACTTAGGAAAAAATAATCGTGATTAAAACGATAAGGACGAAAGGGATTGGCACACAAATAATCTGCACGAGCAATGATGTTACTACTGGTCACAGGGAAATTCGCTATGCCCATCCATTCCCAAATCGACAAGTCTGCATCTTTCGCCATCGACCACACCGCGCGCAGCCACTTAGCGCGCGACTCCTCTGTCGCGAGAGGCTCATTGTCAGGATCGATCATCGTCAGACCTGTCACCACCACTTGCGTACCTTCACTGCCTTCTCCTTCGAATAAAGGCAGGCACTTCTCAAAACGCTGTGGTTCATAAAAATCATCCGAATTCAAAATACTGATCAGATCACACTGCTCTGCCGCGATCTTCGCCGCACGATTCAAAGTATTGTGCGCGCCCGCATTTTCCTGCACCAGCAGCTTCACGCCACGATCCTCATAAGAGCGGATCACCTCGACTGAGTTATCTTTAGAGCCATCATCGATCACCAAAAAAAGATCGGGTGGCCGAGTCTGATCCAACACCGATTCAATCGCCTTACCCACATAGTGAGCATGATTATAACAAGGGATGATAACCGCTAGGCGAGTCTGCTTCATGATGCTATGATTTTCAATAATTGTTCTACCCAGTCCTGATAGGGCAGCGCCGAGTATTGGATCGTTTTTGACTGACGGATCTTCAAAGGTCCCAACTTCAGATGTTCTGCCCTGACAGGTCTCAAATGCAATAGATCCTCCGCACCTTCATAGTCCGCCCGGCTCACCAAAACCGCCTCGCTCGCTATCTTATCCAAAGCCGAACGCCCTATATCTGGACGAGCTTCCACCGCCATAGAAAAAGTCACCCCACTAAGACGCTGCACCATCCAAGCACACAGCAGCATGCCCGAACGCATCGCGTGCAGGTGACGCACCCCCCGCTTACGAACCAAACGGTTCAAATGCAAGGCTCTGCGAGCCTGAATCAAATAGTCCTCTGTCGCAACCGCATTACCCAATTCCTTACGCCACTGCATCAGCTTAGCTTTATCCTCGTGAGAAAATTCCCACTCAGCTTCCAATACCATTCCATCTGGAAAAAAATCAACCTCGCTCAGTTGATCCCCCCTATCCGCTAAGCTCGCACTTGGCGATACTTGAGCGACCATGAACTGAATGTCCTTCTGCTGGCAGGCGCTCACACTAGCAATCTCAAAATCTAAACACTCATCCTGCGGCGTCAAACTCTCGAGCAAATACAAAATAGGAGCCTGCTCTCCCCCCTTTTTCACACCCACGCCTTCAGCAAGCGCTCGGTCAAACTTCTCCGCCAACTGCCCCGAAGTGATCTGCAACTCGAACACCTGCAAAGCCTTCTCCCTACCTGACCTACCCATCTTCCTCGCCAATGCACGATCCTCCGCCAAACGCCGCAAGGCTCCTGCAAAAGCATCCGCATCCCCCGATTTCACCAAAATCCCCGTCTCACCATCATCCACCATTTCTGGCACGCCCACCAAGCGAGTCGATACGATCGGCAGCGAACACGCCATCGACTCAGTGATCACCGTAGGCAAAATATCCGACGCCCCCTTGCTATCCACGATGCAAGGTAGCGCAAACACATCACTCGCCTGCAGCCGTCGCTTCACCTCCTCCTGCGTCTGCACACCGGCAAATTCTATCTTATCACTCACACCCAATTCCTCCGCCAAATCTAACAGCTGCTGCCTCCAGGGTCCCTCCCCGATGATACAGCATTCGTAATCCACTCCCCGTTCGCTCAACTTAGCACAGGCTTCGATCAAATAATGAAACCCCTTAAACTCGATCAAACGACCAATCGTGATAATCTTCAAAGGCCCATCCTGCGAGATCGCCGCCTGGGGAAAATCCACCATGGTGATACCATTATAAATCCGCTCAATTTTATCCGCTGATTCTGGGCAAGTATCGCGCAAAATATCGCGACTGTGATCGCTCACCGCCACCACAAACTCCGCCTCGCGGCACAACTCGCGCAATAGGTCATCACTGCCCAGATCGATCATGAAATCTTGCGCGTGAGGCGTGAAACTGAAAGGAATACCCGCCCACTGTTTGATGAATAATGCTGTGTGCGTCGCTCGATTAGCAAAATGCACATGCACATGCTGCACCCCGCGCCGCGCAAACAGCTCAGCAAAATACAAAGCATTACGCGCCCGCGTAGCCGCCTTGAAACTCTCCCCATACTCCGCGTCGTGACGAGCTATCATCGCCCCGAAGCGCTCATCCCAACTACCGTCCCGCTGCCGCTCTTTCTGCAAAGCTTGTAGCACCTTGGCAGGAGCTGGATAAAACACATCCGCGGTGAGTTGTTCAAAACGCTCATGGCGAATGGTGCTCGGCGGCGGGTTGATCGACGCTATATCCAAATCAAAACCGCTCGCCTCCAACGCAAGCATTTCTGAATCACAAAAAGTCTGCGATATCACAGGATAACGAGAATACAGATAAGCAAGACGGCGCGACGAGCCAGGAGTGTTCATGATGATTGGCGAATCTATGGATTTATTAAAATAACAACGCTAGTTAGAAATCAGCCGCTGCATTCACTAGCGAGGCGAAGTAACCCCTTTTTGAATCTTCACCTTATCCTGTAAGCGCCTGTATTCCTCATTAAAATAAACCAGCGTCTCCTCCACTCCTTCTCGTTTCTGCAGCCCAGTTGAAGTCGTCTTATTTTTCAAGCGCAAAAAAGCAACCATAGCCTTAGCTACGTCCCCACTCATGTTGATCAACTCCTTCACTTCAGCATCCAACTGATTGCGCAAATCTCTCAAACTCGCATCCACTTGATCTGCCAACTTTTCCAAGGCCTCCTTATCAAGCTCATCTATATCCAGTGCCGAATCATAATACTGACGCAACGGCTGCAAAACCTGCTTGAGAGCTTCCAGTGAGCCTTGCAAAGAAACTTTCATCTCACCTGAGTTCTTGCCATAAGCCAATAACATCCTCGCAGACAAATGCTGCGGAAACTGCTCGATGATCGCTTGCAGTCGTTGCTGCACCACTTCATTTTTTGCCGCCTCCGCCAGAGTCATTTTTTTCGTCAGCTCTTCAATTTCAGAAAAAAGCTGCAGCGCCTCCTCGAGGTGAGCTTCACGATCAGCACGCGTGAACTGAACCAATTCGACAAAATCATCCACAGCAACTATTTGTGGATGAATCAAGCGATCCAACTCACCCAACGCCAGCCAATCTAGCATCTTACTCTCTGCATCACTCGCCACCACCATCAAGCGAAAGCCTCCTTTTTTACCCACCTTGATCGCCTCACTAAGATCTCCGTTAGGAGGATCGTCTGCGCTTCGATCCGCAGCGATCCTTACATAGATAATCGAGAGCGGATCCAAAGCCTCACCTTGCACAGCGGAATTGAGCGCCAACGCCGTGCCAGCCCCCATTCCCCCGACCAGCCGTTGGTTGGGTTCCAAGGGCGCTGAATTCCCCATCAAAACAAAATCCACCTCAGCCACCTTGCCTCGTGGCCAAACTCCCTCTAACCTCGGTTGCACCACCCTGAATAGCGACCCCATCCAACTTGGAACCGACTCAGGCGCAGGCATATACTTGAAACGCATCCGCATGACATCTGGAGTATTCTCCTTACTATTCTCAAACAAAGGCGCATCAGCCTCTGTCACCTCCCGGATATTCAATTTCATTTTAGCCGCATGATATTGCAAGCCAGCAACTCGCGACCTCGTCCACGCCACCACATTCATTTCCGTCTTAGCTAAAAGTGCCCTTTCCGCTTGCTTCGTTTTTTTCTGCTGCTGCTCTTTCGCCGCAGTAGCCATCATCTGCTGCTGTTGCTTTGCCGCCTGCTTCTCCGCTGCCAACACCTGCTGCTGTTTCTGTTTCACCTTAGCCGCCACCGCCTGCTCTACCTTTTTGTTATAGGCACGCCCTCTCGACAATAACTTAGTCGCCCGCACAGACGATTTGCTAGGAGATTTCTCCAACTGCACCAGCTTTCCCCAAACCGGCAAGCGATCCCCCGCCGCCGCCGCTGCCACAGCAGCGGCATAGCTTGCCGCCTTGCCATCACCCACACTAGGGTAAATCACCCAAGCCAACTCCAACAGCAACGGCACCAGAATAGCATCTTCAGGCTCCCCTTTTTCCTTCATCATCAAAGCTCGCTGACTCAAAACCTTACTGATCGACGCCAACTCCGAAAACAGCTTTGTCTTAGCAGGCGTTTCCCCCTTCAATAAAGCCGCACGACTCGCCCTAGCCGAAGCATTCAGCGGATCCAACCGCAAAGCAATCGCCAAAGCCTTCTCCCGCAAATCCATATCCACCAAACCGTTTTTTGGAAAATTGCTAGCCAAAGCAGCCAAAGCCTCGACCACCATCACCCGGTCGTCCCCCTGCAAAGAAAGCGCATCTTGGTCAAACACCTTCACCTCAAAATCAGGGTCCTGGAAAACCTCAGCAGACAGCCCAGCCAATATCAATCCCTGCCACACCAACAACAGACAGCAGCCAAGCACAACTCTACCTCCACAAGAGCGACTCAATAATCGCCTTGCCCTCACTGCTACACTTCCTATTTCTACACTAGCCATGAATGGGCGAAACATACCACGTTCCGAAAAAATCTAAAGTCCTAGCTTTCATCCTCTCAAATTCGCGAAAAAAAACTATTCATTCCCCCTAATCTGCCCTTATTTGCTCTATGATCAACATCATCAGCGAAGAAGAAATCATGTTCTTTGACACCGACTGCGGTGGAGTGGTTCACAACATCGCCTATTTGCGATTCATCGAAACCGCCCGCACCCGGCTGACGGAACGCCTTGGCATGAGCCTCAAAGAAATGACAAAAACCCAACTCTTCCCCGTTGTGACTCGCACCGAGATCGACTACCGCAAACCCGCAAAACTCGGTGATTTGATCCAAGTAGAAGCACACGTCGAATCCTTCGAACGAGTGCGCTTCTGGTGCCAATTCCGCATCACCCGTCCCAGCGATCACGCATTATTGATCACTAGCCGTCAATCTTTAGCCCTAGTCCAGATGCCCCAAGGCCGCCCCTGCCGTTTGCCCAAAGAGTGGTTAGAACAATATCCGGAATTGACAAGTAAGCCTAAGGCATAATACTACTTCCCCACTGACTAAGCGTAGTAAAATACCTTATTTTGTTCTCGACATTATTTACCAAGTAAATACTCTTACCAAGAGATTTTCTTTTTTAGACACCAACCAAACAGTTCTTCCAGCCTTTCTATCGACCTTTTCCCTACGTTTTGTCATGAGTGATCCCTACAACGCCCTCGAAACCACGACCGAGATCCAATTCTCAGTAGTCAAATTGGGTCAACAGACCCCAGTCGGGCCCTACACCCAAGAGGACATTCTCGCGATGTTGCAGAATGGCGCACTAGAGCGACAAGACCTCGTTTATTACGATGGCATGGCAGACTGGGCAGCGATAGAGGACGTCTTCGACATTCACGAAGAGATCAACCACTTCATTGATGACGAACAAGACCAAGGCGCTGTTGCCCAAGCTTTCCGTGAGATCAACCCCGTGCTCGGTGCCGATGAGAGTATTTATTATATCGCAGTGCAGAAAAAATCAGGTCTGCTCAGCAGGACCAAAACCTGCATCGTGCTGACCAACAGTCGCCTACTGGTTCTACGAATCAAAAAAGCAGGCTCCGAATTGGAAGGTCATCAATGGGCAAGTGTCGGCAACATCTGCATGAAAGATGAAGGCAATGAAATGGGCACCTTTTCTGGCACCTTCCAGCAAGACAAAAAGTTCAGCATTGCCCACATCCCACTGCCACAAGTTCACCGCCTGTTCCAATTGGCGCAGGAAATGGGTGCAGTTTGAACTGGCTAGCCATACCTCCAAGGGGTTCAAGGTGATAGACCGCGGTACCGCCGTGGGGCTGACGCAAAAAAATGACCGTGCCCTGAAAGGACCCCAGTTCCAGCAAAGTAGCATGGACATCCTTCCCCTGAATAGTCAGCAACGAAAACCAAATCACTGTGCAGTGATCGATTCTCCAAGCTGAATAACGCTCCATACGACAACAACAAGGTTCTCTGGCAACACAAAATCGGCGCGGTGCACGACCTGCATCTGTTGAACAACGGCAATATTCTCACTCAAGATGGTTGGAGTAAGATCATCGAAATTGCACCCGACCAATCCATCGTCTGGCATCTAAAACAAAAGACATCCCTGGTATCACTCTCGCCTGGGTCACCTGCCTACAAGAACTCGACAACGGCAATTTTATCATCGGCAACTGCCACGCAGGCCCAGACAATCCGCAAATCATCGAAGTGAACCGCGACAAAAAACTGATCTGGAAATTCCACGACTTCAAAACCTTCGGCAATGCTCTCGCCAACGTGATCGTGCACGATGGCGAAGCCGCCAGCAAGTTGCGCCGCAATTTGCAGGGCAATCAATGAGAGGCGCTCAAGCTGTATCATCGGCAAACGTAGTAATTATCCTTCCAAAACTTCAGAACACCGGAAATGGGGTCACCTTATTCTGATACCACTTTGAGCTGGCGCCCGCAGAACATTAAAGCTTTGTGTATTAGCATCAGCATGTGGAATGAATTGGCAATTCGTTTTTCTCGTTTCGGCATCGCTTTTAAATTTACTCTCAAATTTAGCGCACCTTATTCCAGTAACATTTTCCCAGAACGAGTCTGGTATTCTGAACTTGCAGGTCAGCCCTCTACCAAGTTCAACAATAATGTTATCCTATGGATTTGCGTGCCCACTTTTCAGCAGATTGCTGTATTCTTTTTCTGTAAGACTCAACATCTCACCGTTTACCAGCCCCACCAGCCGAAGTCCACTTCTGATAGATGGAGACACAACAAGAGGTAGCTTCGTTGAACTCATGTCCGTTAAACCCGAAAAATAAACTTGAATCAACGTCCCTATTCAAGACTCTTTGCGCTGCGACGATTTCTAAGCTAATCTGCGCCCATGAAAATTCTCGTCACCGGCGGAGCCGGCTACATTGGCAGTATTGCCACCGAATGCATCATCAAAGCTGGACACGACGCCGTCGTTTATGACAGCCTCTACATGGGGCATACCGAAGCCGTGCACCCCGACGCCACTTTTGTCGAAGGAGACCTCGCCGACCGTGCCTTGCTCACCGATTGTTTCCAACAGCATCAACCCGATGCCGTCATGCACTTTGCCAGCCACACTCAAGTGGGCGAATCGATGGAGCAGCCCTTCCTCTACCTCGGTGACAATATCAGAAACGCCCTCAACTTATTGGAAGTGATGGATGCCCATGATGTGAAGCGTTTCATCCTCTCCTCCACCGCCAATCTCTTCGACGAACCAGAGACCACCCCCATCAACGAACAGGAACGTCTAGTGCCAGGCAGCCCCTACGGCGAATCTAAGTTCATCATCGAACGCTTCCTGCATTGGCTGCGTATCACCAAAGGTTTCCGCTACGCCTGCCTGCGTTATTTTAATGCCGCTGGTGCCACTGCAGAGCGCGGCGAAGACCACACGCCAGAATCTCATCTCATCCCGCTGGTGCTACAGGTCGCCCTCGGTCAACGCGACTCGCTGAAGATATTTGGTGATGACTACGATACCCCCGACGGCTCCTGTGTGCGCGACTACATCCACATCGCAGATCTCGCCAAAGCCCACCTGCTCGCACTGGAATCGCTCGAACACCAAGAATGCTGCCACTACAATCTTGGCAACGGCGCTGGATTCAGCGTCAAACAAGTAATCGACACCGCCAGGGAGATCACCGGACATCCCATCCCAGCAGAAACCGTCGCCCGCCGTGCTGGCGACCCTGCCACCCTCGTCGCCGACAGCAGCAAAATCCGCGAGGAGCTCGGCTGGCAACCCGATTACCCGACTCTCGAAGCCATCATCCAAAGCGCCTGGGATTGGCACAAAAGCCACCCCAACGGATACTCTCAAGATTAACTTCTTAACATGTCGGAAAACACCAACCCAGCTCCCGCACAAGGAGTCGCCGCCGTCAATGAGCAAGCCTCAGCCCTCAGTGATCACTTGAGCCAATGGCTGCACTCCCAATCGTGGGTCGCACAAGAACTCGAAAAACCCAGCGCGCTACTGATTCTAGGCATGGGGCTAGTGCTTTGCTCCTCGCTGCTCTACTTCATCGTCCGCCCCTTACTGCTGCGCTGGATGCATCTCGTGACCAAGCGCACCAAATTCTCCTGGGACGACCTGTTATTTGGTCACGGAGTCTTCCGCTGGAGCACCCATTTTTTTCCCGCGCTCTTCATCTACCTGATCACTCCGGGACTTTTCAAAGACTCGCCCATCCTGATTGCTATCGTTTTGAGCGCAGCCCTGATCTACATGGTGATCGTAGGGTATCTCACCATCGATTCGTTGCTCAATGTGATGAACACTTACTACCGGCGACGACGATCATCCCAGCGCTTCATCGTCGGCACCTTCATCCAAGTGATCAAGCTGTTCACCGCCATCGTAGCCATCGTCCTCATCATCGCCATCCTGATTGGCAAACCTCCACTGCTCTTACTCGGTGGATTAGGCATGTTCGCCTCGGTTCTGATGTTAGTCTTCAAAGACGTGATCCTCGGTTTTGTCGCCGGCATCCAAATCGCCTCCAACAAAATGCTCACCCCTGGCAACTGGCTCGAAATGCCCAGCCATGGAGCTGACGGCACCGTTGAAGAAATCGGGCTCACCGTAGTGAAAGTCCGCAACTTCGACAATACCGTCACCACCCTGCCGACTTACACGCTCATCAGCCAACCATTCAAGAACTGGCAAGGCATGACCGATAGCGGTGGACGGCGTATCAAGCGCAGCCTGCTCATCGACATCAATACCATCCGCCTCGCCGATCCCGCCATGCTCGAACGTTTTCGTGAGATCGAGCACATCGGCGATTATTTGGAAAAAAAAGAAAGCGAAATAGCCGAGTGGAACCAACAACACGCCGCGTCCAGACATCAGAACCGTGTCAACGGACGCCGCCTGACCAATGTCGGCACCTTCCGTGCCTACATCGAAGCCTACCTGAAAAATCATCCCGATATCCACCAGCACAGCATGACCCTGCTGGTGCGCCAACTCTCCCCCAACGCAGAAGGCCTACCCATCGAAATCTACTGCTTCACCACCACCACCGACTGGATAGCTTACGAAAGCATCCAAGCAGATATCTTTGACCACCTCTTAGCCGTAGCATCCGAGTTCGACCTGCACATTTTCCAGCAAAGCAGCGGCACCGACATCCGCGCAGCTATCGCGGAGCTTTCCCCACAAAAATGAGCCCCAAAGTCTCTATGCAGAAAAAAACAACCATCGCCCTGGTCATTGGGGGAGCCCTTGTTTTTATCGTCTCTGTATTACTTCTTGCTGCTATTATCATCGCCCGGATTTTCTATCTGCAACCCTATGTCATCCCCACCAATGGAATGCACCCGAGCAAACCTGCCAATACCCGCGCCATTGCGCTGCGGCAACCTTACGACTCCGTCTCCCAAATAAAAAAAGGTGATGTCATAGTGTTCAAACAGGTGAATAACAATCGCAGCTCATTCATCATATCTAGAGTTGTCGGTCTGCCAGGCGACACCTTTTCCCAACTCCCCTCAGGAAAATTAAAAGTGAACAACACAGAGCTTCTCCTCACTGAAATCCGACGTGAAGGAAAACTCACCATCTTTCTGGAATTTAATCGCGGCAGCAAATATGAAGTCGCCTACGAAAGTAATCGCACAAAACCCGCAAGCCCCCCCGTCATCTTGACAGTTGGCAAAAATGAATTATTTCTTGTCGGCGACAACCGCGACCACTCCTACGACAGCCGGAGCTACGGCTGTATCCCCTTCTCCTCGGTAATAGGGAAAGTAATCTGGTAATTTAAGATCAGCGATCACAATATCAGAACACCCAACATGGAACGACCTTATTCTGATACCACTTTGAGCTGCCGTTCACAGCACATTAAGACTTTTGCCCCTTAACCTCAGCATGTGGCATGGATTGGCAATCCGTGTTTCTCGTTTTGGTATCGCTTTTAATTTTACCCTCAGATTTAACCCACTCCATTCTAATAACATTTTTCCAGAACGTGTCCGGTGTTCGGAATTTCCAGTAGCAAAGCTTTTATGAAAATCTGGCTCTGTTTCAACTCGAAATCCACATATACTTGCACTTATATAAAATAGAACCTATATTTCGGATATGTCACAGATGACGATTTACTTAGATCCCGATACCGAAAAAAAAGTGCGTGCAGCTGCTCAGCAGCAAAACAAAAGCCTTTCCCGCTGGGCGAGAGAGCAGCTAGCCAAAGCCGCTGGTGTCGGGCAATGGCCAGAAAACTACTTCGAACTGTTCGGCTCAGTGGATGACCCAAGCTTTTGCATAGCAGAAGAACTTCACCCGTCTTTAGACACTCCACGTGAAAATTTATGCTCTGGGCTTTAGACACCAACATCGTAGTGATGTCCCTGAGACAAAACGCCCCACCTTCTGTGATCGAACGCTTCCGCCAACTTGAGCCATCAAACATCGTGGTGCCTGAGATCGTGCGAGCCGAATTGTTGCACGGGTGTTTGAAAAGCCAACAAATAAAAAAGAACCTCTCAGCCGTCAGTCGATTTTTAGCCCCCTACCAACACCTTCCATTCGACGCCGAAGCCGCCGAGCACTATGCCGATATTCGCAACACACTCGAACGCCAAGGCCTCTGCATAGGTCCCAACGACCTGCTGATTGCAGCCACCGCCCGCGCCGCAAAAGCAACTTTAGTCACCAACAACCTGAAAGAATTCCAACGCATCCCCAAGTTGAAATGCGAAGACTGGACACAAGTCGAACCACTCGAATAACGATCCAACCACCTAAGCCATCGCAGTTCGCAGTCCCATCAACAACTGATCCACATCCTCTTGCGTATTGTAACCATGCACCGCGATTCGAATCCTGCCCGCGTGATGCATGACATGAATGTTATCTTTCAGCAAAACCTCATTCACCTGCTCCACTCTATCATCGGTGAACGCCAATATACCCGACATACAATCCTCATTCAACGCCGCCATCGGTTCGATCCCTAACTCAGCTAAACCCTGATAAATCTGCAATACCAGCGGATCGGCATGACTTGCAATCTGTGCCACCCCCACCGATTGAATGTAATCCATGCCTGCACGCAAAGCGTAGATCGCTGGAAAATTAGGCATACCTACAGAAAAACTCGTCGCTCCACTTTTGACATCTGCCTGCTCAAAACGATCCGCATCAAAAGCATTATCAAGGTGAAACCACCCACCTGCATGAGTCGTCAGACGATCAGCTTTGGCTTCCGGCATCGCCACCACACAGCCTCCATGAGTGCCTAAGATCCACTTATGCGTACTAGAAATGATGCAATCCGCATCCAGACAATCCAACTCGACTCGCCCAAAAGCCTGCGTCACATCCATGCCCAAAGACTTGTACTGCCAATACAGTTGCAAGGCATCGTGCACCGCACGCGGTGGGATACTCTCGGCAGCCGAATTCAAATACACCTTCCCCGCCAAAGAAGGGAAATCCTCTAATCTACTTTTAGCTTCTAACATAATACTTCCTTGAAACTCTTAACGGCCTCATGGCTGTGCCATGCGCCACTTCAGCCAAGCGTAAATACTCGTGCCGATACGCGCATAACCACTCTCATTAGGATGCACCCCATTGATCGTTGGATACCCGTCATCACATCCAAATCAAAAGCCGTTGGCACGATATAGATATGCTCTTTTTCTCGTCCACCGAAGTGCTTCAACTGATGCACCACCAGTCGGTATTGTATGCTGCGCCATCCTTTGCGAGTGTATCTCCCTTTATAGTTAGCCGTGAACGCCGACTCTCGACCGTTAGGCGGAGTGGTCAAACAAATCCCCAAATCCGCCTCCGGCAAAGCTTTGCGAAAAGCTGCTAATAAAATCTCCGCCTGATCGGTCATTTTTTCATCAGCAAAAGCCAAGTCTAACAACAAGGGCTGCAATTCTCAAAAATCTACACTCGCAACCTTCGCCTCCGGCTCAGCTCCACAAAAAGAGATTGAGAAAAAAATGATTAGCAGCGAAAGTGAAGTTTTGACGATCATCCTATCAATAGAATTTACCACAGTCTGAGCTTTAAACAGCTAGAAGGCAATGTTACAATTTATTTATTTCCAACCATGAAGATCCACACCTACCCCTTCGCCCTACTGCTCACCCTTTCATGGCTAGCGTCCCCCACTCTCCGCCAAGCCCAAGCCGACGCCAAAGTAGAAATCATCGCCCAAGCCTCCGACGGATTGAAAAACCCTTTCGGTATCACCTTCGATTCCAAAGAAAACACCTACATCGTCGAGTACCTCGGTGGACGCATCTTTCGCATCGGTCAAGATGGAAATCTCACTTACTATTCTGGTAAACCAGAAAAAGGTTACGCCGGCGACGGCGGTGCTGCTCGTGACGCAGTCTTCAACGGCATGCACAACGCCGTCTGCACCGAGGACGACCAACTCTACATCTCCGATACTCGCAACAACGTCATCCGCAAGATCGACCTCAAAAGCGGCATCATCACCACCATCGCCGGCTCTGGCGAAGCGGGCTTCAGCGGCGACGGAGGTCTGGCATCCGCCGCGCTCTTGAGTGATCCTATCTCCATCTCACTCAGCAAAAACGGCGACACCCTGCTGATCTCCGACATCCATAACCGCCGCATCCGCGCGATCGATTTGAAAAACGGACAGATCAAAACCATCGCCGGCAACGGTGAAAAAGGCATCCCTAAAGATGGAGCCAAAGCGACTCAATCGCCACTGGTCGATCCCCGTGGCTGCGCAATGGATTCTCAGGGCAATCTCTACATCCTAGAACGCAGCGGTCACGCCCTGCGCAAAGTTGACCTAACGGGCAAGATCACCACTGTAGCTGGCACAGGCAAAGCTCACGCCAAAGACGGCCCCGCACTGCAAGCTGGACTGAACGGTCCCAAACATCTCTGCATCGACGACCAAGATCGAGTCATCATCGCCGATGCCGAGAACCATCTCATTCGTCTCTACGATCCCAAAGCTGAAACCCTGCAAACGATCCTCGGTCGCGACACTCAGCTCAAACGCCCGCACGGAGTCACCATTCACAAACACTGGCTCTACATCGCCGACAGTTGGAATGACCGCGTTTTGAGAATCCCAGCTCCCTGATTTCGAAAAAATCACTGAATAAGATTGCAGGATCACTACAAGTTGTGCATTTTGCGGCGCTGCCTGCAAATCCTTCAACCCATTCAACACCCACTCACATGAACAAAAAAACCTGCAAAATCCTCAGCGCCATCTTTTTTCAACTCGGCATTTTATCGATCCTGCTCTCCATCGGCACTTGGTGGTTCATCGCCGGAGACGACGTCGATCAAAGCGCCCACGCCGAACGATTTGGCATTTTTGTAGGGCTATGGGCTCCAACCCTGCTTATCCTCTCCAGTCGTTTTGATCGCTTCGCCGACAATGCCCGCGAGCTGCCTGGAGCGCATCCAGAACTACACGAAGAACAAGGCAACGACCAAGTTTAGAATACGGCTCGACCTCACGCCACTCAAGGTTTCACAGCCTTGACATCCTTTTCAGGCTCGATGCTCATGATCTTGTCGTGGATTTTGAGGATCTCCTTAGATTTCTCAAAAAACTCAGCCACTTCAGAAGCCGCCGCTTTATTCGATCCCACGATCTGTTGCAACTGATCTAAGTACTTCCCTGAGTTGAGCGACACCTTATCCATCGCCGCCTGTGCTCGCGAATAGGCTTGCACCACCTTGTTGCGAGCCGTTTCAAAAGCTTCGCGGCGCCCTTGATCGCGGATGAAACTCTCCTCCGCTTTGCGATAATCTTTGCTGAAAATGCGTTTGAAAAACGACAACTTGCGGTTCGGTGGCACCGCTCCTTGTAGCTGCAACTGCTCCGACAAAAATGCCTCCAGCTCGCTGAACTCATGGATCGGTTTTTTATACTGCTCGTGCAGCACCACCAGCCCACTGATGATCGCATCAAGGTCCTTCGCCTCTTTTTCGTCCAGCGATTCCCCCGCTTTTAGCTTGTCCTCAAGAACGCTGATATACTCCAGCGTCTTACGACTGTCATAGACGATGCCATTCATCTTCGCATACGTTCTCTCCATCCGCTTTTGCTGCTCTTTTTTGAGCTTGGCGACCTGATCCGACCACTCTTTTTTGATCCGGTCGATCTCATTGCGCTGCTCATCCAGAGCCGTGCCCAGATCCGCTTTCTGTTGCTGCAACTCAGTCACCTCCGCGACCTGCACCTCCAGTTGCTGCTGCAAGTCCGCGATCTTTGCTTTTTCCTGCGTCCAAAAATAGCCCAATGCCCCAGCACTGCACAATGCAGCCACTAGTAAAATCACCGTTACGATGAGTGGCGCACTACTCTGACGCGGACGCCGAGTCTCAAAATCTGTCGTTACTTCTTTATTGTCCATCATTCCTAAATTTATACCATCGAGCTTACATTTCTACCGATACATCTCAATACGTATAGCTCAGCAAAAACTTTCAACAATTTTTGCATTTCTAATAACAATGTGAGTAAATTACCCTGATCTCAGAATCTCACCGATATGATGAAAGACTTCATCGTCAAAGCCGCCACCCCCGACGATATCGAAGCCGCTTGGAAAGCTGGCAAACGCAGCCTTTATTTCACCGGCAACGGCGTTCCCATCAGCCAAGCATGGATCAGCGTGCCGGACGAACTGCGCTACATCCGGGTCTTTTTCAATCTCGGCATCCGCATGATGCACATCACCTACAACCGTCGCAACATGATCGGCGACGGTTGTGCAGAACCAGCCAACGGCGGGCTCAGCGATTTCGGTCGCGCGGCAGTGCGAGAGCTCAACCGCATCGGAGTGATCGCCGACGTCGCCCACTCCGGTTGGCAAACCAGTCTCGAAACCGCACAAATCTCAGAGCAACCGATGGTCGCCAGCCACACCACCTGCAAAAGCCTCAACGAGCACATCCGCAGCAAACCCGACGCCGTCATCAAAGCCATCGCCGATACCGGTGGTTACGTCGGCATCTGCTGCATCCCCTCTTTCCTCAACGCCAAACAAGACGGCGATATCAGCGCCATGCTCAACCACATCGACTACGTCAAAAAGAAATTTGGTGCTGATCACGTCACCATCGGAACCGACGTCGCCTACGTCTCGCGCAACAGCAAAGCCCAAAACAAAATAGCTGGAGCAGGACCACGCACCAGCCAACCCTGGCGCAGCCTCTGGCCAAAAGGCTCGCTCGGCTCCAATCCCCAAGCTTCGCAAACGATGGCATGGACCAACTGGCCGCTGTTCACCGTCGGCATGGTGCAGCGTGGCTACTCCGACCAAGACATTCAGAAAATCCTTGCTGGAAACGTGATGCGAGTCACTCGCGCAGTATTAAAAACACGCCAAGTCAAATAGCCCTCATTTTTTGCATGATAAGGATTGAAAGCTCGTGCAGATCGGTGTTATTTTGTCGCCATCATGTTCAAGTCTCTAGGCAGCTCTTTAATCACTCTATTCATCGTCTTGCTATCCAGCATATTGCTTATGTTCATCTGGAGCGGCAGCGATGGCATCACCTTCCAACGCAACGGACTAGAAGGCGACCGCACCTTGGCGGAATTCACCGACCTGCAGCGGAAAAAGTCCATGGCTAAAGAAGTCAAAGACGAACCGATGCCCGACAAACCCGTCGAAGCATCCAACGTCAACACCGTGTTCTGGCTCAGCATCCCTGGATTCCGCACCGACTATGTGAAAAAAGCCGACAGCCCGTTTTTTGACAAAATCATCGGCGAAGGCGCTGAGAGCAAAAAACTCAAGCCTATGTTTCCCTGCCTGACCTACCCCAGTCACGCCACTCTCGCCACGGGCGCTCCCGTCGAGAAGCACGGCATCCCTGCCAATACCTTCCGCAAAGACGGCGAAACGCTCAAAGACCCCACCGATGCTAGCCTGCTATTGGCAGAACCCATCTGGGTCACCGCCACCCGCCAAGGCAAACGAACCATCGTGCACGATTGGCCGCTATCGCAAAACCAAAGCGGCGAGAATAGTGCCGCCCACTTCCTCACCGACTACGACGCCAAGCTCACTGATCAGCAACGTCTCGACAAAATCATGGAAGTCTGGACTGCTGACAAAGATGAGAAAAAAATCCGTCTCGTCATGGCGCGGCTGAACTCCATCAACGACGCAGGACACCAATTCGGACCACGCGCAGAAGAAACGATCACCGCCGTCACCAAACTCGACAAAACTCTGGAGACCTTTTTTGGACAGCTACAAGAAAAATGGAAAACCCTCAGCAATCCTGGCGACAACCTCGTGCTGCTCATCACCACCGATCATGGCATGGCAGAATTGCAGAAAAACATCAACCTTCCCGCACTGATGGGAGAAATCATGAACAAACGCGCGGACTACTTGGTCAACGAAGCCATCGCCCACATCTATTTCAAAGACTTGCCCGAGAGCGACGCTGCTAAAAATAAATTTTTTGCAGCCTTCGACCTTGACCTCAAATCAAAAATCTTCTGGCGCTCCTACAAAAAAGAAGACCTACCCGCTGAATGGAAATTCAACGCAGCTGATCGCATCGGCGACCGCATCCTCGTCGCCAAAAGTGGCTTTGCTTTCACCGAGGCCAAATCAGAAGACGGCGAACCCGTATTCGAACCCTCCGCTGGCCCCAATCTATTTGGCTCGTGGGGCTATCCCGTTGAAGACTCCTCTCGCATGAACGGGCAAAGCATCCTCTGGGGCTTCCCCAACGGATCGCCCGCCACAGGCGACTTAGGAACCATCAGCAGCCTGCAAATGCACCCCACCGTTTGCAAACTGCTCGGCATCGATCCCGCCAAAACAGCCACCGCCGAAGCTCTCTCGGTTAAATAAGAAGCCCAAAAAAAGAACGGCCACCGATTCCGACGAACTCTCCCGTGCTCGTCTTCATCGATGGCCGCCTTCCCTCGGAAGGGAAGTCTCCCCAAAACTACTCCACCGCCACCCTTCTAGGCTTGGACGCCTCACTGACGGGCAATCGCAGCGTCAAAATACCATCTTCCAACTTGGCTGATATGCGCTCACTGTCGATATCCACGTTCAAGGTCAGGAGCAAACGGTAGTCAGAGCAACTCTGCTCATCAACACTACCCGACACTGGACGCCAGCCCTCAGGCAAAGCGTCAGCACGCCCACCTATGACCGTCAGCTCGCCATCTTCCACACTCACCTCAAGCCCTTTTTTATTCACCCCCGGCAAGACCACCGCCACCTCATAGGCGTCTGCATCGTCAAGCTTCTTCGCTTTATGGTAAGGCTGTAAATATCGCACACGACCTCTTTCGGGCACTGCTCTCGCCACCGCCCTTTTCTCTTCTGTTTTCACATTTGAATTTTCACTCATAATGATTTCCTTTCTTTGATTTTATCTATTTTCTACAACTCTATTTTACTTTGATCTCGCGAGCCTTGCGTTCCTCAGCCTTCGGCAAAGTGATCGTCAACACCCCGTCTTCAAGCTTAGCCCCCACCTTGTCCGCTTGGATTCCTTCAGGCACACTCATCGCCCGACGAAACACCACTCCCGATCTTTCCACTCCGTCTTCTGCGACCACCTTCCGCTCGCATTCCACCAGCAACGTGCCGTCATTGAGCTCCACCTTCACTTCACTCTTCTTGAAGCCAGGCAACTCTACTCGAGCATAATAATGCTCATCATCTTCGTACAGCCCAGCCTCCAAAGGAGCCTCCAGCTTGCCCTCCAATCGCTCTCTCAAATCCAGTAAGCGCCCAAGAGAACCCAAGCCCTCAAACGGATCACGAAACAAACGCTCTAAACCTCCAAATTGGTTCACCAAGGGTTGAGAATATCTTATTAATTTCATTTTTATCTACGTGTTATGGATGAATATTCGGCACTCATGATTTTTAATGAGCCCTGTTACAGTATTCTTTATCGCATAAGACGTGCCATAGAGTAATATTCACATAACACCCTTATAATAAACAAATTGTAAATATACGATATCTACAAAATGACAAAAATAGAGACATTGTGTCACCACCCCAACGTAACCGTGTGCCAGAATATCGCGTCATTTTGACTCACACCTTAGAGTCTACCTCAATTTTATCTCAAAAAAACATCGACAGAGTTCCAAAAATTATTCAATATGCTTGAACTGTTGAGCTATGCCAATCTTCCCACGAAACGCCCACTCCCTTCTCCGCTTCAAAGCAAGCGCGCTCCAGCCCCTTTCTTCGCGAGTCCGATAACGACTCAATCATAAAAACAACCCATAACTATAATACTAAATACAAAAACCCATGAAAAACACCTTCATCGTACTTGCCGACCTTGGCCACCTTAGAGCGTTTCAACCTCAAGCCGCAGAACCTGGCGTTGGCAGAGAGTATGACCTCAAAGAAATCAAGCTCGCCCCGCTCACTCACACCCCTACTCCGATCAGCGAGCAAGTCACCGACCAAGCCGGCAGATTTGCCCAAGGAGGTGGCGCAGGTGCAGCGCGCGGTTGCGGCATGTCACATGGCGAAGCTCACAACCTGAAAACCGAAGACGAACGCCGCCTAATCAAAGAGCTAGCCTCACGTATCGATGCCGTGCTCGCCAAACGCTCTCCCGCCCGCTGGATCCTAGCCGCCCCAAGCGCTATTCTGCCACGCCTGAAAGAGGCCTTGCACCCCACTTCAAAAAAAATACTGGTGGATACTCAAGGCTCAGACCTCACCAAGCTCTCCCTCAAACAAGTCGAAGCCCGTTTTTTCAAACCTATCGACCAAGTGGCGTAAAAGCACGCAGGAAATCAGCCATCAGGGCAGGCTCCCTCAGCCTGCCCTTTTTTTTCCCGTTTAGAAACAAGTGACCTTAGAGTAATGTCACTTAGTTAAGGGGTCTTCTCGTGTCTTTTGGTAAATCGTTTACCAAGCTTAGCGCCTCACATGAAAAATTGTTCTGCACGACATTTTTAAAATTGAAGAATCGAACCACAACCGGAACGCAGTGTAGATAGACGGAGTCAAATTTCACAGCCGTAGCGAAGCGAAGACAGACGCAGTCAAATTTGCACTGATAAAAAAAGAAAGATTGAGTTGTAAAAACATCACATATCAGTGTTTATCAGTGCCTATCAGTGGTTAAAATATTTTCATCGTATAGTGTGGGAGGCGACGGAGTAGCTTAACTAAGTGCCATTGGGGCCGTAGAGCAAATCCACCGTCTGCCAAATTCCTCGTTGTCCAAGTCCGAGAGCCATGATAAGTTTTACGTCATGACCTTTCCCTCATCCCTAGCCACACTAGCCCTCGCGCTTTCCCTTCCCCTGCTCACTTGCCTACCTGCCAAAGCCGATCAGCAAAGCGTCACCTTCGAAAAAGCCCGAACTGGCACCGACCGGCTAGAATATTTGCTCTCGCTACCCGAAGGTTACGACAAAGACCCTGCAAAAAAATGGCCTCTGGTCGTATTCCTCCATGGCTCAGGTGAGCGCGGCAGTGACATCAGTCGTGTAAAAACCCACGGGCCACCCATGTTGGTTGAAAAAGGGAAGAATTTCCCCTTCATTTTGATTTCACCACAATGCCCCAAAAACTCCACTTGGTCAGACCAACCTCTGATCGAACTGATCGAAGATGCAGAAAAACGCTATCAGGTAGATCCCAAGCGTATCATCCTCACCGGGCTTAGCATGGGCGGATACGGCACTTGGAATCTCGCCACTCGCTACCCCAATAAATTCGCCGCACTCGTTCCACTCTGCGGCGGCGGCACCCCCTACCTCACCCGGCTAATCAAAAACACCCCCATCTGGGTCTTCCACGGAGCCAAAGATGGCGCGGTCGATATCGGAGAATCTCAACGTATGGTCGATGCTTTGAAAAAAAATGGTAGCAAGCAAGTCAAGTTCACCATTTACCCCGAAGCTGGGCATAACTGTTGGACAGAAACTTACAACAATGAAAAGCTCTACCAGTGGATGACGGAACAAAAGCTCCCCTAAAAAAATGGAAAACAACACCATGTTACACGTCATCCATTTCTCTGATACCCACCTCGGCGAAACGCCAGAGTTCTCTGTGTGTGGAGTCAATCCCTACAAGCGCACCCTGCAACTCATCGACGCCGTTCACTCCCTCGATTTCGAACCCGATCTCATCGTGCACACTGGCGATGTCACCAACGAACCTCTTGTCGAAGCTTACCATCTAGCCACTGAAGCCTTCAGTTCCCTCAAAGCACCTCTCTATTTTGCCACCGGCAATCATGATGATGCCCAAATGATCAAGCAGCATCTACCGATAGCTCCTCATACCCCGCTAGTGGACGATGCCGACCGCCACGCCTATCACTGGGACATGGGACACCTGCGCTTTTATTCCCTAGACGCCAAGTTACCAGAAGACCAAGGTCCGCATGGCGAAATCCCGCAAAATCAGCTCGACGCGCTGCGTGAGGATATTGCCAGTCACGACAAGCCTTATGCCATCTTTTTACATTTCCCCCCTTTCCGCATGGGATCGATCTGGATGGATGAAAAGCTCATCCTCACCAATGGCCCCGAGCTGCACAAAATCTTAAAAGACTCCAGCCCCGACCGCTACCGAATCCGCGGCATCTTCTTTGGACACACCCACCGCAGCATCCAACTCTACCGCGAAGGCATTCTCTACTCAGGTGTCGCCAGTCCCGCTTTTCAATTCAGTATGACCCCAGAAGACGGACCGCCCAAAGTTGATCCGTCCGCCCCGATTGTCTTCAATCACATCACCTTTCTGCCCAACTCCACCGCGATCAAAGAATACACCGTCACCCCTTGATCAGCGCTGTTATCGCCCGCCTGGCAATTTTTTTATTTGCTTTACACTTCTCTATACCCGTCTTCTTTACTCCATATGAAAAAACCCAGCCCTTTGATCAAAACTACGCTTGCCCTAGCTTCAGCCGCTTTACTTTTATTCTCCAACACCCCCGCCAAAGCCGCCGACACTGGAGTGAAAATCACCGACGGTGACGGAAAATTACGCATCGAGCTCGACGGCAAACTGTTCACCGAATACCTCTACAACAGCGGCAAATCCGATTTTTTCCCAATCTTCTACCCTGTGCTAGGACCAGGTGAAGTCGAAATGACCCGCGATTACCCGATGAAAAAACGCATTGGCGAAAGCAGCGATCACCCCCACCATCGCTCACTCTGGTTTGGACACCACGACATCAACGGCGTGGACTTCTGGGCAGTCAAAGCCACCAAAGGCAAACAACCGCTCGGCAAAACGGTTCACCAAAAATTCACCTCCATCAAAAGTGGCAAAGACTCTGGCAGTTTCACCAGCGAAAACAACTACCTCGCTCCCGATGGCAAAATCATCATGACCGATGAACGCACCATCACCATCTACAAACGCGATCCCCAGACCGATGCGAGAATACTCGATTTCACCATCACCTTCAAAGCCGACCACGGCAAAGTCATCTTCGGTGACAACAAAGACGGCTGCATGGCGATCCGCCTGCACCCCTCCATGCGTGTCGATGAGCAAAGAAAAGATGTCGAAAACCCCATCAAAGCCGAAGGGCACATCCTCAATAGCGAAGGCGTGCGAGACAAACCCACCTGGGGCAAACGCGCCAAATGGGTCGATATGACAGGTCCCGTTGACGGCAAAGCCGTCGGCGTTGCCATCTTTGATCACCCCTCCAACCTGCGTCACCCCACCTGGTGGCACGCACGTAGCTACGGTCTGATCTCTGCCAATCCTTTTGGTAAACATCACTTCGAAGACCTCAAAGATAACCCAAGCGCAGGCAACTACACCTTAGAAGAGGGCAAAACTTTGACCCTCCGCTACCGCTTCTATTTTCATCTAGGGGATGAAAAACAAGGCAAAGTCGCAGAGCATTACCAAGCCTTCAGCAAAGAGTGAGTGAAGATCGCTTGCATCATAGCTGCCTTCATTCCAAGCAGTAAAGAGTGGCTACATGAACACCAGACCTTACTCACATGGTTGGGCTGGGCGTCCCTCGCCACCTTTCTGATTGGTTTGACTATCGTGCCGCTGATCGCCATTCGCATGAATGAGGACTATTTCCTCTACCAAAAAAAGCCTCCCATTGACAGCTTCCGACGACAACACCCCGTCGTGCGCTGGTTCACCCTCATCATCAAGAACCTACTTGGACTACTACTCGTCTTAGCAGGAATCGCCATGCTTGCACTACCTGGACAAGGCATCATCACCATCCTACTTGGTATCATGCTGATGAACTTTCCCGGCAAACAAAAAATAGAGCTGCGCATCATCCGTATCCCTAAAGTGCTACACAGTATTAACTGGATACGCGCCAAAGCCGCGCACCCACCACTGAAATTGCCACCCGTTTAAACCACTGCCGTACTTCAACGCCTCCGTTTGCGCTTGTGTTTGCCATCCCCAACCGATACCACCTCGACCCTCACTTTGGTCAGTCCCTGATGTTTGAACCCCAAACGCTTCGCCACCTTCGGTGTCACATCTAGAATCCGGCCATCGACAAACGGCCCACGATCATTCAGACGAATGACCGTCGAACGTCCATTTTGCAAATTGGTCACCTTCACCCGACATGGCAAGGGCAAGGTCGTATGTGCTCCCGCTTTGGTGTGAGGACGGAACCTCTCCCCCAAAGCCGTCGTGCCACGCGACAAACCAAACCACCGCCGCTCATCATACCAAGACGCCATCCCCACCTCAGAATGGTGCAGCGCCGCCTCCACCGACATCGGTTGATAATGCCTACCACGGATTTTATACGACCCCATTTTATAGCCATGATAGCCCCCCGATGAGCAGGAACTCAACACCAATAAAACGGATAGACCCCACAAGCAGCTTTTAGTCTTCATAAGCATAGTCACTTCAATAAACAATCGCCCCAACAAATACAAGCCTCTATCACCCTTCAATGATAACAAATCAGCCTTTGAAATTTTAGCCATCTGCCCTTTATTACCCAAAACACACACTATCCTAAACTCATGAAATCTATCCTCGTAACCACCCTAGCTGTCAGCAGCCTACTGCTCTTTGTTTCCTGCGAACAAAAAGACGCACCCTCCACCGAAGAATCTGCCACCCTCCCAAAAGGCTCTTCCTCTCAAATGAAAGGCTCCTCCTCGCAAGCTCCCATGCCTGAAAAAATCAACAGCGAAAAAATCACCCCTAAAGAAGAAGCTCCAGCACAAAGCTCCACCATCCCGAGTAAAGAAGAGCTACGCAAAAAACTCACGCCACTGCAATACAAAGTTGCTGTAGAAAATGGCACCGAACCTGCCTATTCAAACGAATACTGGAGTAACAAAAAACCCGGCATCTATGTTGATGTCGTCTCCGGAAAACCTCTTTTTGCCTCTAAATCTAAATTCAAGTCAGGCACCGGTTGGCCCAGCTTTTTTGCTCCCCTCGACAAAGAAGAAGTGCTCGAAGTGGTCGATACAAGTCACGGTATGACCCGCACCGAAGTGCGATCCAAAACTGGCAACACCCACCTAGGCCACCTCTTCGACGATGGACCACAACCCACTGGCTTACGCTACTGCATCAACTCCGCATCACTGCGTTTTGTGCCTGTAGAAAAGTTCAAAGAAGAAGGTCTGGAAAAATACGCTGACTTGTTCAAAGAAGATAAAAAGTAGCACTACCAAAGACAGCGAATACATCACCCCCCAGATCCCGCCATCTGCACCGCACCAGGCACCGCTTGGCTTATCCAAGCTTTGCGTTTTTTACTCCAAGCTAGCACCTTGCTCTCACCCATCGCACAAAAATTCCCCTGCGACACCGTCAGCCCACGACCACCACGCAAATTCTCCTGATCCCACGACTGCTTCGAATCATCCCACACCGCTGCCGAGCCACTACCAATCACACAAAAGTTTCCTTGGGAGCTCACCACATCTCGTGCACCACCAAGATTCTGGTAAGTCCACTTTTGACTTTTCTCACTCCAAACCGCCGCCGAGGCATTGCCCAAAGCACAGAAGTTGCCATCCGATTCCACAATCCGGAAGCCCCCCGCCAACCGAGCCGTTATCCACTTCCCTGAGCGCTGACTAAAAACCGCAACATTGGTATTTCCCACCACCCCGACATTCTCACCGCGAGATAGAATACGGTCAAAATCAGCAGACATTTGTGCAAACTGCTGCTCAACCGTTTGCTGAGAAGTTTGCGCATGGACTTGCTGTAGCGGCAACAACGATGGGTTCCCCAAATACCAAGCACAGGCAAAGCCCATAACAAAAACAAACGCAAAAGAAGTGGAATAAGATTTTTTCATGAATCAATAGGTTGAAATACCCCCTACTCCTATCATCCCCGCAGGAAGCAAGCGATACAAAAATCACTATTGTTGCGACATAAGTCGACACTCAAACGCCGTCATTTTTTCCAACAAATACAAGGCGGCATAGCCAGCTCATAAGGTGCCCCCTCAGCAGTCAACTTACCACTCTGCTGATCTACACGGTCCAAAATGTAGCTCAAATGGGTAAATCGCAAATGGTAGTTCAACTAGCACCCAATATATTTCCCATGAAAGTTTTCACTCAGACCTTCGTCGTCATTCTTGCTCCACTCGCTCGACTACTAGCCGAGGGCCTTGCTGCAACGCGATCCTCACCTCGACGCCTTGCTCGATGAATTCACCATCGGCGACGATGTCGAGCAATTGCCCGTCAAACACCCCCTTACCAGCTGGACGCAAATCGGCACTGACCACCCCACATCGCCCTACTAAAGTATCACTCTGCTTCGCGCCCGCCTTGCCCTCCGCTGCTCCCTGTATCTCCCCCATTTCTTCGAGCGATGCTCCACTTGCCAGTGATTCGACCAAAACTAAACCTCCTAGCCTACGGTCGCGTGGCAGCAGACGCATCAACAAAACTCCCAAGCCGATGGCTCCTAACAAACCTATCGCCAAGGTGAAAATAGGACCGTTGAGCAAGTCCCCCAAACTTGGAGCATGCGCCTCCCCCAGTCGGTGAAACTGAAAATCAAAACGATCAACCATCGCCATCGTCAAAGACGCGACCACCAAAATCCCTCCTATCAAACCTGGCAACAAAGTGCCTGGCAAAATGAATATCTCCACCGCGATCAATACCAAACCCAATACCAACAGCACCGCAAGTTCATAACCTGCAAGATTACCCGCAAGATGATTTCCAAAAAAGAACAGCCCGAAAGCGAGCAAGGACGTTACCCCAGGAACGCCAAAACCAGGAGCATTCATTTCCATATAAGCTCCTGCCAAACCGACTATGATGAGGATGAAAGAAAACTTCTGAATCAAGTGAGCCAATCGCTCCAAGCCCTGTGGCTCCAACCTCAAAATCTCTCCTTTCAATCCTTCAAGAGCAATGATCTGCTCAATGCTATCAACCACGCCCTTAGCCAACAGAGGTTTACCATCGACCATCATCGTCGCTTCTTCGGTGCTCAGATGCAGCACTTTTCCCATCTCAGAAATCACCACGCCGTCTTTGATCACTTCGGTATCGGTGGTGACAAATGCCTCCGCCACGTCAGGATCATGCCCCTTGAGCTTCGCCACATTACGCACCAGATCGCGCAACATCTCAGTCACTTTCTGTTTCATATTGCCTTTTAAATCACCCGCAGCGGTCACCGGCAGCGCTGAGCCAATTTGGGCTGCAGGTTTCATATAAATATGATCGGTCGCGATCGCCACCAGACAACCACCAGACTCGGCGAAATTATTCACAAAGGTATAAGTCGGGAAATTAGCTTCCTGCAATTCACGCATCATCAACTCTGCCGTCTCCCACACTCTCCCGCCCGGTGTGTTCATATCAAAGATCAAGGCTTCTGCACCTTCGAGCCGCGCTTTTTTCAACAGACGCTTCATGAACTCAAAACGTGCAGTGATCATCAGATCATCCATGCCGACGCGAACCACTAAGATTTTACCCGCATAACTTCCTTCACCTCTTTGACCAAAACCTTTCACTCCTGCTTTTTTATCTTTGTTAGCAGACGCCACACCCTCCCCTTGCTCGCTATCCGGAAAAGCTGCCCGCCGTTGATGAGTCAAATGTTCCCCATAAGTCAGCCCATTATAAGTAAGCGCATCAGCCTCCACCCCTAGACCTTCGAGTTTGAGCAATTCATCCATCGAAGCGACCACCGCCTCAGCAAACACGGGTTTGCCGTCTGCTAATTTCTGCACCGCCTCATCTGCGGTCAAAGTCAGCATCTCCCCCTTGGCGCTGATAATCTGCCCTTCGACTTTCGCCTCGATAGCGCTATCAATGAAAGCCTGAGCGATTTGAGGGCGATGACCTTTTTGTTTTGCTAAACTACGAACCCATGCTTTTAACACCGACAAGGATTGTTCTCCACCTCTCCTAGAATCGCTCTTCCCCCCACTATCCGCATCCTCTCTCACAGGTGCCGTTACTACACCTTCCGATGGCTGCGCGCCCCCGATCACGGCTACTGGAGATAAATAGACCCGATCACTGCCTAATGCCACCAAGGCGCCTAGACCAAGAGCGGACGGGTTAGCGTAGGCAACAGAAGGCACCTTCACTTGCGGTAAGATTTCCATCAAAAACCTCGCAGTCTCTGGCGAATAACCCGCCCCAGTATTCAGGTCGAAAACCACCGCTTTTGCCGGGGCATCGGCTGCGTCTTTGATCAACTGCCGCAAATGCTTGAAGCGACGCCCATCTTTGATATCATCATCATCCATGCGGATAATGACCACTCGGTTTTTCAAGCCACTCTCATTTTGAGGCAGCTTGTCCTCAAGTGCAGGTTGAGGTTTAGCTGCCAATGCCAGCCAGCCGATACTTACCATACTCAGGTAAATCGCACGCCGAACTAGGCTTTTAGTTGAATTGAATGCTCGCATTATAAAATCTTATCAGTCTTTTTAATAAAACAGATGGAACCTTTGCCATCCAGCAGTTAATTCATTATCTGCAACCATGGCTATCATTTCTCCAGAAACGATTCAACGCATCATCGCCGAAACGGACATCGTCGATGTGATCAGTAGTTATTTCCCCCTAAAAAAGGCGGGAGCTAACTTTCTAGCCCTGTGCCCATTTCACAACGAAAAGACGCCATCCTTTAATGTCACCCCCTCGAAGCAGATCTACTACTGCTTCGGCTGCGGTGAGGGCGGAGACGCCATTCGCTTCGTCATGCACTATGAAAACCTGACTTTTCCCGATGCCGCATCGCGATTAGCCGAAAAAGCTGGGATCCGCCTAGAAGACGAAGTTTTCGACCCCGATGCCGATCGCCGTTTGCAGTTGCGACGCCTAGTAGAAAAATTGCACAAGGAAGCGAGCGCTTGGTTCAGCCAATTGCTCTTTCGCAGCCCCGAAGCTCAGCACGCACGCGAATACCTCAAAATGCGTGGACTCGATTCCGAAACCGCCCGCCGCTGGCAGCTAGGCTACGCACCGCAAAATGGCGGCTCCCTGATTCGCTGGGCGCAAGATGCCGGATTCTCCAACAAAGTCCTACTCGAGGGCGGACTAGCCGCACCCCAAGATGCCGATAATCCGTCACGCGGGGTCTATTCACGCTTCCGCGATCGCCTGATGTTTCCCGTCTGCAATGATTATGGTAACGTCATCGCCTTCAGCGGACGCGTGCTCAGCCCCGATGCCAAAGGAGGCAAATACATCAACTCCCCCGAGACGATGCTTTTCAAAAAAAGCAAAACCTTCTACGGACTCGACCGCAGCAAACGGCCGATCCTAAAGGCAGGCCGAGCAGTGCTCTGTGAGGGGCAACTCGACCTGATCGCCTGTGTGGAAAACGGCATCGAAAACACCGTCGCCGCTCTGGGCACTGCATTTACAGAAGATCATGCCCGCATACTGAAACGCCATACCGACGAGGTTGTGCTGTGTTACGACTCCGATGCCGCTGGTTACAAAGCTGCGATCAAAGCCTTCCGCCAATTGGTCTCATCCAACCTGGTGGTCAAGCTAGCCGCCATGCCCGCCGGCGAGGATCCCGACTCCCTGCTCAAAAAAGAAGGTGCAGAAGCCTTCACCAAAAGAATCACCGAAGCTCCAGAGTTCCTCGATTACCAAATCGACCGCGCTTCTCAAGAGCGCAACCTCGACGAGATGCGCGACCGCATCGAGTTCGCCAAGGAAGTATCGGAAAACATCGCCCGCATCACCGACAAGATGATCCAGGACTCACTCATCAACCGCGTAGCCACCCGGCTAAGCGTGCCAGCCGATGACATCCGCCGTTTTGTCGGCGAGGCAGATGGCGAGATCAAACGCTCCCTACGCTACAGCAAGCGATCCAGCTACAAACAACGCCAACAAGAAAACTCTAATCAAGAAAATCAGATCTTACCCCCACTCGTGATCGACAACCGAGCGGTGCGTTTTTTGTGCCAAATGCTACTCACCGTGCCCGAGGCGCGCAGCGAGATCTGCAGCAGCCCTGAACCCGATTTTTTAAAAAACCTCGCGGGCAGCCACTTGCTTTCCAAAATCTGGCAAGGAAGCTTTGATCCCGCATCCAACGCCGACGTCGCAGCTTTCGCCAACAGCCTGACACCACCCGAGCAAGCCTGCGTCGCACGACTGTTGACCGAAACCCTCCCCGACACCTCAGTGAAACGGGCCAACGAGTGCTTAGAGACCCTGCATCGACAGAGCCTGGATGCACAAAAAAAGGGGATATTATCCCTACTCAAAGATTCTAAGCTCCCCCGCGAGAAGGCACATCAGCTCACCAAAGAACTGCTTGACCTCACACAGCAGTTACAGGATATTGCCCAGTCCCAGTAAATAAAGGTAGCTAGTGCCAAAAGTGTCTGTATTTTTGAGATTTTAGCCTTATTGTCTTAACACTCGACTTTTATAGCCGCCCGCCCAAGCCGGAGAACAAAAGAGCACTTCATCATCAGTGAAAAAGCAACCATCCACCCAAGCATCAAAGGTGCAGAAAAAAAACACTTCTAGCTCTAACGAATCAAACTTGTCGCAAGACATTGATTCTCCAGAAATCCAACAGAAACTCCGCGAGTTGATCAAGTTGGCAAAAGAGCAAGGCTATCTCACATTTGACGATATCAATGATGCCCTGCCGGCAGACATCATTGACGCCGAAGCTCTTGAAAATCTGATGCAGCGTCTGCGCAACATGGAGTTCGACATCATCGATGCGGCTGCCGTGGATCGCTTCAAGGATCAAAAGAAGGAAGACAAAGAATCTAATGTAGAGGACAGCGCGCCGCCCAAAGCAGAGGCAAAGCTCGACATCCTCGATGATCCCGTGCGCATGTACCTGCGCCAGATGGGGCAGGTCCCCTTGCTCACTCGTGAACAAGAAGTCGAAATTTCCAAACGCATCGAAAAAGCAGAGTCCGAGCTCCGTCGCTGCCTCAACCGTTTCGGTTTCTCCTGCGATACTTACCTCGACCTAGCAGAGCGCCTGATCTCTGGCGACGAACGCTTCGACCGAGTGATCATCGACAAAAAAATCCAAAGCCGCGATCGCTACATGCGCAAACTGGAGAAACTATGCCTGCAGTTAACCGCAGCGCGAGATCAAATGGCAAGTTTGTATCTACAAATCAAACAAGCCACCAGCCCTGCTGAGCAAGAGAGTTTGGCTGACGCCTGGAAAAAAGGCAATACAACTCTCTTGCGAATCTGTGGTCGTTTCTATTTCAAACAATCCGTCACCGAAGATTTCATCGCCGCAGCTGAACGCTACGCCGAAGAAAGCGAAGAAATCGCCACCGCTCTAGCTACAGCCAGCAACGAAGAAGATGAAAATAAAGCCCTAGCACAGCAAGAGATCTTTGAAAATTCCGCTTGGTTGAGCCAAAATCACTTCATCACAAACTACGATGCCCTCAAAGACTGGATGCAGAAAGCTCGTAAAGCCAAAGACGAAATGGTCGAAGCCAACTTGCGCTTAGTGATTTCTATCGCCAAAAAATACACCAACCGAGGGCTATCCTTTCTCGATCTCATTCAGGAAGGCAATATGGGACTGATGAAAGCGGTAGAAAAATTCGAATACCGTCGCGGTTACAAATTCTCCACCTACGCGACATGGTGGATACGCCAAGCGATCACACGCTCCATCGCAGACCAAGCACGCACCATCCGCATCCCCGTGCACATGATCGAAACGATCAACAAACTGATGCGCGTGCAAAAACAACTGGTTCAGGAATACGGTCGCGACCCCAATGCTGACGAAATCGCAGAAGAAATCCACCTACCTGTCGAACGCGTCAGAGCCGTGCTCAAGATGGCACAGCAACCGATCTCCCTGCAAGCTCCCGTGGGTGATAGCGAGGACACCATTTTTGGTGATTTCATCGAAGACAAAGGCGCCGAAGATCCCAGCGACATGACGGGTATTGCGCTTTTGAAAGACAAAATTCGCGCCGTGCTCGACAGCTTAAACGAACGTGAGCGAGCCGTGCTCGAGCAACGCTTCGGCTTAGTCGATGGTTACAGTCGCACGCTCGAAGAAGTCGGCGCACAGTTCAAGGTCACCCGCGAACGCATCCGCCAGATCGAAGCCAAAGCCTTGCGCAAAATGCGCCACCCCACTCGGATTCGCCAACTGGAAGGCTTTCTCGAAATGCACAATTAAGATCGCCTCCTTTGTCAGCTAAGAGCACACCATGCAATTTTTAGGCGAACATTCCTCGTTTGAGTCCGATACCGGCAAGCTTGGCAAATCCGTTAGAACAGACACCCTCTTTCTGTGGGTCATCGCCATCGCCGTGCTGATTGCCTTCAATGCCGTAGCGTGGGTTTTTTGCATGTATGTTTTTGGTCATCCAGAAACGCCCTTCAACTACAGCCTGCTCACCCGAGTGAATAAGATCGACCCTTTAGCGAGCTTCACTCCCGTCACCGCCCCACGAGGCAAGTTCAAAAGCACCAAACAGCTCTACGCAGAACTCTACGACTACAGTCCAGCCAAATTAAAAGGCTTCAACGCCATCCTCAAGCGCAACTACTTGAGCAACTACAAAAACTTTTCCGACATCACCTACCTCGGCGGAACTTTCCGTATCGAAAGTATCAAAGTCCTCGACGCCGACGACGTCTTCCCTTCTGGTGTCGCCATCCGCGCACGTGCCGATGACTACCCCAGTGCACTGATCGATTACATCTTACCGATTCCCGAAATGAAAAAATCGCCTTTTAAAATAGGCGATACTTTAACCATCAACCGCTCTGACACCTGCGCCACCTTGCTGCATGTAGAAAAACTCAAAGAAGAGCAAAGCTGTTTCACCATCACCCCATTAGTCAGTCGCGATTACCAAATCGCAGGCGAGCAAAAGTTAGCCGTCAGCCCGCCCGAGTATCTCAACCTCAAAGGACAATGGCCCATCTCCCCTCCCTCCACCCAGATCCACAGAGCCTCCTCAGCCAAACCCATCGCTGGAAAAAATAAAGTAGTGGTCGCTCCGACCGTCCCCTCTAAGACGAGTCCCAAAAACTAAAGCGCTCGCGCCCCCCTCTTTAGCGATTGAAGTCTTATCGACCGATCACCTCCGCTTTCAAATCCCGCAGCACCCGCAAATCGCCCCACTGCGCCCCTCGCATTTTCCGCCCACCATCCTTGCGCCGCGCTCCAAACTGATCCCTCTTGCTCTCAAAAAAATCATCCACATACCGCTGACTCCCCAACACCGCCCCATCGGTGAAATACCTCACTCGGCACCTCAAAGCCTCCGCCACCGGCAAACGCCCGCCAGATTCCAATACTTCTTTGATTTTCTCCTGACTGAACCCAGCCTTACTCTTCGCGTAACCATCAACGCTCTGATCCGCCTCCACCTCTTCTCCCTTCGCATACAGCAAACACCTATACTCCGCCTCCACCTTCTTCCACGCCACCCGACTTCGCCCCGTCACCGCATAACACAGCCCCTGACGCGCCCCACGATTCCCCGCCACCGCCGCTGCATACGAACACCAGCGGTAGCCCTCCGGTTCCTGTGCCAACCCCGCGCGAATCGGATTCAGATCAATATACGCCGCCACCATACGCAGCGCATCGCTGCTTTCGCCCTCATCCGCACCTTGCAATAAAACACTCTTAAACGGCCCCTCCCACAAAGTCCCACAACGCCCATGTTTTTTATTGTAAGCCAAAGTCATCTTCAGCTTCAATTCCTTCATGAACATCGACAGATCGAACAAACGTCCCTTCACCGACTCCGCGATTTCATCCAAGCGAGATTCAGCCCCCATCTCCCGACAACGCTCCACCTCATCGAGCGCCTGCTTCGTCGTCCACTCACGCTTAAAAACATCAAGCCTTTGCAAATAATCCTCCCGCGACCACCTCGCCAAAGCCATCTTCTTATCTGGCACCTCCAACAACAAATGAAAATGGTTGCCCATAAAACACCAAGCCAAAGCCCGCAGCCCTGAAAATTTCAACTGTTTGAGCATCAAAATCCGAAAGACCTCCTTCTCATCATCCCCAAACAAAATATGCCTCCCCGCCGTCCGACTCACCACATGATAATAGTTCGTCTGACCCTCCGGCCCCAATAAAAACTCCCGTATTTTCCTCATAATCAATATCCTTTCTGCTTGTGTATTCCCACCTTATCCGCGACTCCAGACAAAGGCAACATTATTTTACTAGGGGAGTCTCCACTTAAAACTAAGGCAACATTATTTTACTAGGGGAGTCTCCACTTAAAACTCGAATTAAAGTCATTCCGATAAAGTGACTGTGTAAATAGTGTAATGATTGCCACTTGACCTGACCACCCCACCGACGGTCTTCGGTCTTGGTGATACGGCGTGTTGTGCCGTCGTAAGCGTAGGTCATGTTATTATTTTTTCGATATCTTGCTTCGCCTCAATTCAACCCAATTGATCGTAGATGGATCCTGTTCCAGTGCTTTTACCACATCATCAGGAAGAGGTTCAGTTACCTCTTGAATAAATGATTCAAGCTTCATCTTATCACGTATAGCAAAATAATATGTATAAATAAGAATTGTGATGATTTTTTTACATTGATCATCTTGTTTAATTAACGCACGAATTTTACTTACACCTTCATTGACAGACTCGTTATCAAACCAATTTAATTTTTTTAATTCATCGTCTTCCATAATAAAAAATTATTTAAATCTGCGTAATTCCCAATCACCATCGAACAGGCTTTTCACTTTTAAAATTTATTACAATTACAATACATCATGGCAACGCAAGATTAACTGGAATAGTAGGCCATAAAGGAGGAAATAATGAAGGCAGGAATCTCACGCACCGGTATATTATGTAACCTCCTGCCGCGACCGCCACCACTTTTCTCGCTCCGTCTACGCACTCCTCAAAATCTTCTTGACTACATGTTGCTAGTGCCTTTTCTATTTCATCTTCGCACTCCATATACTTTGGTTGGCAGATTTGCCCTTCACAGTATTGGTAACGTTTACTCTTATTATCTCTAGGAGAACTGTCGGAGTCTTCCCAAGGGCTAACATTAGAATAACACTTGTCCATACAATTCTTGTATTCTTCATCACACTTATTCCACCCTAAATAATCAATAAAATTTACTCCATCGTTTCCAACGAACAAGTAGAGATTAACTCCTCCATCTTCCGCAATCGGATCCCTATTCACCCATTTCCCGATATAAGGAAGGTAACTTCGATAGCCGTAGTTAATATAACGTGTTTCGTCATCAAAAAACTCACCTTGAAACCCAAAGTCCCAAGCAAAGCTACTCACTGCCCTTGAACTAAAATCCGATTGCATGATGCGCTTCACTCCGAATGCCGTGTAACCATACCTCTCCTGCACTGCTCCACTGGCATTGAGGATAGCTGTGCAATTCCCCAAGGCATCATGAGTTGCGTATAAGCGTTCGTCCAAAGTCCCGTCACTTGTTGTGTCTCGATCACGAAGAATGAGGTCATTTCGGTATTGGATTCCCCAAGCGTATTGACGTTCTGCGGTGGTTTCTGCGTCTACTCGTTCTTCAATGGGTTTCCACTGGTCGTTGTAGTAATAGTGCCTGACCACTCCGCCGATGGTCTTGGTTATGCGGCGTGTTGTGCCATCGTAAGCATAGGTCGCAACCACCGCACTGGCACTGTCCTTCACCTCCACCAGCCGGTTCCAAGCGTCCCATTTGAGTTGATAGTATTTGCTCCAATCTCCAGTTTTATCGGGCAACATCTTGGTGGCGTTGCCAGCTTTGTCATGTTCGATGTTGTCACTCGATCCATCGAACTGGGTGATTTGATTGTCCTTATTGTTCTTACGCGTCTGGTCGAGGTCGATGACTCCATCTGTGCTCTCGATATATTGATCCCAGTTGCCAGTTGGGTCGTATGAAAAGGCTTCCTGTTTAGTTGGGATGGCGCCGATTGTACTGCGGTTGATGTTCAACTCGCCCCGTGCCGCTTCCGTCACTTGGTAAAGACCATCGTAACTGTAGTGTTCGTCTTGATTATCTCCAGCACTCGCCGCGAGGTTAGACTTCCACGTGCGCTGTGATGCGCGGTCGTATCCATACTGAAATCGATCTCGCACTGCTCCGCCACTGCTCATCACCCAACGCATGTCCACGGTGCGACCAAATCGATCATAGCCGGTGTATGGATCACCCGCGTCGCCCACGGGTTGGCTTGCCGTTTTGATATACGAAAGATTCACAGCAGGTTCAGGATAGGAAACTTTTGCGATGGCTGTCAATCCAAAATAAGTGTAATCAGCGAGGTTGGTGGATTTACCATTGATCTTGAGCGAGGCGATGCGGCTGAGTAGGTCATCTGCGCTGTTGGCAGCTCCGTAGCCGATGTCGATGATGCGACCGTTGGGGTAGGTGATTGATTTGCGCCGTGCGGTGTTTTTACTGGATCCATTTTCGTAGGTGTAGCCCACCTCGGGTGTGCTGCCACCGACCGCACCACTGTGCGCTTGCTGGTCTTTTGCCAACCTACCAAAATCATCGTATTCATAAGCCACCTGATTGAGCACGGTGCCTGCTCCTACTGTGGCATCATCGTAGCTGGTGATTTTGTCGGTCAGATCACGGTCATCATATTGGGTGGCGATGCGCTTAACTCCATCGTCGATGCTGGCTGCAAAGGTGGTGATGCGATCTTGGGTTTGCCTGCCCATTTTGTCGAAGTCATAGTCATGAACGGTGCCGTTGGGTGTTCGGATACCTGACTATTGTAATCGAACCACAGGCTTTCGTTGGCAAGTCCCCGTCGCACCACGTAGGGTGAATCGCCCGCTCCTGCTGTAGCTCCCTGAAAATCCAAACTTACCTGTTCCCCGCTTTTTTATGAAAAAGGTTTCATCTTTATCTATTTTTTATTTTTCGCTATCTTTAAAGCCACCCGTTTTTTGATACACAAGACGAGAACCCCTCTCTGCAGCCAACCCAACGACCACTCAGGGTTCCCCGCTCTCGACGAGAAATCTATTATCTGATGCTGTCGATAACTTCCTTTTCAGGCACCTTGCTGTAAGCTCCTCTCTAGTCTGTCGTCCATAACGGACAGAATCTAAGCCTATCCTTAAGCTACTCTCCATCATGAAAAACCTTACCTCATCCACTTACCTCCTCGTATTAACACTATCTTTGCTACTGTCCTCGATCGCATCAGCGCAAGCGTCCCCCTCCATCGCCGATACGATCAGCAAAATCTCCCAACACGATTTTCACGATGCCAAATCAATGACCCACGATCGCCAACTGAAAAAAAGCGGCATCGCAGATTTGGATGATCAAGATTGGAAAGTCCGCACTCTAGCCTTGCGCGATTTTGTCAAGGCGGGTGATACAGGCATCCCCGATTTGATAACTGCCCTCGCTCATCAAGACCCACAAGTCCGCTACCTAGCCGCTGCTGCTCTCGGCATTCAAGCCTCACAAAAAGCCATCCCAGCACTTGAGGAAACCCTTCAGTCCGCCAAAGAAAGCATCGTGCGCTCACAAGCCGCCATCTCGCTCGGCTTGATCGGCTCCAAACAAGCGTTACCCGATTTAACCAAAGCGCTTAACAGCGATGCCTCCCGAGATGTGATCCATCAATGTGAACTCTCCATCTACCAAATCCAAACAGGGCAAAAAGCCAGCCCAGCATTACGGGAAGCCTATGCTTCACTCGATGAAAGCACCTTCGAGACCCTGCAACTCAACCAAGCAGCACCAGACTTCTCCCTGCTCGACAGCGAAGGAAAGCCGTGGAAGCTCAGTGACTACAAAGGCAAAAAAACGGTGTTACTGATCTGGGTGTTTGCCGATTGGTGCCCCGTATGTCATAGCGAATTTCGGGAACTAATGCACTTGCGTGAGAATTTTCAAAATGAAAACATCGAAGTGGTCACCATCGAGATCCACGACCGCTACCGTTGCCGCGTGATGGTCGGCAAAGAGGTAGATCCTAAACATTGGTTCTCAAAAAAATCCTTCAAAGAGAGCTACACTAAAAACATCTGGTGGCCCCACCTTTCGGACAAGGCAGGAGCCGTCGCCGCCACCTACGGAGTCGATCCACTCTGCTTCGCCGTTCATTCCGAATACATCAACCGCCCCTCCACAGTGATCATCGATAAAAAAGGCGTCGTTCGTTTTGCTTATTACGGCACCTATTTTGGTGATCGCCCCAGCATCAAACAAACCTTCAACATGATCAAAAACAAACACTACCAATTTGAGCACCCCAAACGCCTGCAGCTGCCCTGACTCTAGTACTTGCGATTTTAGAAATTTCATCGTATAGCCTATGTATCATGTCAGAAATCCCTGAAAATATAACCATCGCCATGATGCGCGAATCCTTTTATTCTGCTGTCGTCAGCGATGTGCTCGACTCCGCAGGCTACCGTCACCAATGCATCTCCACTGCTCTCGCCCCGATGACAGGCGTGCACAAATTAGTGGGACGCGCTAAAACCACTCAGTGGGAGGACGTCGATAGCGAAGACCCTAAGCCCTACGAGTTAGAACTCAAAGCCATCGACGAATGTCAGCCAGATGATTTGTTCATCGCTGCCGCTGCAGGCTCGATGAGGTCTGGCATCTGGGGCGAACTACTCTCCACCGCCTCACGCAACGTTGGTTGCGCAGGAGCGATCATCGATGGCGCTATTCGCGACATCGCTCCGATGCGAGAAATGAAGTTTGGAGTTTTTGCTGCTGGAGCCAACCCTTATGACAGCTTGCACCGCCAACGAGTGACGGCTGTCGATGTGCCTGTGCAAATCGGCGGAGTTACCTTCAATCCTGGCGATTGGGTCATCGCCGACGATGATGGTATCGTCGTCATCCCACAAGAAGTAGAAAACGAAGTCATTCACGCAGCTTGGGAAAAAATACACGCCGAACATGAAGTCCGCGACTCGATTCGCGACGGCATGTCAGCAAGCGCCGCTTTTGAAAAATACGCCATCCTTTGATCTAGCCTACTCGCGTGCTGATGAACCTCCCTAGCCCTCCCCAACTAAGCTCCGCAAGTAGCCGACAACGTCAGGCGCGCTTGCAGGCTTATATGCTAGAAAAAAATCTAGATGCCGTTCTGTTCACTCACCGGCATTACGTGTATTGGCTGAGCGCCTATTGGCATGAACAAATCCTCACCCCATGCGCTACCCTTTTCCTCGCCGACGGCACCTGCATCCTAGTCACCCACTCCGATCAAGCCGATGCCCTCGCCGCCGATGAAATCCTTTCTTACGAACCACAAAAACTCTGTACCCTAGTCGAAAATCTCGACGCCGCCCTCTGTTTGCCACTAATCCCCTATTTGGAAAAATTAAATCGCATCGGTGTAGCTGGTAACGCTCGCCCGTGGTTGGCAAAAAAACTGGAGTGGGTAGATATCACCCTCGACTTCCAATACCTACGACGGAAAAAAGACGGGGACGAGATCGACGCCATCCGTCACACCATTCAAGCCGCAGACGCCGTCTATACTAAGGCGAAAGAAATTTTGCAACCCGGCATTTCTGAGATCGAACTCTACGCCCAGCTACAAGCCACTGCGATCGAGGCTGCGGGCGACTTGTTATCAGGTTGGGGCAATGATTTCCAAAGTGGAACTCCTGGAGGACTGGCACGCCAACGAGCAGCCCAAGCTGGTGAGCTGCTTCCCTTCGACATCGGTGTCGGCGTGCGCGGCTACCGTAGCGACCTGTGCCGCACCTTCAGCGTAGATGGGCAACCCACCGACTTACAGCAAGCAGCCCACCAGCGAGTGGTAGAAATGCTCGAACACATAGAAGCTCGGCTACAACCTGGACTCAGTTGTCGCACTCTTTTCGAACACATCCAATCCCAACTCGACGGCTGGAAAGGCTATCAGTTCAAACATCACCTCGGGCACGGCATCGGCTTAGACCCTCACGAAGTTCCACGACTCAACCCCTGCTACGATGACACCCTTCAGCCTGGAGACCTCATCGCCATCGAACCCGGTATCTATGGTGACGAGCTCAAAGCTGGCATTCGTTTGGAACAAAACTATCTGATCACCGATAGCGGCTACGAACGACTGTCCAACTTCCCTCTCGACCTCTAAAACTGTCATTCGCGCCTATCATCAGGTTGACGAAGGCGATGCTTTAGCCGTCATTCTCGAAACTCCTCAAAATCACCTTTCATTGCCCAAACTACCATCATGCTAGATAAAAAAGTCGCCTTTGTAACTGGAGCTGCCCGCGGAATTGGAGCAGCCATCGCTCATGAGTTCGCCTCTTCTGGATATGCCGTGGCGATGATTGATAAAATGACCGAAGAGCTGCAAAAGACAGCTCAGGAAGTTTCAGAAAAAGGTGTGCCCGTCTATCCTATCTCCGCCGACCTCTCCGATCTCGATGCCGCTCGTCATGCTGTAAGTAAAGTGGGTAAAAAATGGGGTCGCATCGATGCTCTGGTCAACAATGCTGCGGTGCATGATTTTCGTACCATTCGCAAAATGACGCCCGAATCCTGGGATCGCATTCTTCATCTCAATCTCAAAATACCCGCCTTCCTCGCCCAATACAGCACCCCCTACCTCGAAGCTTGTGGCGAAGGAGTCATCATCAACATCGCCAGTATCGATGCTCATTTTTGCAAAGGAGTGGCTCCTGCCTATGTCGCATCCAAAGGCGGATTGATCAGCTTGACCTACGATATGGCGGCCTCTCTATCAGGCGCAGGCATCCGCGCCGTCGCCGTCAGCCCTGGTGCAGTGGACAACTCCATGCGCTCCAAATTGAAAAGTGAAAAAGGCTCAGATCTGACTAATGATTTCCGCTCGGCAAGCGAAGATTTTATTCCCCTAGGCAGATGGGCAAGTCCAGATGAAATAGCCAAAGTCGTGCGTTGGTTAGCCAGTTCGGATGCTGGATACATCAACGGTACGGAAATAGCCATTGATGGAGGCATCTCCCACAACAACCTTTCCAATACTTTGAAAAAACGCATGTACCCTGACGAATTCAAATGAGCATTTGGCAATCCTCGCCCTACTCCACGAATCCAATACTTTCATTGCGGGAAAGACCACCCTCCAACATTTCCAACAGGATGTTCTACGATCAGATCAACGCCGCCAGCAATGCTCCCGATGTGATCAGTCACAGCCTACTGCTAGGTTTCCCTTACGCCGACGTCGCAGAAATGGGTTCGTCCGCCGTGGTCATCACCGACGACCAACCCGAGCAAGCTCAAGAAATAGCTTGGGCCATCGAGCGCAAATTTGTCGCCGAGAAAGGAAAATTTGAACCCAGCTTCATTACCGTAGAGCACGCGATCAAAGATATCGCGAAGTCTGTAATCGATTCATCCAAGTCAACACTCCAGGCACCACCTGCGCAGACATGACCCAACTCGATTTCAAAAACCGCCGATGCCCGATGTTTCCTTTCGAAAGGTAACACCGCCCCTCACTCTTCCTCTTCTTCAAACTCCTCAATCGTCGCTTTGGCTTTCAACTCCGAGATCAGATCCGACATCATTTGCTCTCGACGATCAAGCAAATACTGCTCGACCACCGTTTCACGAATTTCATCCAAAGGAATCGGCTCCGCCGCTTTGCCCCCCTTACGGTGCAAGACGTGATACCCAAAGTGAGTATTGATCACCGGACTGGTTTCACCATCTCGCATCGAAAAAGCGATCACCTCCAATTCGTTCAACAAATCCCCCCTCTTAAAAAAACCTAAATCCACCTTGTCCTCTTCTTTCTGCAAAAAAGGCTCGGCTATTTCATCAAAATCAGCACCATCCAAAACCTTCCCACGGGCCTCTTTCAATTCATCAAAAGCCTTTTGTGCCGCGGCCTCATCCTGTGGCTCGACAAAAATATGCGAAGCCCTCACTTCCTCGGGTCTCATGTAAGCCTCAATATTTTTTTGATAAAACTCTTCCAGATCATCTTCTGCTGGATCGACATCTTCGCCGATTTCAGCATCTACCAGACGGTCAACGCTGATCGACAAAGCCACCTTGTTCACGATGCTCTCATCATCGCCCTCTTCTAGCCCCGTGTTCTCATAAAATTTTTCCTCCCCGCCATGCTGTTCCTTGAGTTCTGCCAACTTGGCCGCCACCGCCTCATCTTCTACCAGCCCAAAACGAGCCACCGACTCTTGGTTCAACAAAACCCGATTGATCAGATTCTCTTTTGCCAAATCCTGAAATTCCGTATCGCGATCACAACACACCACTTCACCAAGGTTTTGGTAGTGCGTCTTGATCGCCTCGAACTCCTCGTAGAGATCCTCGTCACTGATAGTTTCCTGATTGATTGTCAAAGCCATGCTGCACCCTCGACGCATCCCCACCACCTTGTCAAAACTCAATTACACCAAATTGAGTTTTGACAGATCCTCCGCACGGCGCATGTGCGCCTCAACTCAACACATTATCACCACCATTTTCCTTCTGCTGGATCGTGACTGGCCAACCTGGAAACTGAACAGTTGCATCACCCTCTACCGCATCGACGAGAAAACGAAAACTATCCAACGTATAAGTTTTTTTCTCACCATCAATCGTCACTAGACCAAAACCGCTGCCTTTCTGGTGCGCTTTTTTATACCGATTCTTTTCAGTCGGCACGATCGGGTTGCCCACCGCGTAAACGTAAACCTTATTACCTGCCCCGTCGATATACTCGCCCGTATTCTCTCGACCTCCATCAGGACGGTTCTGATGCGGCATACCAACCTCATCAGGGCGCCACCAACGCGGATAGCCCACCGCGATCGCGGGGGTGCAAAACGACCAATTGCTGTCGCGCTGTTTTTTCACCCCATACTGAGACAATGTCGTGAGATGTTGATCTCCGTTGACGTGTAAAGCTTTTGATTCCCGAATAATATCTATCGCCCTGTTGCGAGGCGTCTGCGGCCAAGCCCCTGAATCCAAATCCACTTTCAGATAGCCGTCATACTTACCATGATGGGTAGCAACACCAGAGAACACCGTCTGACTGAGCAATACTTTCATATTGTGTCCGCGCCAATCCTTAGCCCATTCTTTTAAAAACGCCTCTTGTCGTTCCCCCAATAAAACCAAACCAGGTTTATCTAGCGTAGCCGTATCAAAATCAGGATCCTCAACATGATCTGCCCGACCACCTCCCGTCTCTACTCTTTCTGGACCGCTCTTCCACTGCCTATCCCCCAAAATCGCAAAACTCACCCCTCCATAGACCAAATCACCGTAATACACACTGATGTCCTGCAAGCTAGGCTTAGCGTCATAGGGATCGGGATGATGTGACGTATTCGTTCGATGCACCACATTCACCATCTTAGCAGGTTCACGATAGCCACCTTTTGAGTCAGCCCGCCCATCTTGATCCTTCATTTTATCTCCACCCTCTCCCCAGATGTTGCCTTGAAAAACATCATGATCGTCTGGCAGACAAAGCGTTGGACGATCTTTCATCGCTTCGCGAAAAGACCAGCCGAATTGATAAAATTTACGCAAATAATTCAAAATTGCCAGATCGGCAGGATCGCGAATAATACCAAAGCCTCCGTGATTTTCATACAACTGATCCCCCGAAAAATACAGCATATCAGGATCTAACTTGACCAGATTATTTGCTACAGGTTCATACGGAAAAGCATAGTCATTCTGACAGGTGAGTGCGCCAAGACGCAATGCTCGACCTTGAGGATTGGCTTTGATTATGCCACTCCACTCCGATGGCGTCCGACTGCCATCTTTGTGAATTTCGTTATAAACTAACTTATAGGGCGTAGCTACTTTTTCATTCCACTGCGGCAAAACAAAGGTCGCTACCCACGCATCAGGATCAAGCTTGGCTTCACCCTGAGATTTCCATTCGCCATCTTGTTGTAAAAACAGCTCTACCTGCTGATTGTCCTTTTCCCCTAGTGGCGCAGTCAGCGCACTAATCTTCATCACGAAACCCTCGTCACCGCGAGAATCACTCAGCGAATACATCGACCACAACAAAGGACCAAAATTGTGTTCTTTCGTGATTTCAAAAGCATCACCAGCCACCTGCCATTCACTGAAACGATAAGCCTTCTTCTCGTCGCGCTTAGACGCTCCTTGAAAATGACTCACCAAAGCGATGTTACCCAATAAATTTTCCGCCTTAATTGTTTTCGTAACACTGGCTAAAGTCTCGGCGGAATCCAGTTCACTAACGCTCAATGTTAAATGAAATTTCCCATCTTTAGCGTCTCCGCTTAAAAAAAGCATGAACTCTTTCCCCTTGAGAGCCGTTTTAATTTTTTTCTTTTTGTCAGCTAACAACAATTCCCCACCGACTAAGCCTGCATTGATTCCACCTTTAGCAAAGCAGTTGCTGCGATGCTCATTGATATCGCTACGAACACCTATGCGAAAACCTCCACCACCATCACCCTTTTTACCATCCTCACCACGCCCCACCTTCACCGACATCGAAAAGCTACCTTGTAAATTAACCAATTGATGCGTCAGCGAGTGAATACTGCGATTACCTGCACTCGTCTGACACTGCGCCCAGCCATTCTCCACTCGCCAATCCTCCATCGGGTTAGCCCAGAAATTCCCACCTAAACAAACTCGATCATGACTCGCCCCCCACCCATCGATCTGTTGAAGCTCACCACCCGATTTCTGATCTACCGCAGAACCCGCTTGCGGACGGTAAAAAGTAGAAAGGGTTCCTAGCCCTAAAACTTTCAACCCGTGTCGTCTAGATATCTTATTTGTCATAGCGACAAATTTGACTCAACTACAAAACACTGTCAATAGACTCAATCCCGTATTTCTACCAACCGCCCCTTTTCCAAAAAGAACTCCTTATCCGAGATCAAATCCGCCTCGCGGCGACTGTGGGTGATGTGCAGAGCGGTGATACCGTGTTGCTTCACCACCGAACGGATCAGTTCCACCATACCCTCATGCGTCTCTTCATCCAGAGCGCTCAACGGTTCATCTAGACAGATGATTTGCGGTCGCACCGCCAAAGCTCTGCCCAGTGCCACCCGCTGCCGCTCCCCTCCGCTCAAACCAAAAGGTTTGCGCTCTAGAATACTCTCGATGCCTAACTCCTCAGCCAACTCTGATACCCTCTCATCAATTTCCGTCCTGCTCCAGCCCTGCACTTTTGGACCAAACGCCAATTGCTGCCGCACCGTCATTGTCGCAAACAAAGCTCCATCCTGTGGCACAAAACCAATGCCTCGCTCACCCGCTCGCAACCTCGTCACATCCCTACCCATCAAAGTGATCTTTCCGGACACCACTTCTTTTAATCCGCATATCGCTTCCAAGATCGTCGTTTTACCACACCCCGTCTTGCCCATCAACACCCCATATTCACCCGTGGGCACCTCAAAAGAAATCCCATCAATTTGAAAATCGCCAGCTCTCACACTAAGTTGTTCGACCGCTATCATGAGACTACAAGACAAACTTTTTGCGACTCTCTTGATCCCACATCCTCACCGCTATCAAGACCACCACAGCTATCGTCACCATCATCAAAGAGACGATCACCGCCCCTTCCAAGTTACCAATACTGATTTCTAAAAACACCGATGACGACAACACCTCAGTCCTCCCGCGAATCGTTCCAGCAAAAACCAAAATCGGCCCAAACTCCCCCATCGCTCTCGTCCATGCCAAGGTGCCCGCTGTCGAAATCCCGCGCCAGGCTTCAGGCACCACCACACGGAAAAAAGCTTGCGCGCGATTACAGCCCAAGGTCAAAGCCACCTGTTCCGCACGCGGACTGATCTGATCAAAGGTATTGCGCATCGTGCGCACCGCAAAAGCCGCCGCCACGGTGAACTGAGCCAAGATCACCGCCGGCACTTTGTAAGTGATACCCGCATCCACCCCCTCCGGCATGAAAGGGCCAAAAATCTTGCCAAACATTTCTTCGAAACTTGGGCCATCTATCCCGATCCACTCCCACGGAGGCATTTTATTGAACAAAATCAGCAAACTCAAACCCACCACCAGCGGTGGTAGCACGATCGGAATGTCCAATACCGCATCAATCAACGCCTTGCCTCGAAAATCATAGCGCGACAACAAATATCCAATCGGCAAAGCGACCACCACCGACAGCAAGGCCGTCACCGTGCAAGTGAACAAAGTCAACTTCACCGACGCCTGAATATATTCATCCGCCAAGATCGCCTTGAACTCTTCCCATCCCACATTGCTCACCGAATAAAACACATCCGCCATCAACATGCCGCCGATCAACAGCAAATACATCACCGCAATGCCAATCATTGCCGCAAAAAATGGAGCGTCCGAGCGAACTCTAACTGGAGAGGGATCCGCCACAATCTATTCCGTTTTTTTGCCCTCCTGCTCTTTCCCCAGCTCCCAGAGAAACCCGTGTTTCATGAACTTCTCTTTCCCCGGCGCAGAAACCGCCGCTGTAAAAAATCGCTCAAGTAAATAACGGTGCTTGGAATTTTTGGCTACCGCATAAGGCTGCTGCGCAATCGCCTCTGGTCGATCAATACCCACGATTTCATAATCATCCACCGTCGATTGGCTCGCCATCGCATTGCTTTTATAGACAATGACCGCATCCAGCGACCCTGTTTTGACCTGATTCACCAAAAAGTCCCCCGTAGGTGAATCCATTTTGATATTACCCGAGTCCACCACTTGCTGATAAAGCTTCTCATGCTCCAACAAATACTTGGTCAAAAAACCCAATGCCGATTTCTCCGGATGAGCAAAACCCAAACGCAGTCCAGGTTTCGACAAATCGGTGAGTTTTTTGACCCCTTTAGGATTACCTTTTTCCGTCAAGATCACCATTTCATTGGCAGACACCAAAGTGGATTCCAAAAATCGATCCTGCACCATCTCCATGAATTTCACATCACAGGAGAAATAAGCATCAGGCTTCTCACCCGCCTTCATCTGCGAAACCAGCACCCCGCAACCATTATACACAGGAGTGATGACCACCCCTTCACGCTTTTCAAAAGCCTTCACCGTATCCTGAATCGCCGGACGCAGCATCGCCCCACTGAACAACAATATATTCGGTTTCAGCGCCCATTCATCTCCTTGCACCACCTCATAGCCATCAGCCGCAAAAACTGGCAAGCCCTTATCTTTAGCTGTCAGATAGCGACAAAAACGCAGCGCTTCAGTTGGCTGCTTCGACGCGTTCAAAACTCCTACCGTGATGTTTTTTTTCTCTAGGTCAAATTCAGGCAAATTAACAAAATCAATCTCATCATACTGATGCGTCAAAGCATCCCAGCAAATCACTACGTCCACCGTGCCTAGTTTTAAAGCGTTTGCCAATTCATTGACCGTTGGCAATAACACCGTCGGTTTCACGTCCTTCCAGATACCATGCTTGCTAAGCACTTTCTTAGTGAACTTCCCCACCGACGCGGCATCAGGATTGGCCAAACCTATTTTTAAATCATCCCGTTTCAGATCCGCAAGCTTGCTCAGACCCTTTGGATTTCCTTTTGGTACTCCAAATCCAGCTCGCATGAAAGCCACCGGCATCGTCTCTGCAAGTAAGTTTTTTTTCTTCGCCAGATCGGTGTAACTCGAATCTGCCGCCAGATAAATATCCCCCGGTGCAATCTCCAGACTGCTCAGCAAAGTGCCCGAACCTCCATACTGCAATTGCACTTTGACCCCGTATTCTTTTTCATACTGCTTCGCCACCTCGCTCACCGGAGCTTTGATCCCCGCCGCGCAGAACATCACCAAGGTCTTAGATTTCCCCGCACCATCGCCCCCTCCACAAGACAGCAAAAACGACAGCGCCAATACGCCCGTCACCACCGGCAAGCAAGCACACTTTAATTTTAAGGATAATTTTTTCACAAAATACAACATCACAACTCTCCGCAGATTTCACAATCAGGATTCCGAGCGATCTCCACCTTTTGCAGCTTCATCACCAACGTATCGAAATAAATCAATCGGTTCAAGCTTACCCCCGACATTCCTGCAAGCAACTTAATCCCTTCGATCGCACCGATATTTGCAATCACAGCCGACACCGCACCCACCACCGGAAAACGACGTTTCCAGTGCTCTGGCACTTCCGGATACAAACAAGCCAGACAAGCCGTCTCTCCAGGCACAATAGGAATCACCTGTCCCTCCATATTGAACATCGCACAATCAATCAAAGGTTTGCGCTGCGCCACACATTCACGGTTCATCAAAAAACGTTCTTCAAACAAAGGCGCTGCATCAAAAACGATGTCCGCCCGCGCCACCAGATCCGCAGCATTGTCTTCATTGAAATTTTCCGCCACCGTCTCGACCTCGATATGCGGATTGAATTGACGTAAAGTTTCCGCCGCCGCATCTACTCTCTTTTTGCCCAAATAATCATGCCTCATCAGAATCTGACGATTCAAATCATCTGGTCGCAACTCTCCTCCATGCACCAAAATCAATTTCCCAATACCCGCCGCCGCTAACGACAATGCCAGCGGCCCACCCAGTCCCCCAACCCTAGAAATCAGCGCCGTGGAGCTCCTCAACTTAGCCTGACCGCGCTCCCCTAAACCCGGCACATCCAACTGCCAGCCATAGATCTCCCTATCTCGATCCGATAACTCATAAGCTGCTTGCTGACTCTCCATTTTTTTTAATCCCCCTAGCCACCAGCGATCGGCGTCATCAGCATCACCACCTTCACCCCCGACAGCGACACACTCGCTTTATCCCCCGTCGCTTGCTCACCATCCAATACCACCAACAAAGTCGATCGAATACCTCCCTCATCATCAAATAGCAATTCGCCAAATTTTTCACCATGCACTGCCAAACGCGCCTTCAATACATCCAGTAAACACTCGCCCTCCCCCACTTCCACCTGCTCCTCCGCGACACCAGTCACCGATGCCAACTGCCCAGTATAATCCATCGTCAATGTCATGCTTGATCAGCTCCTTTCTCTCCCGAAGCCATGATCAACTGCCCCGCATCGAGATGCAGCGAACTTTTTGCCGCCGCACGAGCGCGGTCGTCATGAGTCACCATGATCACCGCCCCACCATCATCGGCGTAATCGGCTAAGTGCTGCAAAATGATCGCTGAATTTTCTGGATCAAGATTGCCCGTAGGTTCATCTGCTAACAACAACTCTGGCGAGCGCAACAAAGCGCGCGCCAAGGCCACCCGTTGCTGCTCTCCTATACTAAGCTTAGACGGCACATGATGCAGCCGATGCCCTATATTGAACTTCTCCAAAAGCTCCCTCGCACGCTGATCGAACGATCCTCGCTCACCAGCCAACTCGCCGATCAATACATTGTCCAATACATCCAAATACGGAATCAGATGGAATTGCTGAAACACAAAACCCACATGCGCCGCGCGGAAAGCCGCACGCCCTTCCGCCTTCAACTGATAGGGGTCTTCGCCAGCAATCTCAAGCCGACCGCCATCCGGCGAGAGCAAGGCGCCCGTCATCAATAACAAGGTCGATTTACCACAACCGCTCGGCCCATGCAAAGCCACAAAATCACCCGCCTCCACGGTGAAAGAAACATCGTTGACCGCATGCACCTCCCCCTCAGAGGTCACAAACCTCTTGTGCAAGCCTTCAGCTTGCACCGCCATTTTTGCTGCTGATACTTTAGTTTCAGTCATGTCTCAATACATCCGCAGGATCTTTCTGCGCCGCCATCAAAGACGGCAACCAAGCGGACACCGCTGCCAAAATCGGAGCTACTACTAACAGTAAAATGCACTCATTGATAGAGATCACCTCACCCATAGCCAAGTCGTGAAAAAAACGAGCTTTTACCAAAAAATAGCTCAGTGCAAAAATCAACAAGCCCACTACCGCCCCTAAAAAACCCGCCAACACCGCCCGTGAAAGAAAAGCCGTCAATATGATCTGAGCTTTCACCCCAATCGCCCGCATCACCCCGATCTCCGTCACTCGTTCTCGCACATTCATGAACGCCAACATCGCCACCCACGCCATCGAAAAGAGCAAAACGATCGGCAGCAAAATCCCCGCAAAGCGTTCGCGCTCCGCACTCGCTTGTTGACGATGCGCTTTGGCACTAGCGATTTGTTTCTTCGCGGTCGCTTTAGCCTTCGTCCGCGACTCCGCCCGTGCCAGCGCGGTGCTGCCCGTCTCGGTGATCTGCGTATCTGGCAAGATCTGCATCAACTCCGCGCGGATCTCTCCTAGTCGATCCAGCGTAGCGCAATTACACTCCAGAGCTTGAATCGCATTGATCCTCCCTTTTTTGTCCAACAACTCCTGACACTCCGAGAGATTCATCCACATCGTGATGTCATCTTTAGTCCCCCTTTCAGGATGAGCCTTGCCCAGTTTGAACTTTTTACCTTTAAAAACCAGCTCATCCCCCTCTTTCAAACCGAGGCTACGGTGCAGCTCATAGCCTAAAACCAACTCCCCCTTTTTCACCGGATCGATCAACGGCGACTTTGGGTCACGATGCGCCAACGGCACCTCGCCTCGCACACCGATCAAAATCACCGTGCGCTTTTTCTCCGGCCACTCCAACTTCTGCGTCAGACTAGGCAGCAAATGATTGACCGTCACGATTTTCGAGTTAGCCAGCTTAGTCGCATACTCCTCTGGCATCGTCTTCGAAGCATAACCTTGCTCATAGACCTCACTCATATCCTGATCTTTAGGGAAAATATAGATATTAAAACCCAGCCCCTTCATCGTCTTACGGATATCATCCTCCAGCTTCTTCATTTCCTTCTGGGTATCCGCCTCCATCTTAGCGATGATAAGATCCGAGTTCAGATCGTAAGAGCGCATCGCTGCCAAAGTTGCCAGAACACACACCACCGCCAACGCCGCACCGAGCATGGCGAGAAAAAAGTTAGTTTTGCGGTGAACGATTTCCCGCAAGATCAATCGGCTCAATTTCATATCAGTCAGCGTTTTTCTTGAGCATCACCGTCCCTGCACCGATCACCACCACGACCACACCCACAATCAAAATCAGCGGCAACAAAGGCATGCCCGGCTTTTCACTCCCCCCTGCTTCTGCCGTGACCTCGACCTCTGCATCTTCTGCTGGCTTTCCATCTTCAGCGCCAGCCTGCGCCGCCACTTCCGTGTTCATTTCCGCACTAGCCGAGTGACTGCCATGACTGCCCTTCATCGCAGCTTCACCCTGCGGCTTATTTTTCGCCATCAAAGCCGCCGTGCCTTCCAGCGGTGGGAGCATCTTATCGATGATGACCTGACTGCCCTCCATCGCCGCATCCCAATTCATCGCTATCAGCAAATCAATACCAGGGTTTTCATCTTTCACCTCACAGGAACATGCCCCCGTCAGATAAGCCGAATGTTCGATCACATTGTTATAATTCAAGCCCAGACCAATCAACGGTTCTATAATCCTACCACGACCAAACACAGGAAACGCCATCGGTTCTTTGCTGTATTCCCCCAGATCAGATTCCAAATTCAACAGCATTTCTAGAAACACCTGTTCTTTTAAATCCAAGCGAGAAATCCTCAACACCGAAAACTCGATCTTCAAAGGCACATCCGATTGCAGCACATTAGCTTCATCTCCTGGGCGCACCTGCTTTATTTTCTCCGTATCATTTTTACCCACCACCCCATCGGGCAACTTCAAATTCTCTACAGTTTTTTCCGCATGTTCGATCAAAGCCTTCTCCGCCGCATCATCCTTTTTAGGATCTCCACTCTCCACCAACAGCCAAATCGCCGACTCCCCAGTCAAAATACGCTTGGTCAATTCCTTGCGCAACGGAGACTGTACCACTTTCTGAGCATTTCCCAAAGTCGCATCACCGCTCCATATAGGTTCATCCAAAATCCCTCGCATCTTAATCGGATAAAAAAGATCCATCCGCGCCGCACTGCTGTTATTCTCACCCTCAGCATCCACCCGCACCGTGATGTTCGCAGGGAAATCCTCATCCCTCGCCGCTTCACGCAGGAACTTCAACGCCGCCTCTTCCTTCGCATTCAAGCCACCCTGCGCCGGCACGCAAACCAGCTCATACGCATCCGCCGGCCAACGTTCCAGCGCGTAGCGAAACACCGGCACCTGACATGCCCACAGTATCCCCCCAGCAAAAAGCCCCAAGAAAAAAAGCGTAACAAAAAGTCCACGAGACCGAGTCATTGAGATGAGGGATAATTTCATAATTCAAAGCAGCTCGGTAATCTGGCATCCAATACCTCTATGTTCAAGCCCACTTTGTATAGAAAGCGTGATTTGAATAAAACCATTCCCACGGTTGCACCGTGGCCTGTCACATCACGCCCCTTCGGGGCAAAACCCCGCACCGATTTCCAAAACATACCCCAATAATAATCCTACGCACTCAACCCCAACAAAGCCCTGACTTCACATAATCCCAAAGGGATGCAAGGCGATAGACCACGGTTGCACCGTGGTTTCACGCCACAAAACACCTTTGCCCCAACGGGGCAACACCCAAATCTCACTTAGGGAAAATCGGCGTGAAGTTCCACAACTGATTCAACAAGCCCTTCGGCTGCGCCACCGCATCCTGCAACACACCTTTGTGAATCACCCGAATCACATAACCCAAATCTCTTTCTGGCTTCACCGTGCTGCCCTCTAACCTCGGCGGGATGTCATACAAAAACTGCACCACCTCCGCTTGCTCAATCGTCCAATCCGGCAAAATCGATATCCACCTCACCTCGGGTGCTCCAGATTGAATCAAATGCACCTGCTGCGCATCTGCCAAATCAAAAAAGAACACCTGAATCTCCACTTGCGACGGATCGATTTTTTCAGCCTTCTTATTGCGCGCAGCTTCAGACCGCGCCTTCTCCCTACCAGCCTCTCCGAGCAGCTGCTCACTTTTTTGCCCCCTCCTAGAGATCGGTAAGACTAACTTCAAACGACGACTGTCCTGCTTCTCCCTCGCCGCCTCACCACCCTGCAAATCAATATCCAGCCCCAACTCCACCTGGCCGATTTCAAGCAAAGCCTTGCTGTTTTTTTTCATCGACTCTCGCTTCTTGATCTCAGTGTCGATGAACTTCACATAGCGCTTCACCCCCTCAGCCGTCAGCTTAGCAATTTTAGCAAGATCCAGCTCACGCCCTAACTCCAGTTGAATCACCGGATAATGCGCCGCCTGCAGCGCCCGACTGCGCCCAAAGCGAATGCCAGCATCCTTAGCAACCTTCGCCGCAACGATCTGCCCCTGAACCGTCGTCGCCAAAGCCAGATTTTCCGCATCAAATAAATTGCCCGCATAAACCGTTTGCTCAGCTTTGGAAATCGAATCCCCCACATGCACCGGAGCCCCCGCCGAAGCGAGAATCACACAACGCACGGCATCTTTTGACACCCCCTTAGCTCCCGCCACCACCCGCAACATCAGCGAGCCACCCACACCGCCAGAATGTCGCTCCTTCATCGAGACCGGTTGCCCCGGCAGCGTCACCCCCCACGCCCCCGACGCCGTGCCCACCCGCACCTCGACATACTCGATCCGCAAATGCTCGCGCAGCAATTCGATCAAGACATCCGCATTAGCCACCCCTTCGCCCGAAGCATTTTCGATCAGAATCTGACGCACCGGGCTAGGCTGCATGTGACTGGTCGGACGAAAGATCAAATCCATCACCCCACGTAAATCTGCCACCGATACGATCGCCGAACGCCCCTTGCCCTCGATCGGGTATTGCAACTCGTAACGCAAACCATTGATGGTGAACTCCCGACTGCCCAATTTCGCCTTCAAAACCGCCCCCGCACCGCTCAATATCACCCAACCGCTACGCACTTCGACTTTACGGAAGCCATACATTTTAGCCATATTGTCCACCTTCACATAAGGTCGATAATGCCGCATCACCACTCCCCACTGCGCCGCCTGATCCGCAGCTTGCCCGCAGAGACCCGCACAGCAAAAAATCAGCAAGCCCAAAAAGCCACTTTTACACCAGCCAAAAACAGCCCAGTTTTTTTTCCAGATTTCAACAAATCCAATCATCAGCGCCCAATCTACGCAGAACTTGCCCAGAACCTACAATTAATGCAAGAAAATCCTAGACTAGCCCCCTGCCCCTGAGTAGGATTCCACGTGGAAAACTTCACTGAATTGCTCAAAACTCATCACTCGGATGACACCGCCCAACAAAAGGCAGTAGTCACCGAGCTATTTCCTGTCGATTTATTAGGCGAAGACCTAGCAAAAATCGAAACCGCCATCAGCGAGCAAGCGAACGCCTTCGATCCAGCCGTTGCACCCTACATTTCCTACATTTGTAATACCAAAGGCAAACGCATCCGCCCAGTATTGACCTTTTTAGCAGGAGGCGCAACTGGAGGCAACAGCGATCACCACACCAAACTGGCGACCACTTTGGAACTGATCCACATGGCGACCCTCGTGCATGACGACATCATCGACGAAGCACAGATCCGCCGCCAAGCCCCCACCGCCAGTGCCAAATGGGGAGCATCCCTCAGCGTGCTACTCGGCGACAGCCTCTTTGCTCACGCCCTGTTGCTCTCAACCGAATTCGACGATCCTGCCATCGGACGCTCCATTGCGCAGTCCACCAAGGACGTCTGCACCGGCGAAATCATTCAGACCCAACGCCGTTTTGACTTTCAACTCTCGCGCGAAGACTATTTTGAAATCATTCGCCTAAAAACTGCAGCCCTCTTTGCCACCGCCATGGAGCTAGGAGCACGCCTGAACGGACAAAGCGAAAAGGTCCAACTTCAACTGCGCGATTACGGCATGAAGATCGGCACCGCCTATCAGATCTACGACGACTGCCTCGACCTGACCGGTGACGAAAGTGAAGTAGGCAAAACTCTGCGCACCGATCTCAACAAAGGCAAATTGACCCTGCCCATCTTGAACCTCATCGAGCAAGCCACCCCTGCACAGCAGACCAAGCTCAATAAACTGTTGATCCAAAAAGAAACCATCGACGTCTCCACCCTCGGCAGCATCGCCGACTACGCAGGCGCAATCGAAGACGCAGTGAACACCGCCAAACAACTCGTCGATCAAGCACGCAGCTGTCTTGACTGCCTCGAAGACAACGACTACACCGACGCACTTGGTCAGATCACCCTCTACCTCGACGGCCTGCTCGACTCCTGCTGCGAAGCCTGATTTCACGTCAACCAAGGAAAAGCGAGTTGATCCCCCGTAAGAAAGTGCTACCCTAGCCGCCTGAGAGGCTATAGCTCCAATGGCAAAATGGACAACGCGCGGTTAGCTCAGGGGTAGAGCACCTGCTTCACACGCAGGGGGTCGCAGGTTCAAATCCTGCATCGCGCACCATTCAATGTCGAAAACTGCGACTGACGAGCCCAAGCAGGAAGTTCACATTTCCGCAATGTAAAACAGCTTTTTAAGCTGTTCTTCTCACACACAATCCCATTGTGCCCCCACACCATTCATCTCTCATCCTTCTTTGGCCGCTGCGCTCGATCTTCCAGGTCGCATGTCTGCACTTCGTTACGGCTGCGTGAGCCATTCTCCATCTTCTTCTCCCCCTTTGCGCTCTTTGCGCCTTGAGCGAAGCGGGCGAGAGAACCTCTTCTCTTCACCCTTCAAACTACTCTCCACATTCCCCCGTGGCATGGATTGGCAATCCGCCTTCCAGGATCGTCGCCTCATATTCAATTTTAGACATCAAACTTGAAATCAGTGGTTATAATTTTTTTTGTCGTATAGTGTGATCAGAACTCATCAGCGACTTTCACCAACCATGTTCGAACAAACTTTCAAAAACATCGACGACATCCTTTACAAGGACTCAGGCGCCGACAGCGAACTCGACTACATTGGCCAGACCTCCTGGATCATGTTCCTGCGCTACCTCGATGAACTAGAACAAGACAAAGCCGACGAGGCTGAGCTAGAGGGCAAAAAATACCGCTTCATCATCGACGAAAAATTCCGCTGGCCAAACTGGGCGATGCCCAAGGGAGCCGATGGCAAGATCGACCACCATGTCGCCATGACCGGACCCGACCTCATTGCCTTCGTGGATAAGGAACTCTTCCCCTACCTCGCTGGCTTTAAAGCTGCCACCGATGACCCGCAAACGCTGGAATACAAGATCGGCGAAATCTTCTCCGAACTGGATAACAAAATTAAGAGTGGTTACAACCTGCGCGAGATCCTCGACTACGCGGACGAACTGCCATTCCGTTCCAGTAAAGACAAACACGAACTCTCCCACCTCTACGAAACCAAGATCAAAAACATGGGCAATGCCGGTCGCAATGGTGGACAGTATTACACCCCTCGCCCGCTCATCCGGGCCATGGTCGCAGTGACCGATCCCCAAATTGGCGAGACGATCTACGATGGCGCGGCTGGTTCCTGTGGATTCCTCTGCGAATCCTACGAATACATGCTCGAGCGCATGGATAAGAGCACCAAGAGCCTGAAAACACTTCAGGAAAAAACATTCTACGGCAAGGAGAAGAAGAACCTCGCCTACGTCATCGGCATCATGAATATGATCCTGCACGGCATCGAGACGCCCAACATCATCCATACCAATACTCTGGGCGAAAACATCCGCGACATTCAGGAAAAGGATCGCTACCACGTCATTCTCGCCAACCCACCCTTTGGTGGCAAGGAGCGTGCCGAGGTGCAGCAGAACTTCGATATCAAGACTGGCGAAACCGCTTTCCTGTTCATGCAGCACTTCATCAAGTCGCTCAAGTCAGGTGGCAGAGCTGCCATCGTCATCAAAAACACAGTGCTGAGTAATACCGACAACGCCTCGGTCGCCCTGCGCAAACTCTTGCTGGAAAGCTGCAACCTGCACACCGTCCTAGACATGCCCGGCGGCACTTTTACCGGGGCGGGAGTCAAAACCGTGGTGCTCTTTTTCCAGAAAGGGGAACCCACAAAAAACATCTGGTTTTATCAGCTCAACCCGGGTCGCAACATGGGCAAAACCAATCCGCTCAACGACAAAGACATGGCGGAATTTGTCGAGCTGCAAAAAACCAAGCCGGAAAGCGAACAATCCTGGAATCTCAAGGTGGCGGACGTCGATACCAAAACCTTCGACCTCAGCGTCAAAAACCCGAACACCCCGGAGGAAGCTCCGCTCAGAGAGCCCGAGGATATTTTGGAAGAAATGGAAACTCTCGACAAAAAAACGACGGAACTCCTCAGCTCCATCAAATCCCTGATTTAGGCCCACCCGACCACCATGAAGCCCGAATCCGTCACCCTCGAATACAAACGCGAACTCACCTCAGGGTTTGAAAAAGAGGCGGTCGCCTTTCTCAATCACTCTCTCGGTGGCGTGCTTTATATCGGAGTTGATGATGACGGAACTGCCGTAGGTATCGACGAGCCAGATGCCATTCAACTAAAAATAAAAGATCGGCTCAAGCACAATATCGCCCCCTCATGCCTCGGGCTCTTCGATGTGATTCTTGCCGAAATTGACAGCAAGCCAGTCATCAAAGTCATCTTCGCCTCCGGTACAGAAAAGCCTTACTATATCGCCAAACACGGCATGTCGCCGCGCGGATGCTACCTGCGCATCGGCTCAGCCAGTGAGCCGATGCTCCCCGCGCAGATCGAACAATTTTTCGCCAAAAGAACCCGCAACTCACTCGGAAAAATCTCCTCGCCACGTCAGGATCTCCGCTTCGAGCAGTTGCAGATTTATTACCAAGCACTCGGGCATAAACTCAACGAAAACTTCCCCCGTAGCCTCGAACTCCTCACCTCTGAGGGGCTGTATAATTATGCTGCCTACCTGCTCGCCGATGAAAATAACATCTCCATCAAAGTCGCAAAATACAGCGGACTGGATCGAGCGGATCTCATCGAGAGCAATGAATACGGCTACACCTCGCTGATCAAAGCCACCAAACAAGTGCTCGATAAGCTGGAACTAGAGAACCGGACGAACACCCTGATCACCTCCAAAGAACGGAAAGAATCCCGCCCATGGCACGCCGTCGCGCTACGAGAAACCGTCATCAATGCCATCATCCACAACGACTACAGCCACGAAGTGCCACCCAAGTTTGAGATTTTTGCAGACCGCTTAGAAATCACCTCAGCAGGCGGATTGCTCTCGAATCTCAGCCAAGAAGAGTTTTTCGCCGGCCACTCCGTGCCGCGCAATAAAGAGCTCATGCGTATTTTCAAAGACCTCGACCTCGTCGAGCAACTCGGCTCCGGATTGCCGAGGATTCTCCTCAGCTACCCCAGAAAACACTTTGTTTTTTCTGAAAACTTCCTCCGCTCCACCTTCCCAAATCATGAGGGGGCAATAGGTGGCCAAGTAGGTGGCCAAGTCACTGAAGACGAAGGAGATGCAGGAAAACTCAATCTAATAAAAGACACCCGTCCAATCACCCGTCCAATAGGTGGTCCAATAGGTGGCCAAGTCACTGAAGACGAAGGAGATGCAGGAAAACTCAATCTAATAAAAGACACCCGTCCAATCACCCATCCAATCGAAAATTTAACAGAGCGCCAAAGAAAAATTATCACCCTCATGACAGCAGAGCCAAAAATCAGCAAGCGAGAGCTTGCAGAAAGATTATGTATCACTGCATCTACCGCTCAAGACCACATCGAAGCTCTCAAAAAGAAAGGTGTTTTGATCCGCATCGGCGGCACTCGCGGGCATTGGGAAACTACTGAAAATAATGGAGAAGGGATAATTGATCATGGATAAGGAACCATTCCAACGCAATACATCATCTATTCTGCATTTTCTATTTCCCATTGAAAGGGGGCTGGTATGAAGAAGGGGTGGGAGATGAAAAGATTTGAGGAGTTGTGTCGGTTCATCAGAGGACCATTTGGTGGCAGCCTTAAAAAGAACTGTTTTGTGGAGTCTGGGTATGCTGTGTATGAGCAGCAACATGCCATATACAATCAGTTCGAAAATATCCGATATTTCATTGATGATGCTAAATTCGATGAAATGAAGCGCTTCGAACTTTTGTCTGGGGATCTAATCATGAGCTGTTCGGGAACAATGGGTAAAGTTGCCATTGTGCCTGAAAAAATTCAGCGGGGTATAATCAATCAAGCATTGTTGAAGTTAACTCCTACAAATTTTCTAAAAGTTGAATATTTAAGTCTTTGGATGATTAGCAACAGCTTTCAAGAGAGCTTAGCTAAATATACAGTTGGGGCAGCTATTAAAAATGTAGCATCGGTTAAAATACTAAAGAAAATCAAAATCCCCATCCCGCCGCTAGCCGAGCAGGAGGAGATTGTGGAGGTCTTGGACAAGGCCTTTGCCGCCATCGACCAAGCCAAGGCGAACCTCGAACAAAACATCGCCAACGCCAAAGAACTCTTCCAATCCAAACTCCAGAGCTTTGACTACACTGAAAGCTCAATGGGTAACCTGGTTAATATAAAAACAGGAAAATTAAATTCAAACGCTGCCGTTGAAGACGGCGAATTTCGATTTTTCACATGTTCAAGAGAAGTCTTTCAAATTGATCATTACGCCTTTGATTGCGAAGCGATTTTACTGGCAGGGAACAATGCATCCGGTGATTTCAACGTTAAGCATTACAAGGGGAAATTTAATGCGTATCAACGCACTTATGTAATCTCGATTTCGGATGAAGATAAACTTGACTACCGATATCTTTATCACCAATTAACAAAAGGCTTAATAGAGCTAACGAGTAGATCTGTCGGTTCTAAAACGAAATTCTTAAGGATTGGGATGCT
>JAKISY010000003.1 GCA_021648365.1 Verrucomicrobiales bacterium
TTATTTTTTACTTGAATTTAAATTTAATTAATCTTTAAATCATAAAAATTTCTTATAATGAATTAATTATTATTTAAATTATTTTGTAAAAAATTCACTTATATTGTAAAGCATTATAAAATTTAAAAATTATCACTAAACTATTGATATAACTATTTACCTGTGTTTTAATTTTATATTAATTAAATTACTAAGTTAATTTTATTAAAAGTAATATAAAATGGTAGCCTGATAGGCCTTTCACTCCTAGCGTGTCAAATTTGAAATGGTAAAAGTATTACAGATTTGTGCTGAAATGCCCCCCTATCCTCATGGAGGAATTGGGACGGCTGTCGGCGACCTTGCTCCAGAACTTACCCGGTGCGGTATCGATCTTCACGTTGTTGGTCTCTATCCTAATGCCGAGCTGAAACGATTGGGTATCCCTGAGTTTGTCGAGACGGACGGCTATCGGGTCACTCGGTTGCCGAAGTTGAAGCTGGGGTCGAATTATAGGGTTAATCTTTTGTCTAATCGGTTAAAGCTTTATAGATTCATTCAAAAACTTTATAAAAATGAGCGATTTGATCTGATTTTGTGCGATGACTTTGACGGATTTGTTCCTATGGGGGCTCCTCGCGGAGCTAAGTTGATTGTCAGGTTGAACGGAAGTAATTTCATTTACGATGCTATTATGGGAGGGAAAGCCTGTAAGTTGCTGCACTGGATGGAGAAGAGAACTTTGCGAGAGGCGGATGCATGGATTGGCGTGTCAGAGTTTTTTTTGAAAGAAACGGAAGCTCGGATCGCGCCTCGACCTGAACAGAAAAGATGGGTGATTCCCAACCCAGTCGACACCACCTTGTTCTCTCCTGTGGATGAAGGTGTTATGGTAAAGGGGCGTATTTTTTTTCATAATTCGTTGGGTTTGAGAAAGGGTATTTACGATCTGTTCGACGCTTTTCCCGGAGTTGTTGCCTCTATCCCTGAGGCGCACCTTGAGATTCATGGAGATAGGCATAACTTTGCAGCAGTGAAAGCAGAATTGCTGTCGAGAGTGCCAGCATCACTTTGGGACCGTATTAGGTTTCATGGTCGAACTGAGCGACCGCAACTTCCTGCGGAATTAGGTAAGGCTCATGTGGCCTGCTATCCATCCCATCTTGAAACTTTTGGAATCGGTCCAGTCGAGGCGATGGCTATGGAGAGACTGACGATTTATTCCTCTGAGGGGCCGGGTCCCGAGGTAATGGTCAATGGAAAGGAGGGCTTGCTTTGCCCACCAAAAAATGTAGCAACTCTAACTGAAACACTCATCAAAGCGTTGCGGATGGGTCATGATGAGAGAAGGAAAATCGGGCGTTTGGCTAGACTAAAAGCGGTCGAGAGATTTGATCGAAGTGTGATTGCACAAAAATATTGCAAGCTTTTTGATAGCATGTTTTAGCCTGTGGAAGCGTCTAGGTAGGAGGCGAGGTTATGATGCCTTTCACACATAAGCTGACCTCGGAACTGAGAAACTGCATGTTAAAAACTAGATGGTTGCAGAATGGCAATTTGGACTAAAGTGGTCGGTATTAATGAAAAAAATATTAAAAAACATTCCAGGTATTGGGCCTGCTCTAAAATGGCTGAAGAAAAAAATAGACCCTCCCGTTCGTAGGGATGCTGGCTACTGGTTGGGAGAATTTTTCCCAAATCCCCTTGAACAGGTAGTTCAGATTGGTTCAAATGACGGTGTGAGCAATGACCCGTTACATCAATTATTGGATTCCTGTCCGGCGAGCAGGGCTCTTTTCGTCGAACCTGTTCCTTATCTCTTTGCGCGATTGCAAGAGAACTACAAGGATTGGTCCCAATACGCGTTTGAGAACTCAGCCATCAATGATGGTAGTAAGGCCATTTTTTATTGGATTGGGGTGGAAGCCGTAGGCAATGTGATAGATTTGCCGGAGTGGTATAGTGAGATTAATTCTTTTGATAAGGAGCACATAGTGACGCTATTGCCTCGCTGTGAGCCATATATTCAGGAGGTGGAGATTGAAGGGATTACGCTGGCAGATTTATTCGGGAAACATGAAATTAGTGGAATAGACATACTTCATATTGATACCGAAGGCTACGATTTTAAAATCCTGAGCCAACTAGATTTACGTAAGTATCTTCCTCGGGCTATTCTTTATGAGCATAAGCATTTAGGGGAGGAAGACCTTAAGGCTTCCTTGGATTTTTTGCGTAATACCTATGTTATTTTTCAGTTTGGCGGGGACACGCTTGCCGTTCTGAGATCTGAAACCCAGCACTGGGAGAGCGTTTTGTCTCGAATTACTTGTTTCAGAGTGGGAGCGGGCTAGCGGGTTGGTAATATTATTTTCTTTTAATAATGGAGTGTATGACCCTGACTCTTTGCTCGGAGGTCAAAAGGACAACGCTTGCGTAGGCGGTGAACACAATGAAGCAACCTGCGCCCCATGTGATGATTATGAGGTAAGATGGCGAAATGCTGTATTTTATGAAGGGGGCTAGGATGAGGAAGGGGATGCTAGCGAGAGCGATATTTTGCACCACAGTTGACCATACATAAGAAACAATGCTGATGCCGCTATTGTGGCAAATAAGGAATGGAACGATAATCCCGTATCTGATGGCGGCTTCAATGCAGGTCGGATAAATCACTCCCATAATTCCGATTTTTCTGGATAGAATCACACAGGCAAGGACATTGAGCAGTGCGAGGGCTAGCGTGATGTAGCTCAACGCATAGCGTTTCATCGAAAAAAGATAATCGCCAGCAGGGTATTGGCAGAGCCGAATGGATGCAGGAATGAGAAGCAGCAGAAGAAGGCTTTGAGAAACCTCAAAGCCTTCTCCGAGCCATCGTTCTATAAATGGGGGGCCAAGTAGAGCAAGGCCGCCTGCGCAAAATGTGACAAACCAAACACTGTATTTGGTCGACTCTAAAAACTGTCGATCTGCATGCCGGTTGGTTGCCAATATTCTAGAAAAAGCGACCAGTAGTTGTCCACCAAAGAGAGAATTTACGATCGAGTCAAAGATCATTATGAATCTTGCACCTACTGCGTAAAGTGTGACCGCTTCGAGACTGACCATTTTTGAAAGAATCAGGGGATTTGTTATAGTGCGTAACTGATTTCCAAGTAGTCCGGTAAAAGCGATAAGTGAGGTTGTGATCAGTTCTACCATTGGAACAACAGGTCCATTCTCACTATTAACTTGAGCCTTGGGTAGTAGCTTAGTTCCGGCAAAGAGAATGAAAGCTTGTTGTAGGCCTGCGCCGAGGAGGAATGACCAAGCGAGCCCATTGATGCCCCATCCTTGATTTAGCAAAAGGACAGTAGTGATCGTTTGAACTAGAAGTCGAGCCATTTCTGACCAGGCAACTATATCCTGCCTGAGGTTGGCGCGTAGAACAATGAGGAGCGGTCGCGTCAGAAACCTGACAGTGATGACAATCCCTAATAATACGACGATTCCCCGTATTCCATGGGAAGTTGCATACTGAGCGGGCAGTAAATATTGAATGGTGAAGAGTAATCCTATAGTGAAGAGCAAAGCCATCGCTGCGACCCCACGATAAAAGCGATGAATTACCCGTAAGAGGTCTGCGCGTCGGGAAGTCTCTGCCTGAGATTCGCGAGCGTAAAAGCGGGTGCCAGCATTGCTGGCGCCGAGATCGAGGAATTCCAAGTAGGAGAGGATCGAATAGATCACCGCCCATAAGCCATATTGTTCGTTCCCCAAGTGCCCCAGAATAAAAGGCGTCATGAAAAAAACGGCAAGGATTTTTAATCCGTGATCCAGGAGATTGAGAACTCCGGCCTTGAGGAGAATGCGACGCATAGGTAGCGATTTTTTCGTGATTTCAAAGCTTTGCTCTATCGCTACTTGATGAAGCGATAGAGAGCAGTGATAAAGATAAGATAGCCTTTAATAGTTAAGATGTTTTCCCTTTGATTATTGTAGTGGGCGGCGGGCCATGAGAGCAACACTTAGGAAGATCTTCCTGCTGATATATTTTCGCAAGGGCCGAGGTAAGATGCGGGTCAAGCTTTCAATGATGGAAGTTGCGAGATTAAAAGCCCTGCTCTTATGTACATGACCGAAGCGGTAAACCCAGGCCTTGTCGAAACCGTGTTGGTAAAGATTTTTTTTAAGGCCGTGGATCGTCCATTCCTGAAAGTGAAAACAATCGAGTTGACCGCCGAAGTAGCGTGAGATGTCATGAGGACCAGAAAATTTGTGTGGAGTGTCCAGAATATAAATGCCGCCAGGTTTAAGTAGGCGACTAGCTAAGTCGAAGTGCAATGGCACGTCATCGGGGTGCAGGTGCTCGAGAAATTGATAGCTAAAAATAATGTCTATTGAATTATCGGGAACGGCATCGAGCAGATAGCCGTCGTAAACGATCAGTTTAAAATTGTCAGGAAATGTTTCTTCGGGATCTGATTGGTTTGAAATATCCACACCGATGACGTTCGCACAATGCTTGCTGGCTTCGAGGGCGAGGCGGCAGTCACCAGGGGCCATCTCAAGGAAGGTCATTGCAGGTTTGAGATGAGGGGAGATAAGGAGGAATTGCTTTTCAACATTTGCTTTGCTTTGCGCAGGGGTGTCGCGACGGGTGAATCGGGGGTGATCCGGTATCTGTTCGTATAATTCAGTATAGAGTGTTTTGAATAATTCGGTGCGTTCTTCGCGGCTTGATAACCGCATTTTGGCTGCGAGTTCGCGTTCCACATCGTAATGGTGGCGAAGGCGTTCGGGACTGCGGGATTGAGAAGGCATGGGAAGGAAATTGACAACGGATAATTAAAAATGGATAGCGAGGAAGCAGGAGGAAGGCTGTAGGGAAGAAGAAAAATGAGAACCGTCAATTAACGCGAATAAACACTAATTGAAATAGGAAATTTAGAGAAATGCAGTGAGGTCAATGAACGCAATGGTATTGCGTGGTGGGGTGAGGGGAAGTGGGGCACGTGGGGTGGGATGGGGGATGTGGGACGCAATGGTATTGCGTGGTGGGAGGAAACGGATTGCCAATCCGTGCCACGGTGAGAGGGAGAAGGGAAGATGTGGGACGCAATGGTATTGCGTGTTAAGGTGTGCGGGTATCGACAGGTTAGTTCATGTAGTTTTGCATTTCTGTTAGACGCCGTTTACTCGGTCTAGCAATCCGATGAAAAATTCCTGACTCCATAGAGCAAGTTCAGCGTCATCTTTGATAAAGGGGCGAACATCGGATTTTGCCTGTTCAAAATCGACGGTTTCGAAGCGGCTTTGCAATTGTTTTTTCAAAACTGCCAAGTCTAAGGTTTCGGCCTTATCCCAGTGTCCGGTCTGTTCCATGCGCTGCTGTAAGTGAGGCAGGTGGCATGGGATATCGCGGCTGAGATACCAAATAAAATCGTAAAAATCTCTTCCTTTTACTCGTTGTTTCCATCTGCGGTGAAGCAGTGCATGGAGCTTGCCCGCAAACAAACAAGGGGGTGTGAAAATTTTGACTTGGAAGGGGATAGGTATTAGCAGGGTTTTTACTTCATAATCTGCGCCCTGGGGGGGGCGAGTGTCGATTTCCAGTTTAATTTTTATCTTTTGCGGCTTGGGTAGGTGCTGGTGCAAAACTTCCGGAGCCCCAATGCTTAGCAGATTGATTCGAGTGCCACCTTTGATGAAAGCTGATTCAATGGTGGTTTGAACTTGCTTGGTTTTTGGCTCTGCCTCAAAAGAAAAACCCAGAGAAGCCAATTCTATCCGAATAGCCTCAAGGTAGGGAGACAGGTCGAAGTTTTTGGTAGGTTGGAGTAGGGAAAAATCTAAGTCTTCCGAAAATCGTGGCAAGCTGTGAAAAATACGCAAAGCAGTTCCTCCATAAAATGCAGCGTGCTGGTAAAATTTGGCTCGCCACAGTCCCAGCAACACTAGTTCTTGGACGATTTCTTTGAGTGCATTTTCCCAATCTTGCAGGGTTTGTGGTTGGTAGCGGGCAATAAGGCGCTGCAGTGCGTGATTCATGGTGAGGGTAGACGGGGATGACGGATGGATTAACTGTGGTGCTTGGCAAACCAGTTGGCAAAGGTGGAGACGTTTTTTTGTCGGTAATGTGAGGCGATTTCTATGATCAAGGGTAGTCTCAACTGCTCTAGACGTTCGGGAGCAATACGGAGGTTATCCCTTAACAAGGGGGGCACGTCTCGTAATGCATGCAAATGTTTTACCTGGGCGATGCGGTCACAAAGTGCCTTCTCGGGTTCAGCTAGGTACCAAGAACCGCCTCTGCCTGATTCGATTTTAATACCAATAGGAAAAGATGCTTCATTGATCGGGGCGTAGGTGAATCGACCCAACGGTGTATGGAAGCGTTTTTTCCGTTTCGAAGTGATGCAGGTGATTTCATCGACGCGCTCGGGGATCAGTTGGTGGTAAGCCAACGCTGTTTCTAGACTCACATAAGACGGTCCATAGATTAACCCAGACAATACGAAGGGATCAATTGCTGCGTTTTCGCCATGAGGAGACTTAGTCACGTAGAGCCCTTTTTTTATTCGAATGATTTCGCCGCTGCGGACAAGCTGTTGGATCTTATTTCGGGGCGAGTTGTAGCGTTTTTCCAGTCTGCTCATCAAGAGCAGGTAGTCAAAAGGATGGGTGGTGGGCAAGTTCATCAGATTCATCTATTTCATCCAGTATGTTTAGTTTATATCAACATACTGGAGAAAACAATGCTTTTTAATGAATTAAAGGTGGAATATGACGATTTGGAAGTTAGAGCCTCGGCAAAAATAAAATACCCCAAGTGTGTGGCGGGGGGAAACGGATTGCCAATCCGTGCCACGGTGAGGGGAAGAAGGAGAGATGGTATTTGGGGTGGAAAGAGGAACACGGATTTGTCAATCCATGCCACGTTGTGAGGGGGCGTGTTGGGATGGCGTGGGACGCAATGGCATTGCGTGGGGCTTGGTTGGGGAAGAGGAACGCGGATTGCCAATTTGCCTTCGGGTAGTTTTCTCCGTCTGTCTTCTTTCGAATGCAGTGAGCTTGGGCGAACAAAGGGTGGCATGAAAGAGCGCAATGGTATTGCGTGTTACGGTGGAGGTGGGCTGCGGTGCTTGCAGCAAAGTTTGATAAACTGTTCGCTGACAGCATGCCAACTGTGGTCTTGTTCTACTTTTTCTCTACCTGCGATAGCAATTTTTTTGGCGAGATCAGGATTTTGTAAAAGTTGTAAGCAGGCGTCGGCTAGATCCTGGTCTCGGTTGGCGATGAGAATATCCTTGCCATGGGTGACGGGTAGTCCTTCGGCTCCGATAGTGGTGGAGACAACGGGAATCCCCATCGCCATGGCTTCGAAGATCTTAATTCGAGTGCCGCCTCCGGCATGAAGAGGTACAATCATCAAATTGCAGGATTGCAGGTGGGGGCGAATGTCATCGACTGTGCCGGTGAGTTCGACAGAGCGGTGGTTTTTCGTGAGTTCGCAGATGACGGGAGCTGGATTTCGCCCAATGACATAGAAGCTCAGTTCCGGCTGAACGGTATGAATTAGGGGTAATACTTTGGCTACGAAGTATTGTACGCATTCGATGTTAGGCATCCAATCCATAGAACCTAGAAATGCAATCCGAGCAGGTTTAGGAGCAGCGGTTTCTTTGGGGCTGAAAAAAACGATGTTTACGCCAGTAGGCACGGCACCAATAATATTATTCAGGTGGTATGCTTCTTTGCAAAAGTCGGCATCGTTTTGAGATACGGTAATGATGCCGTCGAAAAGTAGGGATAATTTTCGTTCCCAGCGAAACATGCGGCGATATTGGAGCGAAAAGTAGGCTTGAGAAATGACATTGCGTTTGCTGGTGGCTAGCCGTTTCCAAATTTGAGATTCGATGTTGTGTTGAAAAAGGACAGTGGGTGTTTTTAGTTGAGAGTGGATGGCGCGGAAATTGGGGGCGGAGGAAAGAAAGTCGCAAATGATCAAGTCGAAATCGCCTGAGGCATCCAGCTTCAAAATTTTACTACTCATGCCGGCGGCTTGGTATTTAGCGAGGGCGTAAGGAAGAGAGCTGAATAATAAATTATTGAAAAGTTGAAGGAAAAATTTAACTGTGCCAGTAGCAGCTTCCCGCCATGGGATCCATGATTTCTGGATGGCGTATGGGGCAGTTTCCTCGTCGTGGTGAAGAGAACTGTCGTTTTCTTTAAAAGCGAGATATGTGACCTTGTGGTCTTTGTTGATTTCGGACAGCATGGCATGAGTTCGGATTTTCCCGCCAGTATCCAATGGGTAGAGCGGTCCGGACTTGACCCATAAAATTTTCAGTGAATTGGTCATTTAACTTCCTAGTTTCACGCGGGTGGCGAATAGATAGCGTTGGCAATCAGGACGTTTTGATCAAAATCCTAGATCGATTTGGATTGTATTTTATGTGTGAGAAAGGGGTATGCTGATGCAACGGTGGTGAACTATAAGGTAAGTTTATGGAATTGCCATATATTCAAACCCTCTGGCTTGACTAAAGGGATAATAAAGGTTCCAGTTAAAAGATGAACCGCATTCTGACTATGCTGGCCGTAGGGCTTTGATCTAGTTGATTCCGTTCATTGTAAGTTACGAGTAATATTTCAAGCATCAATCAGAGTTAAGTTCCCAGAATGAATGACCCTATCATTGAATTAGCTCGATCTGCTCACGCTATCTCCCTGATCGATTTGGCCTATAGTTTGGTGCTCAGTATCGCACTGGGAATGATTATCGTCGTGGTTTACCGCATCACTCATCGAGGCTTCCATTATGAGCGATCGTTCTTGACTACTTTGTTGATGATCTGTCCGATTGTTGCGGTGGTTATGATGTTGATAGGCAGTAATTTGGCGTTGTCTTTGGGAATGGTGGGTGCTCTTTCTATCATCCGCTTTAGGACTGTGATCAAGGATTCGCGAGACATGGTGTATTTGTTCTTGGCGATCGCAGTTGGTCTTGGTTGCGGTACTTACAACTGGTTGGTGGTTGGGATTGCTGTCACATTTCTTTGCGGAGTTCTTTTGGTTCTGAATTTATTCAAGCTCGGTAAGCCTATGCATGCCGATTATGTGCTGATCTTATCAGGTGAATCTGCCGTTCCGCCTGAAGAGGGTGCCCTGAAACAGGAAATGCAGCAGCATACTCGATTTCTCGAAACTAGATCGATCAATATTGATGAGGAGCATTGGGAGATTGTCTTTGAGGCCAGACTACCCAAGGGTAAATCATTTCCTGATGCGGCTCTCTATGAGCGTCTCAAAAAAGGTCATGGTGTGAAAAAGCTATCACTTCTTTCACCTCAACTGTCGTTGCCGGTTTGAAGTTATACTTGCTGTGAAAGTACATGAAAAACTTCTGGCCAGATTGGTCATTCTGAATTCTACACTGATTGCAATTGGAATCCTTGGAGCGATTTTTGTCGCTATCCTGTTGAAGGATAAGATTCAAAGGAAAATGTCATCTTTTTTCGACCGCGAGGTCGCATCCTCTAGATTGATACAGCCCTCCCCTGATACCGCTGGGTTTGAGTATCCGTCTTTTAGGATAAAAATCAGTGCGTCTCATCTCAGGCAGGTTCAGGAACAAGTTCATCAGCTCATTGAACGTAAATTTATGTCTGATGATCTCAAAGTCTGGCATCCTGCCACGTTCTATCACGGAGCTGATGAGTACAAGATCAAGATCCGCCTTCGCGGTGACATGCCTGAACATTGGGCAAATGCCAAGAAATCATGGCGATTGAAATTTGATAAGGAAAAGCTCTTTCAGGGGCGGCGGGAGTTGGATTTAGTTATTCCCAGTGACAAGGGCTTTCAAATCGAAAAGGTGGCCCAAGAGGCAGCTAGAAAACTCGGTTTGTTGGTGCCAGATACTGGATTTGCTCATGTTGAATTGAATGGGGTTGATTTCGGGTGTTACCTGTGGATGGAAAAATATGGGCAAGAAATGCTGGAGAAACAGGGGTATCCACCAGGCGAGATTTTTCGAGTGAGTAACTTCTGGACCCAGACATCAGGTAATGAGGTGGGGATCAGCCCATTTGGGGATATCAGGGCACATCCAAGTGTATTTAGAGCCACTCATAACAATGATCCTGGCCTGAGTCGGTATGCTAAGCGGTTGGAAAGGTTTCTTGCATTGATATCTGACGCAGATGACATGCGTTTTGCGGAAGAGGTAGGTGCATATGTCGACCTTGAAAAGTATTTCCGTTGGAATGCATTGACTTGGCTTTTTGGCAGTATCCATTCCCATTGGGGAGACAATCTCCGCTGGCACTATAATAATACCAGTGGACTACTTGAGCCCATTCTTTACGATGTTAATCGTTATCCCATTACTGAAAGATCGGGCACCCACATATATTGGTCATTTGAAACAAAGGATGTCGATTTTTTCGCAAAACGATTGATGCGAAATCCGAGGTTCCGGGAAGCTCGCAATCAGGTGTTGTGGAAACTCCTTCATGATGATGAGTTTGATATGGCGGCTCAGAGTGATAATTACAACGTTCCATTACGTAAGAGACTACTTGCTGGTGTGGGCGCAGCTGACAGTAGGACTTTGGATTTGTGGCAGAAGGAAACGACGTGGATCTTGTTGAACAACCGGAGAGATTTGCTTTATCGCCTTGGATTTGCCCGCGTTTTTATGACTCCGGAATTCTCGGGAGAAAATAGAACTCAAGCTACCATTCGAGTGATCCCTGATTCGTATAATCACGTCTTTTTTGATGAAATACGCTTTAAAACAATTTCATCCTTGCCTGCTGACATTAGTCCAAAAGCGGTGAAAATTTCAATAGAGGATCCGAATGGATCACGTTACGAAAATCAGGCTAAGCTCGTTGTGATTGACGAACAAACATTGGCAATCAAGTTCAATGGCATCAAAATGTGGACGGCGTTTGATGCTGATCTCAACGCGCTACAAGGTGAATGGATTTTAAAATTCACCTTACCTGAATTTGCGGAGGTTTCCTGGAGGGAGCCCGGTGTGGTATCCGAGGTCGAGGTCAGTTGCAGGAATTCGATAGATTTGAAACCCATCCCTGATTGGCTCGCTTTGGTATCGCCTCTCGCGGTGCAGGATGGACCGCGATATAAATCAACAGGAAAGCTTGATGAATCGCTGATCGGTCCATTTGAATTAAGAGGGGAGTCGCTGGTGTTGCCTGCTGGTGAACATTTTCTCGCCAAAACTTTAGTGATTCCGGTTGGATATAATCTAAAATTCGAACCTGGAGCTTGGCTGAAAATGGAAGCTGGCGTCAGTGTTTTATGCTATGGGTCTATCGAGGCTAAAGGTAGTGAGCAAAGCCCTATCAAGGTGACTCCGGCACAGCCAGGTAAACCCTGGGGGGTGCTGGCGGCTGTGCGTGCTGGAACCCGCTCAAGGCTTGAGCACTTTCAAGTTTCCGGAGGTAGTGAGGCACGCCTGAATGGGATTTATCTTTCTGGACAACTTTGCTTTTACCAAGCTGACGTTGATCTTGTGCACTGCCGTATTAGCGACGGTCAAGCGGACGATGGTCTGAATATAAAAAATTCTAATTTTTCTATTAAACAATGCTCATTGGTAGATAACTCTTCTGACGCTTTTGATGGAGATTGGGTGAAGGGGCGAATCACAGAGAGCTTCTTTTTTAACAACGGAGGAGATGGGATAGATGTCTCTGGCTCGGATCTTACGGTTGACCATTGTCTGTTAAAAAAGATGGGAGATAAAGCCATGAGCATGGGGGAGAAATCCCGCCTTGTGGCATTCAATAATGTGATTCAGCAATCTGTGATAGGCATAGCGTCAAAGGATAAATCTCAAATTGAAGTGTATGCTTGTGTGATAGAAGGCAATAATACTGCGATTGCCCTATACCGTAAAAAACAGATATTTGGTGGAGCTGAAGGGCGAATCATTGGATGTCTATTTTGGCAGAATGATAAAAATTTCGAGATGGATGATGAATCTTCTTGTGAGATTATTTCCTCTGGGTTCGATCAGTGGAGAGACGACAAGCGATTGGTGAACGAAGGGGTAATGAAAGGTGCTCCTGAAAAATATTATGTTTTTGATCCTGGTGGAGGAGTGAGGCATAGGCCTGATCAGCTTGATAAGTCACCTTTTCGTATCAAGCAATCTACAGCTAGTTTAAAATCTCGAGGTTTGGAAATTCCCAGTATGGAAGGGCATGCGGCGGGATTGGTGGATCCGCTTAACATAGGATCTAAGATGCTGTTATCGGATTGATTAGATGGAAACTGAAGCCATGGTACAGGTAGCAGAGCCTGCAATGCGTTTTGAACGGAAGTATCGCCTCGATATTCGAGCTTATACCTGTCTTCAAGCAGCGTTGAGGAGGTTTGCTCGTCCGGATGGTTTTACTGAGGCACAACCGAAGAAGCGATATTTCATCCGGAGTCTCTATTTTGATACGTTTGACTATTCGGCTTACCAAGAAAAAATGGCAGGGGAGACCAACCGTATTAAGCTCAGGCTACGTAGTTATTGGGCTGAACGAGAGCAGGTGGCTTTTGTGAAGGCGGAGATCAAAACACGGATGGGCAATATGGTGGGGAAATTTGCGGAACAAGTGGGGCTAGACAATGCTGAATGTTTTGCGCACAAAAACGAGTGGGATGCGGAGGTGGGACCTGTTGCTCAGGAATTCCGTAGATTGGCTTTATTGAAAAATCAGCGCCCCGTATTACTGGTCGATTATTATCGTGAAGCATTTGTGCCGCTGGATGGTAGTGATGTTAGGATCACTTTTGATCACTCGCTGCGATTTGCAGCTGCTCAGGTCTTATTTCCAAAACATGCGTTTTATCAATCTGCGTCTCCTAGGGTTGTGGTGCTTGAAATAAAGTCCAAAGAAGACGAGCCTTCTTGGCTTGAGGAAATCGTTCGCTCACACAGCTTGACCTCCGAACCCAATAGCAAGTATGCTTGGGGAATAGAGCAGACTCAGCATGGTGTGTTTATCAACTCTTAAGAGCTGATTTGGATAGTTGAGCTATTGAGTTCCGGCGTAATTTTCTACAGTTTGGCGCAACCCTTTTTCGGTGGGGGTGATGGTGGTGAAACCTAGTTGGTTGGTAGCGTGGCTGATGTCGGCGAGGGAGTGGGTGATGTCGCCGTCGCGGAAGTCGCGGTGGATGGCGTCGGGGATGTCGAGGCTGGGTTGTAGGTTGGTGAGGGCGCTGCGCAGGGCACTGAAGAGTTGATTGAGGTCGATGCGGTTGCCGAGGGCGATGTTGAATGCGCTGTTGGTGCTCTCAATGTCAGTGGATGTGGCGGCGAGCAGGTTGGCTTGCACAACATTGGAGACGTGAGTGAAATCTCGTGAGGTTTTGCCGTCTCCGTTGATGAAGACTTGTTCGCCATCTAGCATGGACTGGATCCATAGAGGGATGACGGCGGCGTAGGCACCTTTGGGATCTTGTCGGGAGCCGAAGACGTTGAAGTAACGCAACCCTGAAATTTCTAGACCGTAGCAGCGACCAAATACATCTGCGTAAACTTCACAGATAGCTTTAGTGGCGGCGTAGGGAGAGAGTAGCTTCCCCGTTTTCTCTTCAACTTTTGGCAGAGTAGGTTCGTCTCCGTAAACGGAGGAACTCGATGCATACACAACTCGTTTGACCGAGCTTTCATTTTTGGCTGCAGTAAAAATGTTCACTGTGCCACTGACGTTGCTATCATGGCTAGCAATAGGGTCGTCAATAGAGCGTGGCACGGAGCCTAATGCGGCTTGGTGAAGGATGTAGTCGACATTCTTGCATGCGGCCTGGCAAGTTTCGGGATCCCGGGTGTCGCCTTCGATGACAGTGAGTCGTGCCTGCTGTTCAGAGGTGGCTGAGGCTTTTGCCAGTTCGATATTTTTTGTGTAACCAGTGGAGAGGTTGTCGAGTGAGATGACTTGCTGATCGAGCTGCAGTAGTTGTTCAATCAAGTGAGACCCGATGAAGCCAGCACCTCCAGTGACGAGCCAGCGTTTGGGTGAGGTGAGCAGTTGTTTTTTGAGAGCGGTGTAGGACATGGGTGGGGAGGAAAGATTTTGAATTATGAATTAGGAATGATGGTGAGTCAAGATGAATGCTAATAGAGGTGAATTATAGATTAATCACTGAGGAGCTCTTTCAACCATTTGGTATTCGAGCGGAAGGCCTCATGCAACTCTGGAATATCTGGGACGATTGCGTTTTCAATCATCTTATTCAAGGTGGGCAAATTGGCATCGTTTTGTGTTAATAAAAACGCAATGTCATCGCGATCATGAGGATCAACGCGCATCATCTTTGTAAGGATGAGGTCGGTGGTGGATGGACGAAAGAGGTACAGATGCGATGATGGGAAATGGATGGGAACCAGGTGATCGAGCCAATTTTTAGATAATATCACCTGATCCTCCGCAAATAAGTGGGTCAGATAGAGTCCGCTGTGCTCGAGCTTTGCGTTGGTGGCTTCCAAAGCGTTCCAGAAGTCATCATTTTTTTCAAGTCTGGGCATCTCCATAAGAGGTAATATTGCGTCCACGTCCATGGTGGCACCATATTCCGAAGGAGTATTATGGTAACCTAAAACCAAGGCGGCGCGCCCATATAGAATGAGGCGCATTTTATTTTGAAGAAAGCCATCAAGGGTGGTGAGAATTTTTTGAGGATTATTCATGCGCGGGTTTCCTGTGGAGTTAACCAAAAGGGTTTTTGAATGGTTCCGCGCTGGAGGCCTGGGTTGATCATGAATCGGCTCGGGTGTGGCAAGATAGCTTCTGGCGGGCGGGAGCCACGACCTGCGAGTGAGTTGAGTATGATGTTCCAGAAATCAAGGTCTGCCAAGTCGTGATGAGCTCCATATTGAGCGATGTATTTGAGCGGGGTTTCACATCGTTCTTGAATTGCGAGAAAGGCAATACGGCGGGGGGAGATAAGTTTTGATTTCAGGAGTTGTGCGGCGCAGCGAATAGCGATGGGCTCGTTGCGATTGTTTCCGTGCAGGAGTAAAATAACCAGTTCATCTTGGCTTAGTTTTTCGAGGCCAGGCTCTTGAATGCCCTCTACAGAATCGAGGCGAGGTGGGAGAACGTTTTTGAAATGATGACATCCTCTTTTGATGGCGAGTTGGATCAAGTCTTCTACGTTCGCAAAACCAAGGGCTTTGACTTTGCGCATCAGAGGGGACTGATGTGAAGTCTGATGAAGCGATTGGTTGAGTGTCGTCATATCTTACTATGCTTTATGTGCGCTCTGAAATCAATGTGATCGATAAGTAAATTATGAGCCGACCCCGCGAATGCGGGGGAACCGTAGCGCATCGAAGATAGCTGGAGGATACTACCCGAAAGCAAACAGCCGGAGCTTACTGCACGAAGGCAATTGTGATATTAGGCGCCGAGCGTAGCCGAACAGGAATGTAATGGAGATAGACGGAGTCAAACAGCCGGTGTTTACTGCACGAAGGCAATTAAGGATTATGGAGTTTTGTAGATGAGGAATTGGGCGGGGGGGGCGTGTTTTCGTTGAGATGGGATGCTTGGGAGTTGGGGGAAGTGTTTGTTTTGAGAAAGAGTGGTTTGAAGAAGGCTGTGGTGAGGGTGTCGATGATACTTTGGGATGCCGGTATCGACAATCACAAAGTCGATCTGTTGTTGTAGGAAGCTATTTAGCTGTGCGGGGGTTTCGAAGGTGCTTTGGTAGTCTCTACCAAGCCAGTCGCTCTGGGCGAGGACTTTGCTGGAGCGTCGGAAAGACAGGGAATCTGGCCAAGATAGGCAGCCGTCGGCGATCAGGGCACCTTCGCCTTTGGCATCGGATGAAATCAAAACGATTTTGCGGTCATTTTTGTGGGTTTCATCGATTTGGGAGTCGGCGCTGATGATGGAAGCGAGGCTCTGGTGGCTACCTGTGAATTTCTTCTTTGCCGGCATTCCGTTTCCGAGAACAATCAGGGCACTGAGGGTAAGTGTGATGAGGTCCACTCTTTGTGCAGTGGGATTCGTGCTGAGCTTTTGTATCAAGTTAAAGCTAAGCAGAATAGTGAAAGGGAGCGCAGGTAGTAGGTAGCGGGCATCGAGACCTGCTGGGACGATGATATAAAAGAGGATGATGCCCAGTAGGAAAGCGCTGAATAGTGAGTAGTAAACGTTGGGTAAGGCGGGGGACTGAATTTTTCTACGAAAGAGGGGAAGGAGAAGGGCGGAGATTAAGAGCAGGGTGAGAATGATCCCAAAAGTTTGAGGGATGATTTTGAAATAATAGCTGATAGCAGCGGGAATATTTTCCGATAGAGGAATGTGTTGCATACCTTCGTCAGTGATGTGGCGGGTGGCTAATATCCAAGGGAGGGCGAAGATGATGACGGGGAGGGGAGCGAGCCAAAGGCGCCAGTTGGTGAGTAGGCGGAATTGGCGTGAAAGAGCGATGGCAAATGGGGGGACTAGGGCGAGCAGAAGGCCGGAGCCTTTGGTGAGGATGGCGGCGGCGGCGAGGAGTCCGAAGAGCAGCGACCAGCGAACCTTTTGAGTTTCCATGAAACGTCCGAAGCAGAGGGTGGCGAGCAGGCAGAATATGACCAAGAGCATGTCGGACATGACGATGGCGGTGTAGGTCTGAACCAGAGGAATGAGGATGAAGGTGGCGGCAGCGAGGAAGGCTGAGGCGGTGGAGAGGAAGCGGCGACCGGTGAGCCAGATGATGAAGGCGGTGGTCGAGGTGAGGCTTGTCATCAGTAGGATGATGGCGGTTTTGCTGCGTGAGGGGAGAGTCCAGAGACCTTCGATAGCGTAGAAGCCGGGTGGGTAGTGGCCTAGGGCGACTTTGGGGAAGTGTTCGTAGTAGGTTTGCGCGAAGCGCATTGGGTGTTCGAGGCGCCAGAGTGGTCCTGCGATGTAGTCGCGCACCATGAGGCCGGTGACGACGTGGGAGGCTTCGTCAGAGTGGGCTCCGAAATCATTGGAGAATGCGCCGTTGTTGAGTTGTAGGAAGAGGGTGAGTAGGAAGAGTGATGTGAATATGGCGAAGCTGGCCCGGAGGGCGGGGCGAGAAGTTGCTGGAGTGGTGGCAGTGGAAACCATATTTGAGTGGTAGTTTACAGCTTAGCGGGATTTGTGAAAGGGGGGAGTCTGAATATGTGGGACGTAATGGTATTGCGTGGGTCTTGGGGTGGGAGAGGGGAAACACGGATTTGCCAATCCGTGCCACGGTGTGATGAGGTGTGTTGGGTGGGTGTGAGACGTAATGGTATTGCGTGAGGCTTGGGGCGATTTTGGGAGGCACACGGATTTGCCAATCCATGCCACGGTGTGATGAGTTATTTAAATGAAATTTTTGGATCGACAGAATTTTGAGGGTTATACACTATATAGGTTATGGATTCTGTTTTTCATCTTGATGCCCCTCCTGGTTTTCGTGGGCTTGATGGTGACTTGCCGGTGCAAACTTACAGGCGTGATCTTCCTCATTGGCGACAGGATGGTGCTACTTATTTCGTTACTTTTCGTTTGGAGGATTCGCTTCCGCAAGAAAAATTGATTGAGCTCAAACAGATGAAGCTGCGGTGGCAGCGTAAGTTTGATGCGAGACGAGAGGAGGAGGATGTTTCTGAAATTGAAACAAGGAAGGCTCGATTCGAACAAGATAGGTTGTTATATCGTAAAATGGAATTCTGGCTGGATCAGGGCATGGGGGAGTGCGTTTTACGCGATTGTGCGACTAGGGAAATATTGTGTGAGGGATTGGGATATTTTGATGGTGAACGTTATGAGCTTGGCAGTTATGTGATCATGCCTAATCATGTGCATCTACTCATTAAGCCGCTATTCGAGAATGCTTTGGAAAAGATTCTGCAAAGTAGAAAGAGGGGCAGTGCGCGCAAGATTAATGAATTGAGGGGTAAACAAGGAGCTGTGTGGCAGGCAGAAAGTTTTGATAGGATTGTTAGAGATACGCAACATTTGTGGAGGTGTGTTCAATATATTGGAAGGAATCCTGGCAAAGCTAATTTGGGTGCGGAGGCTTATACTCGTTGGGTGAAGCCTGAATGGAGGGAAATTGGGTGGGGCTTCGTGGATTGAGTAGGGTGTGAGATGCAATGGTATTGCGTGGATCTTTGGGGAAGGGAAACACGGATTTGCCAATCCATGCCACGGTGTGATGAGGCGTGTTGGGTGGGATGTGGGACGTAATGGTATTGCGTGGGTCTTGGGGTGGTTTTGGGAGGAACACAGCCGTAGCGAAGCGAAGACAGCCGGAGGAAAATACCCGAAGGCAAATTGCCAATCCATGCCACGTGTTGGGGCTCAATCACCAAAGCTGGTGGCTTGGCTGTGATACAATTGAGCGTAGATGCCTTTGTTTTTGATCAGGTCTTGGTGGTGACCTTGTTCGGCGAGGTGACCTTGATCGAGCACGATGAGGTGGTCTGCCTGACGGGCGATGGCTAGGCGGTGGCTGATGATGATGGTGGTGCGGTTTTTGGAAAATTGGTGGAACTTTTGTAGCCAATCGGCTTCGGCGATGGCGTCCATCGAGCTGTTGGGTTCGTCTAGCAGGATGAGGGGGGAATCGCGATAGATTGCCCGAGCGAGGGCAATGCGCCGCCATTCGCCGCCGCTGAGTTCGGTTCCTTCGTCGAACCACTTGCCGAGATGACTATGGATGCCCTTGGGGAGCTGGTCGATCTTGCTTGCTAGGCCAACCGCTTCGAGTGCTTGTCTGACTCTATCGAGATCAGGTGGGGTATTTTTGCGACCTAGAGAGATGTTGGCAAGAACGGTGTCTTGAAATTCCAGAGGTTCTTGAAATAGAGCGCTGAGGTTTTCGCGCCAGATGTCTGGATTGAAATCTTTCAGATTTTGTCCATCGATGAGGATTTGACCTGATTGAGGGTCAAAGAGGCGAGCGATGAGCTTGATGAGAGTCGATTTTCCTGAGCCGTTGGCGCCGATGATGACAGTTATTTTATTGGCGGGAATTTTGATGGATAGATCTTCTAGAGCAAGTTGATCAGCGCCCGGGTATTGGAAATTTATATTTTTGAGTTCGATTCCGTTAGCGATTCTCTCTGGAACGTCTTGAGCTGAGTCAGGTGTTTTGATTTTTGGTTCGAGGGCAAGATAATCGAACAGGTTTCTCAAAAACATGCCGTTTTGGTATACGCTACCCAGATCACTCATAAGGCTGCGAGCGACCGATTGACCTTGATAAAAAGCTTGGTAAAGAAGTGCTAGATCGCCGAGGCGGAAGCTCTGCTCGGAAACGCGATAGATCATGTAAAGCAGCGAAAGACCGAATATAAGCAGGGCTAGCAGTGAGGAGGCAATACTTGCGAGACTGTGACTGAGTTCGAGTTGATTTTTTCTGTGGCGCAAGGTCTGGCGAATGGCTCGGTAGGATTTTTTTAAAAAGTCACCCAGTCCAAATACTCGAATCTCGGCAGCGGCAGAGCCGGAAGTCATCAGCCAGTCGTAATAATCGGATTTGCGTTCGAGCACGGTGGACTCGAGCCACCAGCGATGTTCTTTGCGGGTGTGGCGGACCATGAGGAGAAGAGCGGGCAGGGTGCTGGTCAGCAGGGCAAGTGGTAGCCACCAAGCGTAGGGGATAAGAATCAGCATCATGGCGGCTAGTGTGATGCTTCCGCGTAACATTCCACCCAGACTTTCGAGCATGCCGATGGAGCGGCTGACGGATTGGCTGCTGGCGCGGTAGATTTGATCGTAAAATTCGGGACGTTCGAAAACTTCAAGATCTAGTCGATTTGCCTGACTGTGTATTTTGTTCTGGATGTAGTCGCTGACGCGTTCGGATTGACCCAAGCGGATCCATCGGGATAGGCCGTGCAGGATTTGCATGAATATCAGAACAGCAAGCAACAGAGCGAGAGGTGTTGAGAGGGATAAGAGAGCTTGTTGAGGGAGAGTGTTGTCACCTAGGTCTGTCAATCCATTGACAATGGCTCGGGTGAGGTAAACGGAGACTGCAGGCAGCAGACCTTCAAGGACAATTAAGAAGACCCAGGCGACAGTCCATTTTTTAGCGGCGTGCCAGGTCAAAGCCAGCACGCGCGGGAAGTCGCGCAGGAGTTGGATGCGGCTTTGCTTAGGATATGGAGAACCGCTGATGGACACGAATGAACACTAATAGAGATTTGCAGGTAGGAGAGGGGTGATGGACTTTTTAGAGGCTGAATTTTTCGGAAAGGTTTCCGACAAACGCTAGGGTTTGATTGTATTTAGGAAAGCGTCGGGGAAATTTGGCCATTAATTCTTTGCTGATGGATTCGAGCGAGCGCTGACCGTTCATGAGTTGCAGGGCGGCTGTTTGGTAGGTGCCGTCTTGATTGAGTTGGGGGGTGTGGGAGTGGGCGCGTTTCCGAAGTTGAGATAAACCGATGATCTCTGAGTTGAATGTGGATTGCTTGAATGAGGTGTTGGTCGATCCTGAAATGGATGTGTGCCAGCTCCAGATATAATCTTCGGCGACCAAGCTCGCTTTCAAATAGATTTGGGCTTGGTCACCAGCTTTCATTTTTACGGGTGTGATCCAGGGAAAAAAACCACAGCCATAAACTGTTGGGCGTTTTTTTCCGGGGCCACCCGAATAACCAACTCCTGGGACGATTTGTGCATCGAACCATAGGTAAAATCCGTGCACGGTGGTATCTTGATCGCAATTTAGGGTGATGGTATTGTCGATATTGGAACCATCTAGCTTTCCGTAGTTGAGTGTCGTCCAGATTTTAGAAGCAGAAACTAGCTGCTTCGGTTTTGGTTTGCAAGGGTGCCACATGTGGGCGTGTCGTTTGCTTAGCGGGGTGAGATCGAGCCCTTCTCCGCAGGAGTTCCAAGGTTGAATGGCTTTATCAAATGCGGATTGATTTTTTGCCAGAGCTATGTGGAGAGTGTCTTTTTGCGGTAGAAGATGACCGTCCTTTTTTAAAAAACGGTTCTGGGCGTCAGATATGATGGCTAAATTTTCTCCGACAAAGGGTAGCGAGCCGCGAATGTCATGAAACAAGATGTCGACTTTTTCTGGTAACTCCACTTTTCGAGAGTCGTCTTGGATCCATTCAATGCGGTCAGCGAATCCGTTGGTCTGAGCGAGTTCTTTTCCTATTTGTATGCAGTAAGAGGGGTCGATGGCGTAAACTTTTTGAGCGCCTAGTTTACAGGCGATTAAGGAATACAGCCCTGAACCAGCTCCTAGGTCAAGCACCGTGGATGTGGGCGTGATGACGCTTTTAAGCGCTTTGCTGTAGGCAGCTAAACGAACTTCGTCGCCGAACATGTTGCTGTAATCGTAGAGGGAATACATATTTTGGGAACTTGTGAAATACTGTTGGGATGTAGGTCAAGGGCGAAGGGCTGGATAGTGGTTAGGTGGAGGTGCTTCCGGCAAAGGGCGTGACACCAATCTGTTTTTGTTGATTGATGGTTGATAGTATTTCTGTGCGTAGATCGGCTAGTTTATCGTAGTCGCGGGGGTAAGAAAGGGAATAGATATCCAGGCCGTTTGCTTGAGCCTGGGCAGCCTTCTTGAATAGCTTGGCTGCGATTTTGATGTCTTTCATATCGAGTAAAAAACAACGCTTGATCAGGGTCATGAGAGACGCTGCTCCTTTGACTGGTTCAATGGTGATTACAGTTGAATGATTTTGATCTGCAGGATCGTTCAGCAGAAAAATCGCAGTGATAGCTCTCTGCGAGCAGTGAGAGTAAGGGGGCGTATGGAGCCGTTTTTTTTCAGAATAGTGGCAGACTGGAGAAAAGTCTGGTGGCTGAGGATATAAGGCTTCAATAGAGTCGGGAAATAAACGTGTCCCGGTATATGCAGGAATGCCGATGATTTTTTCATTGATGGTATCAAGTTGTAAGCAGTCATCGCTAATCAAATCAAATCCGTGTTGTGCAAAGCTGGATGCGATAGTGGACTTCCCCCAGCCAGAGGAACCTAAAAAAGCAATACTACTATCATTCTGAAAAGTTACGGCACTGGCATGGAGGATCAACTTTCCTCGCTGACCAAGAATTCGGGGAATCAATTGGTCTAGCAGTAAATGGCGTATAGTTTCCTGATTGGTTCCAGCTGCTGGGTGCACCACGATGGAATCCAAGGCAGCTGAAACATGGAAGTCAGCTAAATTTACATAGCGGATCAGATAGCTGCCATCTCCCTTACGAGTGCTGGATATGGCGATTTGTTTTTCTTCGGAATACCAGTGATTCTGCCAGACGAGATCGGCAAATTTGTATTGGGCGTTGGGCGACAGATTGATCTTTAAGGAGACAGAGCCTTGTTTAATCTTAGGCAATTCAAACAAAGGTAGATAGCAATCAACGAGGATGTCAAAAATTTGGTACACGCTACTTTATGATTACATGCCGCCCATTCCCATACCGCCCATGCCCATCCCCATCCCCATGCCCATGCCAGGCATGCCATTATTGGTGCCAAACATCACATCGAAGGTTGACCCTGCTGAGTTGGATCCTGTTGCGGAAGTGACGGAGCCATAATGGGTGATGCGAGGTGGGCTGTAGGGCTTGAGCTTACTGGAGCTGCTAGTAGCTTGATGGGGATCATCTTCGGAGGAATGATGTGCGCTTGTTTTTTTCATTAGATCTCTTTCACATGTTGGTACCACATCTCAATCGAAAAGCTCGCCCACAATGGTCTCAACCAGCGATAGTATTCGTATGAGATTTCCTGATCATTACGTTTATAATGATTAAACAGCTGATTGTAAACGTCGATGATTTTTTTTTGTGATACCCACCCAGCTTGTGCAATGGATAGTGAGTGCAGGGTGTCTGCCACAGCATCGCTCATCAATGCTTGCACCACACAGTAAGTAAAATCGCCATCATTGTGCTGCGTGCGCAGATCTGGTGGGAGGAAGGTCTGGCTGGCGGCGTGAAGCAAAAGTTTGCCGTGGTCTTTGCGACGGTGTTGAAAATTGGGTATGGCTAGTGAGAATTCAAGTAGCCTGCGGTCGTAAAAGGGGTGTCTTTGCTCGATGCCGTGTGATCCGTCGGAGCGGTCGTCGATCTCATTGAGGCGTATGGTTTCTGCATCGGATTGGGTGCAATGATTCTGCCATTGTGCCAGATCGGAAAATTGATGGGCACATAGATATTTGCTTGAGCGGTGCTGGAGGTCGGCGGCACTGATGAAATCCTGTTGCAGAAACGGGGCATGAAGTTGTTTTGGTCGAGCTAATTCCAGCTTGTGGCGAATGGCTTGAGGCAATGCTGGCCAGCTTAGGTTTTTGATGGATCGCAACAAAGCGTATTTCCAGCTTTTGTGGTCGGCCTGATAACGTAACTCGCCAAGCATTTGATTCAGTTTAAGGTCGCGCAGTAGGGCGTAGTAGGGGAATTGAGAGCCTCCGAAAGCTGCGTCGGCTCCAGCTCCGGATAAAAGAACTCGCACTCCTTTTGATGCGGCGGCTATTTGTAGCTTAGCATAGGCAGGCATGACGGGGTGGTCGGGAGGTTCTAGGGTGTCTTGGATCTGCTGCTGCCATGCGGAAAATCCATCTGAATGGGTATAAGGAGATGAAGAAGAATCGATATCCCACATGTCAGCAACTTGCTTGATCCGCGAACTTTCATCTTCCTCACGACCTGGGAAGGTGATCGAAAAAGTCTTTAAGCGTTGCTTGTCTTCTTGTTCATTGAGCAAGGTTTGAGCCAAGCCTACGACTAAGGGGGAATCCAAGCCGCCACTGAGAGTGGCACCGACTTCTCCATTGCACCTGAGTCGGCATTTCACCGCTTGTCGCAACAGTTCCAGAAAATGCTCTAGGTAATTTTCGTCGCGGCGATAATGAATACGCAGTCCTGGATCAGGGTTCCAGTAACGTTTTATCTGCAAACGATGCGTATCCACCACCAGGCTATGAGCGGGAGGTAGGCGATGAACGTCTTGGAACAAGGTTTCTTCTATGTTTACGGGATTGCAGGCAAGATGCTCTGCGACCATGCCTTCATTGATTTTAGTTGAAACAGAAGGGTGTTGGAATAACTGCCGTTGTTCTGATCCAAACAGGAAGGTATCTTTGGTGTGATGATAATAGAGTGGTTTTACGCCTTTTATATCCCTAGCGAGGAAAAGTTGTTGCTTGCGGCTGTCCCAGATGGCAAAGGCAAAATCACCAAGAAGATGGTTAGCACAGTTTTCTCCCCAGTGCTGGTAAGCTTTGAGTGTGATTTGAGCATCTGACATTCCGCTCGATAGCCTGGCTTGCCCTTTTAAGATAGTTAATAATTCATCGCGGTTGTCAATCCTTCCATCGAAAGTGATGGACAGTTTGGCTTGTTCATCATGCAGAGGTTGGCGTTCATTTTCTGCTTCAGGCACGGTGACCAGTGACAAGTGACCCAGAGCAACAACGCGGTCAGTCCATTGGCCGCGACCGTCCGGTCCTCTGTGGGCTACCACTTCCAACATCTGGCTAAGAATGGGAGAGGGAGGCGGAGAGCCATTGCGAATCAGGATGCCAGCGATAGCGCTCATTTGATGCGAAGGGGGGCTGTTGGCAGCAGCTAGTTGAGCACGGTGTAATTCTGTGAGCTTGAATCACACAGGGCTGCTTGTTGGTATTCGATCCAGGCGTGGGCGTGGAAACCCTGGCTATCTTTGCGGAATCCTAAGCGTAGTTGGTGAGGTAGGCCGCGTCTTTCCATGAGGTGTGAGCAGACTAAGGAACGCAAGAGGCAGCGGGGCTTGCGGGGTGTCAGTGATGCAGCTGAAGATGTCAGGCGTGTTATGGTTTGGGCATCACAGCGTTGCTGCGATTTCTGGTTGAAGAGAGTTGAGGCTTTGAGTAAAAAATGCTGAGTATGGCTAAACCCAAATAATTTTAGAGATAAGGCGACCATAGGAAAGTAGCACAGGGCTTCAAGCAAGATGAAACGTTGTTCGCTTGGCAAGCCTCGGAAGGTTTTCCATTTACGCGACCACGATTTCCACCATCTGGTTTTCGAGCAGTTCATCGATAAATTGATACAGGTCTGAGCTTAAGGTTTTTTCATCAATATCGTATTCCTCCGAGAGCACGCTGAGGGCATTTGTAATGGAATTGGATTTGGCGAGCACTGCCCACATCCGGGTGCCGGTTTGATTCAGCCCGTAATAGGATTCATTGGCAAGGTTGAGCAAGACACATTCGCCATCCAGCTCTTGGAAAAGAGTGGTGTCGGGGATGGTGATTTTGTTGTTTGGGGAAAAGTTCAAGCGGGTAAGGTTGAAGATTTTACATTATATGGCAGAAAAAATATAACCACTGATTTCACTGATAAACACTGATAGGAAAGAAGGGATTGGTATTTTTGTTGTGTGATAATCTATGATTTCATTTACCAATGTGCAATCCATATTTGAGGAGCAGGCGTAGGGGGCGGAATAACCCGGGGCATAGGTTAAGGGGGAATCTACTTGGGTAGAAGCTACGTTCACTAGGATTGGGGGTGATCATATAAGCGAGGGTTGCGCCGATCACTGGCAGTCGGTCGCGGTAGCGCTCGCGGGTGAGTAGGGCGTGATAAAAGCTGTGATATTTCCACAGCAAGCGGGTTTTGCTGGAGTTTGGCTGACTGGGTGCTTGCAGTTGATCGATATAGGCGGTTGCCAATCGGCAAGCTGTGGTGTCGGTGTTTGGGCTGTCGATGTGTGGGGCTGAAATGGGGATCATCCAGATTTTTTCACAAAGAGCGATGGCGGTTTTTATCATTCTGAGGCAGCCGAGTTGCTCGGCGAGTGAACGTGTTTTTTTCCAGTCGATCTGATTTTGGTATCGATGCATGAAAACGGCTAAATCGTAGGACCAGTTAAGTTGACACCAATGGTGCTTGGCTCCGTGGGCGACGAGTAAGAGGAATTCGTCTTCTAGTGACAAGCGGCGCAGGAAATGCGTGGATGGCTCGATGAGGGTGCTCGTGACGAGTATTTCATCGATGCTTCGTTTGAATCGGAAGGCGCTGGGGAGAGGGGTGTGGTGGATTTCGATCCATACGCCGAGCTTAGGGTGGCGGTAGGCTAGGCAATGATCGTTATTATTAGCGAGACTGGCGGGGTTTGCTGCGATCTCCTCGTGATCGAGGTGATAGTCGAGGGTGGCGAGTAGATGTTCGGCTTGTGTTTGGTAGTGAGGTGGAACCAAAAAATCTAGGTCGACGTATTCCCTAGACCAGATATTGTCGAAGAGGCATTGACTGAGCATGGGGCCTTTCCATGGGATGATGGGGATGTCGGCGTTATTAAAGGCAGCTGTGATCCTCTGCAAAACATGGTCGAGTTTGAGGCTCCAAGCGACGGAGTTGTGGTAGTGTGCGTCCAGAGATATGCGGACGTGTTCTGGCAGCAAATCCCAAAGTTCATTCTGATGGATTGAGGAGCGAGCTAGGTTTGAAACTTTGTGATGGGAGCAATGTTTGATGAATTTTTGCCAGTCTTTTTCTGAGGCTTGACGGATAGCAGAAGTCAGGCGTTGCTTGGACTTCGGTTGAATGCCTGCTTGCAGGGCGGCAATCAGAAGTTGGAAGGAGGGCTGCATTGGAAAATCAGTTACGCGATAGACCTATTACTAGCGATAAAATATCAATGGATCAAGGAGGGAAACATAATGCTGAGTTCGACGGTTATGCCGAGGATTACGACGATCAGCTGAATAAGGGGCTGAAACTGAGTGGTGAGGGCAAGAATTATTTTGCCGAGGGACGCATGCAGTGGTTGAGGGAAAGATTGCAAGTTCTTGGTGCGCAGTCAAAAACAGCTTTGGATTTTGGCTGTGGCACTGGCAGCGCGACGCCATTTTTTTCTGATTGCTTGGGAGTTGAGCGTCTGTGGGGGGTAGATCCCTCAAGTGATTCTCTAGAGGTGGCTCGTGAAACCTGGTCGGAGTACGAGGTTGATTTCACAGAGGGGAAAGAGGATCTGGAACAACCGGTAGATCTGGCTTTTTGCAATGGTGTGTTCCACCATATTGTGCCGGAAGAACGTGAAGCTGCGATGGATTATGTGTTTCGTAATGTGAAGGTGGGAGGCTATTTTGCGTTCTGGGAGAACAATCCTTGGAATCCAGTGACACGATACGCGATGAGCAAGGTGCCTTTTGACGATGATGCGATTTTGCTGTGGCCAAGGGAGGCGAGGCAGCGATTACGTGCGGCTGGGTTTGAGGTATTAAGGACGGACTTTGTGTTTTATTTTCCAGGTTTTTTGAAAAGCTTGCGAAGAATTGAGCCAATGCTTTGTAAAATTCCCTTCGGTGGGCAGTATTTGGTTTTATGCCAGAAAAAGGGGCGGCAGCTTTTTAGGCCTTAGAGAAGAGGGCTTTTAAATACTGCGATCCCTTAGCCGTTGTCGCTTTTCTTGAAGACGTGGATACCTAGTAAGCCAATAGCGAGCATGCTGGGTATGCTAATGAGGTGGATTCCAGGAATGAGAGCGTTGGATAAGTTGAGATTAGCAAAATCATTTAGTGCCCAGTTGAGCACTACGGCAGCAATGACTAGCCCCTCGATAGAAAAAAGAGCGAGTAAGAGAAAGAAAAGGCTGCCTTCGTCGATGGTTATGAGTTTTTGCGTCAGTCTGGAGGGCTGCTCTCTTTCGCGAAGAAACAAAACACAGGAGAATAAGTAAAGTTGGATGCCTGTTAGACCTGCTAATAAAAGTAGCGCTTTACTATGCAGATCAAAAACATTGAGACCTAGCAGGTTGGTGGGACCGACTACCATGGCAGTGATTTGTAACAAGGTGCTGACAAAAACCAGAAACAGTCCGATTTTTTCAAACAGTCGGGGGCGCTCGGACAGAATGAAGAGTAAATGACGCATGCCGTCGCGCCAGGTGCGCAGATGGGCGACACGACCTTCGGGACCTTTGCGCAGACCTGATGGGATTTCTACGGTTTTGGCGTCGTTTTTTAAAGCTTTGATAAGCAACTCGGAAGCAAACTCCATTCCGCTGGCGCGGATGTCCCATTGGGCGTAGGCGGTTTTGCGGATACAGCGGAAGCCTGAGTTGCAGTCGCTGAGATTGCCTTTGAATAGGATGTTGATCAAGCCGGTGAGTACCGGGGTGCCGAGATATCGGTGTAATGGCGGCATGGCGCCGTCTTCGATTTCGCCATTCATGCGCGAGGCGATCGACATGTCGGCATCGACTTCTTTGGCTTTCAGGTAAAGCGGCAGGCAATGCTCATATAGGTAAGTGCTGTCAGCATCGGCAAACATGACGTATTCACCCTCGGCGGCTTCGATACCTCCGCGTAGGGCGGCTCCATATCCGCGCTGGGGAACAGGGATGACTCGGGCTCCAAGCTCGGTGGCGATTTCTGCAGAGCGATCGGTGCTGCCGTTGTCGGCAACCACAATTTCGTATTTCACCGAACCATCGCCGCTATCGAGAGAAGTTTGCACCGCCTTGATGCATTCGGCTAGGGTGCCTTCTTCGTTGAGGCAAGGGAAAACAAAGGTGAGGTCCATATTGTATTTAAGGTATTGAGTTGTCTGATTGGCGTTGCCTTGCAGGCAAGCTGCATCTAGGTTGCGCGGTAACATTCCGCTATACTGTGAAAAATGAAAGATATTGTTGAAAATCGTCAAAGAATTTCCCTAGGGAAGAAAGTAAAAATCGCGCTGCTTGCGCTGCGTGAGAATGGGATAGTGTGGACGGTTTGTCTGGCGGTTTATTATGCCTGCTCTGCGATTGCGACGAAGGCCTTTGCTCGGATGGATGCGTTGCGGAGGAAAAATCAGCTGCCGGGCTTGAACAGCGCGGCGATGAATAAACTGATCTGGGAGAGTTGGGACTGGGGTGCGGGAGGCGAGGAGTGGAGTCCGTCACCGGAGTGGAAGCAGTCGGTGATTGATTGTGTGTTAAAAAAACATGTCAATAAGGGAGACCGGGTGTTGGAGATTGGTCCGGGCGGGGGGCGCTGGACGGAAGAGTTGCTGAATTTGGCAGAGAGTCTAAAGGGCGCAGATATTTCGGCTTCTTGTGTGGAGGCTTGCCAGCAGCGTTTTGCCGATGCTGGCAATGCGGAGTTTTTTGTCTCCAGTGGGCGGGATTTGGAAGGGGCGGAGGATGACAGCATCGACAGTTTGTGGTCTTTTGATGTGTTTGTGCATATCAACAAACCTGAACTGGAGGCTTATGCGGGTGAGTTTGTGCGGGTGTTGAAATCCGGAGGCAAGGGGGTGTTGCACCACGGCACGGTGGGGGGAGAAAAGGGCGGCTGGCGCAGTAATGTGACGATCGAGGATATGACGCGGATTTTGACGGATGCAGGGCTGGAAGTGAAAGAGCAGTTCCAGACTTGGGAGGATGACAAGGGCACGGAATTTGAAGCGGGACTTTATCAGGATGCAATCACGGTGTTTGTGAAGAAGTAGAGATGCATTCGCTTTTTTGTTAGGAGTGTAGGAATTTCACCAGCAGAGGCCGTGGTAGTGGGCGGGGAGGGTTTGCAGCTCGCGCCAGCCGTTGACGTCGATGAGGTGGTGTTGTTCGTTGAGTAGGGGGCGTAGCTCGTCGAGAGTGGCGCAGGGTTTGGAGATGACGAGGGTGCCTTGCGCGGGGATGGCATCGCTGAGGTCTGTTTTTAATAGGGATTCTAAACCCGGCAGTTTGGCGGAGGCGTAACGTTTGTTCATGCCGACCAGGCTGTCGGGAGAGACGAGCGGGTCGTAGATGGTGACTTGGTAATCTTTTAGAAGTAGGGCGTGGGCGAGTTTGACAAGGGCGCTGCCGCGCAGGTCGTCGGTATTATTTTTGAAAGCGATGCCGATCAGGGTGATGGATTTTTGTCCCGTCTGTTCGACTAATTTGATCAGGTGCTCGAGGTGGCTTTGGTTGCTGGGCAATAAGCTGTCGAGGGTGGGGGCGGCGACGTTGAGAGATCGGGCAAAGTGAGACAGGGCGCTGACGTCTTTGGGAAGGCAGGAGCCGCCGTAGGGGTTGCCGGGGCGCATGTAGTAGGATGAGATGTTGAGTCGGGTGTCGCTGCAGAGTAGCTCCATGACTTTGGCGCCATCGGTGTCGAAGCCTTTGGCGATGCGGCCGATTTCGTTGGCAAAACTCACTTTGGCGGCGTGAAAGGCGTTACAGGAATATTTTAGTAGTTCAGCGGCTTCGAGTTCGACGATGGCGATGCCGTCATCGAGGATGTGGGTGACGGGTTCACGAACGATTTGCTCTTGTGCGGGGTCAAACACTCCGATGGCGGACAGGCTAGGGTCTTGGAAGTCGGCGATGGCGCTGCCTTGGCGTAGGAATTCGGGGAGAAAATAGATGGAGAGTTTACCACTGTCGATGAATGGGGCGAAGTGCTGTTGTGTTAGGCGGCGCACTGAGCCGGGCAGCATGGTGCTGCGGAAAACGACGGCGTGTTTTTTACCGGAGTTTTCGAGCATGGCGGCGATTTGCTGGCAGACAGAATTGACAAAAGTGAGGTCGAGTTCGCCGGAGGCGGTCGAGGGGGTGCCAACGCAGATCAGTGAGATGTCGGTGGTGGCGGCGGCGTCGGGATCGATGGTGGCGCGGATATGGCCACCTTTCACTTGTTGATCGATCAATTCGTCCAGACCTGGCTCGCCGATGGGAGCTTGGCCGGCGTTGATTTTTGCGACTTTGTCTGCTTGCACATCGATGCCGGTGATGTCGTGTCCACGGGAGGCAAGGCAGGCTGCGGTGACGCTGCCTACGTAACCGAGGCCGAAGATGCTGATTTTTTGTGAAGTTTGGCTCATGCTGTGAGTTTTATGATTGTAATCGGCATTATTGATTGGAAAAGGCTTGTTTGAAAGTAAATTATCAGTGGTAAGGAAGTATTCGTGCGTTGATCATGGTGAAATGATGTATGGGAGTGTGGAGAGAAATGGGTAATGAATAATAAAAAACTTTAACTTTAACCACCGAGTGGGGGGCACCGGCGCCACGCGATGGGGTATATGAAAAGGTGGAAAGAGAAGAGATCATCACGCCCGCTTCGCTCAAGACGCAGAGCGCGCAGAGGAGGAGAAGAAATGAATTTGAAGGGGAGAACGGATTGCCAATCCGTGCCACGGTGTGAACAGTGGGCTTATAAAATTGACAATTTTAAATACTGAAAAATGCAGTGGGTATTCTGGGGCAGTTTGATTTTGGTGGTTTATACCTACATTGGGTATGCGGCTTTGCTTGCCTTGGTTTCTACCGTGAAGAGCCGTTGGTTCAGGCGGGAAGTGGTGGTGGAGGGAGGTTCGTTTCAGCCTTCGGTTTCGGTGGTGATGGTGGTGCACAATGAAGAGTCGCGCATCAAGGTGCGACTTGAGAATCTGTTGCAATCGGATTATGGGATGTTGCAAGAGGTGTTGGTGATCTGTGATCGCTGTGATGACGATACGGCTCGTTTGGCGGAGGAGGCGGGGAGTTGTGTTAAGTCTGTAGATTTGCTGGAGGGAAAAAAGGGCAAGGCAGCAGGAGTGAATCAGGGTGTGTTGATGGCGAGTGGAGAGATTGTGGTTTTGGTCGATGTGAGGCAGCGTTTTGCTGAAGATACCATTTCGCATTTGGTAGCTGCTTTTGTCGATGAGGAGGTGGGGGCGGTGAGTGGTAGTCTGGAGATTGAATCATCGAATCAAGTGGCGGGAGAGGGCTTGGATGTCTATTGGGAATTGGAGAAGTTTATTCGCAGAAAGGAAGCGGAGATTGCTTCGAGCATTGGCTGCACGGGCGCGGTTTATGCCTTGCGGAGGAAGGTGTATCAGCCGATCGCTGAAGATACCATTTTAGATGATGTGGTGATCCCGATGAAGATTGCGCTGGCTGGAAAGCGAGTCCTGTTTGATGCCGAGGCAAAAGCTTACGATCCGCAATCACTGGATCGGGCGTCTGAGCAGCGGCGTAAGGTGCGCACTTTGGCGGGAAATTGGCAAATGTTGTTCAGGCATCTCGGGTGGTTGTTACCGTGGAGAAACCCTTTGCTGTGGCAGTTGGTATCGCATAAATATTTGCGATTGCTGGGGCCGGTTTTTTTATTGGTGGCTTTGCTTTGTAACTTGATGTTGTTTGATGACGGCTGGTTCTATTGGATCACTTTTTTGTGGCAGGTGCTTTGTTATAGTTTGGGAATAGCGGGCATGTTTGAGCTTTCTTTTCTCTGGAAGCCTCTCAAGGTATTGGCTAAAATATCGAGTGGTTTTCTTTTTTTACAGATCTTGTGTGTGTTGGCTTTTTTCCGTTGGATGAAGGGGAGAAGTCGTGTGGGTGGTTGGTGATTTTATTTTGTGATGTATAAAGCTTTTGATCAATGGTTGTTGCCGTATCTGATGCGTCGTCGTCGCCCACAGGTGTCGGGTGTGACGCATGTGATGATTGCTGTGTGTGATCACTTTGAGCCAATGCATGATAGCGATCAAAAGGGGGCGGTGGAGCGGGTTGCTGAGTGGCAGCGACGTTTCCCTGCATTGATCAATCAGTTTGAGGATGCGGACGGGCAGCATCCTAGGCATACTTTTTTTTATCCAGTGGAGCAGTATGATCGTCACTTGCTAGAGCTGTTGGCAGATTTGTGTCACCGCACGGGATCGGAGGTGGAGATTCATTTGCATCACGAAAATGATAACGAGGCGGGATTGGTGGCTGCGATTGAGCAGGGGAAAAAGGATCTGGTGGGACATGGTTTGTTGTCTCGAAATGAAAGGGGTGAAGTGGTGTATGGGTTTATTCATGGTAACTGGGCTTTGGATAACTCTCATCCCGAGGGCAAGGGCTGTGGTATAGATCAGGAGTTGGGGATATTGAAGCGCACGGGCTGTTGCGCGGATTTTACCATGCCTTCGGCGCCGCATCCGACGCAGACTAAGATGGTTAATTCTATTTATTACGGGCGAGATACGCCGTTACCTAAGTCGCATGATCGCGGGGTGCTGATGGAGCGGGGGCTGACAGGGGAGTTAATGGGGTCATCGAATCATCTGCTTTTGGTGCAAGGGCCTTTGGGGCTGAATTGGAAGCGGCGTAAGTGGGGGTTGATGCCACGGGTTGAGAACGCTGATTTGACGGGGAGTAACCCTCCGAGTGGTGCGCGCCTACAGCTTTGGCGGGATTTGGGGGTTCATGTCAAAGGCAAACCTGAGTGGGTGTTTATTAAGTTGCATACGCACGGGGGGATTCCGCAGAATTATGAGACTTTGTTGGGTGAGGAGATGCGGGATTTTCACAGCTCGATCAAGCAGGCGGCTGAGGCGGATCCTATGGTGAAGTTTCATTATGTGAGTGCTCGCGAGATGGTGAACATCGCGCATGCGGCGGAGCAGGGGGAAGAGGGGGAGCCTGGGGAGTATCGGGATTTTTGTTATCAGAAGGTCTACTGTGGATGATAAGAAAAAGTTGAGAGTGGGCGTGTTGGGGGATGTGGGACGTAATGGCATTGCGTGGGGCTTGTGTGGTTTGGGAGGGAGGAAACACGGATTGCCAATCCATGCCACTGCCAATCCATGCCACGTGGAGAAGAGGGCGTGTTGGGGGATGTGGCACGTAATGGCATTACGTGGGGCTTGGGGGGATGCCTGTCCTGCTATTTGGTGGTGAGTTTTAGGGTGGCGGCGACGGCGCGGTGTTGGGAGGGGCGTTTTTTTTCTGCTAAGCAACGCAGGCTTTGCCAGTTGTCGTCATAGAAAATATAATCGAGACGTAACCATGGTCCTCCTAGGCTGAGGGGATTGCGGGTGGTTCCGGGGAAGGTGTAGCCAAAGCCGCTGCCTGAGGTTTTATGGGCGTCGCTTAAAAAGGAATCAAAAAGACGATGATTGTATCCTGCGTGTGGGGCATTGAAATCGCCTACAACGACCATTGGTAGGTCTTCTGCTTTGAGGACTTGGATCAGTGAGTCTGAAAGCGCTAGTCGATAGTCCCAGTAGAGTTGGTTGTCTCTGCGCTTCTCTGCCAAAGGGGTGCCAGGAATACCGATGATGCCGTAGAGAAACGCTCCTTTGCGGTAATAAAGCAGGATGTCGCGCGGGGTAGGCAGATGCACGTCGTAAATGGCTACTCGGGTGCCGTCCCAGTCGATCTCGAAGCGGGTGGCGACAGTTTGTCTGTGACCGGTAAAGGGAGGGTAGGGAAAGGTCACTGGAGAGGTGCTGACAATGGGGTATTTGCTGAGTAGAGCGTATTCGCCTTGTTCGGCAGTGTAACTGAATTCATTGTAACCGTTGCCTTCAGAGTAAAGCGAGCTTATACCACCTTCTTGAATCAGTAAAATATCAGGTTTGACCAAATTTTTGAAACGCTGAAGACGTCGGTTGCCTTGTTGCCCATGATTGTAAGAGACTAGGGTCAAGGTGTCGCTGCCTCGTTCGGACAGGGGGATGGGTTTGTCGGATCCCAAACGATAGCCCATGACAGACCAGATAAAAATACAGGATGTGATGACTAGAGTCAGAAAGAGTCGACGCTGCCACAAAAGAGCGGGCAGGAGGATGAAGGGCATGGGGAGCAACCAGGCTACCTGTGGCAGGTAGAGGATAAAAGCGAGGGTCAGGTTTTTTTCTCCGATGGATCGCAGGGAGGTGATCAGGATGAGTAAAAAAGCGACATAGGCGTAGCCGGAAAACGTCAGTAAACTTTTCAGTAGGCGGCGAGCTAATCTGCCAAATTGCGAGCGTGCGAGCGCATCCAACTGCTTTTCGTTGAGATTGGCAAGGTCTTCATTTGGATTGGAGGGTTCGGCATCCGGCATGCGTGTGGGCGGCGTTTGAAGGCCTGAACGGGGTTGAATAAGATAGGCTGCTTACATCCTATCTAGGCGTTTTGCTTGTCGGTTTCTGTTGTGCTTCTATGCTCGGTTTCTCGAGGGTAGGCTTTTTGTCAGGATCGATCATTTTGGGTTTGGTGGTGTCAATCGTGCTTTGTGAAGCTGGGGGATTGATCTCCTTATTATCTTTTTGTTTTTTTAGCCAGAGACCGATGCCTAGCATGGTTAGGATAAAGAGGGCTAATAACATCACGAGAGCTTCCAGTGCTGTGAAGGCACGGAGGCGGCTGTGGGCAGGTTGACGGAGAGAGGGCGTGATTAGATTCATTTTGTAAGAAAGAGGGAGCCGAAGTTTAGAGGCGCGCGAACAAAACTAAGGATCTTAGATAAAAGAGTTTGTTTGTAAATATGATGTAGAGTAATGAAATCGGGTTGTAATAGGAATGACGACAAAGATACAGCAGGTTTTAATATTTTAGCAAGTGAATCAAGGATAAGAAATGAAGTCTCCTATCATTTTACAACCTGAATATCAGACTCGGGTGTGGGGAGGACGGACGCTGGCGACTTTGTATGGTCGTGAGTTGCCGGGAGATGAGTCGCTGGCGATTGGGGAATCGTGGGATGTGGTGGATCGGCCAGAGGCTCAAAGTCTGGTGGTGGGCGGGGAGTATGACGGGCTAAGTTTGGGCGATTTGTGGAATACGAGACGGCAAGAAATATTTGGTGAAGAGGCACCGCAGGCGGAGCGATTTCCGCTGTTGTGTAAGATTTTGGATGCTCGGCATCCGCTTTCGATTCAGGTGCATCCACCCCAAGCGTTGGCTGAAAAGCTGGGGGGGGAAGCTAAGTCGGAGTTTTGGTATGCTGCGCAAGCGGATCCAGAGGCTTTGTGGTATGCTGGGCTTAAGCCGGAGGTCACTCGTGAGATTTTTGAGCAAAGTGTGCGGGATGGAACCACTCCGGATTGTGTGAGGCAGATGTTGGTGGGTGAGGGGGATTCACTGTGGGTGCCTTCGGGGCGGGTGCATGCTTTGGGTGGAGGGCAGATGATATTCGAGATTCAGGAAAACAGTGATACAACCTATCGGGTTTTTGACTGGAAGCGTTCGGATCAGGGCGGGCCGAAGAGGGAGCTGCATATAGACAAAGCTTTGCAGTGCATCGATTTTGATGACGTGGGCTGTGGCAAGGGGCAAATAGCACCAGGAGACCGGGTGCATGGTCCGGGGTTTCAGATTTCGAAAATTGTTTTGTCGCAAGGGCAAGAAATCAAGATGCCATCAGGATTTTTTGTGATGGCGGTCGTATCGGGGGAGGTGAGCTGTGGCGGCGCATCGTTTAGCGCGGGAGATTATTTTCTCTTGCCTGCGAATGAGAGGGAGGGCTTCGTGATCCGATCTACTGTCGGGGATTCGCAAGAGTTAAGCGCTTTGCTGTGTGTCACTTGGCCCTAGACGGCTTAGTCTTTGTTACTCAGATTTTTGATGAGTTCATCCACTATGGCGAGGGCGGCTCCTTCGATGGTCCTTGATTTAGATTTTTTTAAGCTGCAGTTATCGGCTAGATTTTTCAGGCTGCATGCGGGAACCTTTTTCTGCAGTTTCTCGAAAAATATAGGGTTGATGTCCAGTAATCTGCCATAGAGAAGCACTGCTTCTGGATTGAATAGGTTAATGGTCAATCCTACGGCAATGGCTAGGTAGTTGAGCATGCTGTCTATCTCTTCTTCGAATCGGCTGGGCGATTTGCGAATCAGCTCAATCATTTCATCTACGCTGACGGGATGTCCTAAGTTTTTGGAAATGGCGTGAGCGAGCGCGAGATCGGTTGCTCGGGTTTCTAAGCAACCTCGGTTTCCGCAACCGCAGAGCTCTCCTCCTCTTTCGATGATGATGTGTCCTAGCTCGCCAGCCATGCCACGGGAACCTTCAACAAAATGCCCATGATCTGCGACAGCGACACCCATGCCGGCATAATAATTTAGGATGGCAAAGTTTTTATGATCGATGGCGTAGCCGCGAATGATCTCTGAATGATATAAAGATCTCATGGTGCTAACGATCACGGAGGGGAGGTGGGTGAGTTCGCTGAGGTCTTCGGCGATGTAATGATCGGTCAGGGCTGGGATGTTGGCGGAAACGGCGAGCTTGGCTTGGGTGCCAGTCTCCAGTAGCCCTGGAGCTGCTAGTCCAATGCCTAAAATGCGAGTGGGTGCGTCTTTTTGCAGCTTTTTGATCAGTTGATGCGCTGAGCTTAAAATTTCTGGGTAGGTGTCAGGGATGGGGCATTGCAGTTCGGTGACCGTTTTCCCATTGAGTGTGGCCACGGCTCCTAAAATGTAGGAGGGGCGAAAGGAGAGCGCGATGACATGGGACGAAGAGCTCGCCATTTGGATGTAGGAGGCTGGGCGGCCTCGTCCGCTGGGTTCTTGTGGGTCGTCGTCGACCCATTCTATGAAGTTATTTTCTAGTAGCAGATCACAAATCTTCATCACGGTGGGATAGCTAAGACCGGTGTGCTCTACCAAATCCGTTCGAGTGATGGGCGCATCGGTTTGGATTTTCCTTACGATGCGCTCGATGTTGATCCTTCGTAGGGCTCCAGGTTGTCCAGGGTTGGCTGGCTGAGCTTGCTTTTTGTCTTGAGGGCTAGGAGTGTTTTTCGATGAACGGTTCATGGAAGTAGAGCTGTGAAAGGTTCTTACTTCAGGTGTGCTGAAGATGACGGGAGCCAATTTCGCTGGATAAGTGGGCAAAGCAAGTGAATTCAAAGTGGGTGATTAGAGCGGGCGGTGCTTTGTTGCATGGTTGGTTTTAGGGCTGGTGAAACGGATTTTGGTTCCAAGAACGATAAATACAAAGCTGGGGTGACAAATAGAAAGGGCGATGCCATCTTGGTTGCGGAGGAAATCTATGAGAAAAAGTAAAACCCTGAAGAAAATCAGAGACGGTAGAGCTGCGCGGATGTGTGTGCTCGGGCATTTTATCCCGTCTTACATTCATCATGCGGCGGGAGCTGGCTTTGATGTGATCTGGCTCGATATGGAGCATCGAACTTTTAGTGACAATGAGATTGCTGCTTTGCTCACTCATTTTCATTTGGCGGATATCGATTGCATGTTGCGCCCGCCGACGGTGGAAAAAACAAAGCTCTACCGTTATTTGGAAGATGGAGCGGCGGGTTTGATGATTCCTCATGTATCTACTGCGGAGAAGGCGCGAGAGCTGGTGGCAGCGGTGAAGTTCCCTCCACTGGGTGAGCGTGGTTTAGATGGAGCAGGCTTGGATGCTAACTATTATTTGGAAGATGCGGAAAGCTATCCTGCTGAAGCTAATAGAGAGACTTTTTTGGTGGTTCAAATTGAAACCATTGAAGCGGTCAAAAATGTGGATGAGATCGCTGCTGTGCCGGGGGTGGATGGCATGTTTGTTGGTCCAGGCGATTTGGGTTTGAGGCTCAAGGAGTTGGATAATGAAGGCTTAGATCTTGAGGCAGTTTACGAAAAGGTTGCCGCTGCAGCCAAGCGTGAAGGCATTGCTTGGGGGTGCCCGGCGGGATCTCCTGAGTTGGTGGAAAAGTTACGTGCACAAGGGGCTCAGTTGTTAGCTTATGGAGGCGACTTTATGACTTTGAAAAACATGTTGGATAATAACGGCAAAGAGTTGACTCGGATTTATGGGGAGGATTGATAAGGTTGTTTAAGTATGAAATTATCTGGGAAAAGAGCGTTGGTGACGGGGGCTGGGCAAGGCATAGGTAAAGGCTGTGCTTTGGAATTGGCGCGTGCTGGCGCGGATCTGGTGATCAATGATCGCCCTGGTAGTGAGGAGGTGGAGGCTACCGCAGATGAAATCCGGGCTATGGGCAGGGGGTGTCAGGTGATCACTGCCAATATCTTTGAGCGAGATGAATGTGAAAGGTTAGTGAGCGAAGCTCTCGAAGCGTTGGGTCGTCTGGACATATTGGTCAGTAATCCTGCGGCTAGTCGGCGTTGTGATTTTCTCGACATCAAAGCTGAGGATTTTGAGTTTGTGATCAATGGAGCTTTGACTAGTGGTTTTCATATCAGTCAGTTGGTGGCGCGGGACATGGTGAAACATGGCGGAGGAAAGATCGTATTCATTTCCAGTGTCCATGCCTACATGCCCTACGGACTAAGCGCGTCTTACAACGCTGCCAAAGCGGGGCTTAACCATCTGGCGAAGACGATCGCGACGGAGCTGACTCAACACCGGATCAATGTCAATGTGATTGAGCCGGGCTGGATTGATACTCCTGGTGAGCGCAAGGCTTTCGGCGAAGAGCGGATGAAGCAGGAGGCTGCGAATATGCCGTGGGGGAGATTAGGTGTGCCCGAGGATATTGGTAAGGCTGCGGCTTTTTTAGCTTCGGATGATGCTGACTATATTACAGGGTCGGTCTTGCGAGTGGATGGTGGAATCGTATTGAAGGACTGTCGTGCGGAAGATCTGATCAATGCGGCGGAGTAGGTGAGGGTGGTTTTAATGAGCCCGTTTTCCTAAGAATAATTATGCGATCTGGGCAGAGCCGACTTTGTTGAAAAAATGAAAAACCGGATGATAGAGAGATTTTGTATTTTGTTCGTCGTTGTTTTGTTTTCAACAGAATTGCTTCCGGGGCAAGTGTATTCTGATTTGTGGGGTGAGGCAGGTGAAAAATGGACGGCAGAGGGGCGCTTACCGGATTTTTCTTATGCCGGATATCATTTTGGAGAGGATGTTTTACCTAAAATAGAGGTGGTGACTGATGTGATTCGTTTTGGAGCCAAGGGGGATGGCAAAACAGATTGCACAGAAGCTTTCCGCAAGGCGATCGAAGCAACGGACAAAGGTGCGATTTTGATTCCAGCTGGACGATATTTATTAAGCGATATTATTTGGATCAAAAAGCCGGGTATTGTTTTGCGTGGAGCCGGGGAGGGCAAGACGGTGCTTTTTATCAACCGGGAATTGGAAGATGTTCTTCCAAACATGGGCGCAACCACTAGCGGGCGACCGACTTCCAACTACTCGTGGTCAGGCGGTTTTATTTGGGTCAAGGGGAGTTATCGAGATAAAAAAGTGGCAGAGATTGTTTCTCCGGTGAAACGTGGAGAGCGGAATATAGTCCTGACGAAAGAGGTGAAGTTAAAGCAGGGGCAGATAGTGTCAGTGGAAGTGATGGATGATAAAAAGAAGACCTTGCTCGATCATTTATACAGTGGAGACCCAGGCAATACGAAGAAAATTAAGAAAGCCATCCGAACTCGATTGGTCAGTCGAATAGCCTCGATTGATGGAAAAAGAGTGACTTTGGAACGGCCTTTACGCTTCGATTTACGCGCCGAATGGAAGCCTGTTTTGAAAACGGTTGATCCAAGCGTGAGTGAAGTGGGGATTGAGGATTTGTCGATTGAGTTTCCGGTGAAACCCTATCAAGGCCATTTCACCGAGCGTGGTTTGAACGGGATTGCGATGACTAGGGTCGTGAATTGTTGGATTAAGAATGTGCGCATATCCAATAGCGACAGCGGGGTGTATTTGACGGGACATTTTTCGACGATTGATGGTTTGGTTTTGGATTCTCGCCGTGCGCAGTATAAGGGGACGACAGGGCATCATGGGATATTTTTAGGGATGGACAATCTGGTGACTCATTTTGATCTTCAGACTCATTTCATACATGACTTGGGTCTGGGATACCTGAGCAATGGCAATGTGTATAAAAACGGCAAGGGTGTTAACTTGTCACTTGATCATCACAAAAAAGCTCCCTATGAAAATCTGTTCTCCAATCTTGATGTTGGTGATGGCGGAGAAATCTGGCGTTGTGGAGGAGGGCGTGATTTGGGCAAACACTGTGGAGCCCGTGGCACTTTCTGGAATATCCGAGCAAAGAATAATCTCACTTGGCCGCGTGTGTCCTTCGGCCCCGATTCGATGAATTTAATCGGCTTAAGAAGTAAAGACAGAGAGATAAAAGAAATCGGAGGTAAGTGGTTCGAGCCGCTGGATCCAGCTTTGATCCATCCTCGTGATTTGCATGAGGCTCAATTAGCACGCCGGTTGAATATGAAGTGACAAACGAATGAGAGATGCAAGCGTTTGGGACAATCAAGGGGCTTTGGCCACCACCGCGTACATATTGTCACTGGTAGGAAAACGATCACGCCAGCTGAAGCGAACGCTTTGCAGGTCGGCTTGGCTGCAGAGTTTCATCAGTGTTTTGGGGGTGAAGTAGTTGACGTGATCGGGGTAGCGGAACCCACACCAGCGTTTGCCCATGATGTGTCGGTTCCAGCTGGCGAAGTTTGGCACTTTGATCACTGCGATGCCGTCACTTTTGAGAACACGACTGACTTGTTTGAGCACGGCTAATGCTTGGTATTCGTGCTCGAGGTAAGCTGACATGATCACAAGGCCGCTGCAGGAGGGGGCGATCGAGCTAAGGGCACTGAGGGCATCGGCATGGATGCAACGTCCGCCGATTTTTTTAAGCTTTTTGTCTGCCCGTTGAGCCAACTCAGTTGAGATCTCTATTCCTATTGGGGTGGGGTTGAAGTGATTTTCTCGAAGTTCTTTGCAGAAGCGGATCAGGGTATCGCCTTTCATGCAGCCAATATCAACGATGGTTCCAGGCTGCTCTGGCATGTGGGCAATGGCTAGGTCGCGGATCTTACGGCGCTTAAAGAGGCTACGGCGGAGTTTTTTTGAAGACTGCGCCACCACAGCTTGAATGGGAGTAGATGAATGCCGTTGTGATGTGGATTGTTGCGAGGTTTTCTCCCAAGCAAAAGTGGTTTCAAGCTCTTGATAAGGTGGCGGGTTGGCAAGAAAGGTGTATTGACAATTCAGACACTCGACCATTTCCCATTCGTCGAGAGAATAGTGGGGCAGATGGACAAGATGCGTTGAGCTTTGACAAATGTCACAGAGGCGGTTGTGAATGCTGATGGGCATAAGGTTGCGAGTTAGCTGGAAATTAAGATAATTGTTTGACGGGTTAGGAAGTTGCCCACTTATCCATAGTTTAAGCGAAGTATCGATCTCTAAGTCATAGGTATTATCTATTTAGTAGTTATTAAATCTCTATCTATTGCTAAATAGGTGTCATTGTCCAGACAGGGTGAATTCACGGTTGCACTGACAAGCCAAAAACCTACAGTGGGCAGATGTTGTGTTTGTTAAATAAAAAGAGATCGGTCGGCGGATTGAGCAGGCGGGTTTATGGCTCTGTCGGGAAAGCGGTCTTGTTTTTTCTAGTTTTTGGGATGATGACTCAATTTTCAGGTCTCATGGCTCAGGGGAATAACAGTTACATTGTGGTGGATTTCAGTTACCGGAAAATTCTGGCTGAAAATGATGCGGATCGCAAGGTGCCGGTGGCGAGTTTGACCAAGGTTGCCACGGTGGCAGTGGCGATGGATTGGCTATTGGTCAGTCGTGGGGATAAAAACCAGATGATGACGGTGCCTCAATCGGCGGCACTCATCGGCGGAGCCAATCCAGTAGGGATGCGACCTGGGGATCGTATTCGGGTGAGGGATGCGATGTTTTGCGCGATGATGGTGTCCGATAATGTATCGGCGCATACTCTTGCGGATCATTTTGGGCGACAGATGATGAGGCGAGTGGGGGCGGCAAATCCAGTTGAGGCTTTTGTCGGCCAGATGAATGCGCTGGCGAAGATGAAGGGCATGATGCGAACGCGTTTTCGCAATGCTACGGGTTTGGATCATAGGGGTAAACCTGGGATTTCGACGGCACGCGACATGGCTAAGCTGACTTTTTTCGCGATGGGAAAATCTTCATTCACTTTCATTTGTAATCAAAAAACCCGCAGGGTGACTTTCCAGCGTGGGGGGCAGGAGTTGTCCTTTGATCTGAGAAATACCAACGATTTGTTGGGCAGGAACTTTGTCGATGGGATCAAAACGGGGCGTACGGCGCGGGCGGGTGATTGTCTGATCGCTAGTGCGCGTAAGCCTGATCGCATCATCCCGCTGGCTGGTGATCGCAAGAGTCGTATCCCTTATCGGATCTTCACTGTGGTACTGCATTCGCCCAATCGCTTTGGACAGGCTTCGCAGTTACTCAACAATGGTTGGGGGCGTTATGAGGCGTGGATGGCAGCGGGCATGGTGGTTCAGGAAGCGGACGAAATTTTAGACGTAGGAAATACGGTGGTGCCGAAATAATCGGGCAAAGGTGATTATAGTTGAAAGAAGGAGCAGGGGGCAGAAGTATAGCTTATAGCATTAGCAGACATGACAGATCCTATTATTAAACAATTACAGCGGAACTCTAAACTCAGCACGACGGATTTAGCGGATTTGTTGGGACGCGACGAGAAAGAAATCGCGGAGCAGATCGCGACTTTCGAAAAAGACGGGGCGATCTTGGGGTATCATGCAGTGGTCGATCCTGAAAGAGCTGGGGACATGGGCGTCACGGCTTTGATCGAGGTGAAACTGACGCCTGAGCGTGGCGGTGGCTTTGATCGTTTGGCGCAACGCATCGCTAAGTTTGATAGTGTGTCGAGTTGTTATCTGATGAGCGGGGGTTATGATTTGGCGGTAGTGGTCAGTGGAGAGACTTTACGCGAGGTGGCGAGTTTTGTGAGCGAGAAACTCAGCACGATCGAGGGCGTGGTCTCGACGGCGACGCACTTCCAACTGAAAGTTTACAAACAAAGTGGTTTCCTTGCGCAAACGGAAAGTGAGCCTACGCGGTTGGCAGTGGCTCCGTGAATGAAGATGGGGAGCTTGACCACGGAAGACACGGAAAAACACGGAAGTGAGAGAGGGTGGTAAGCGTAGTCGATTGTAATGAGATAGCTAGAGATGATCACGCGAAGGCAAGTGGAGCTGATCGCGGGTAAGAGAAGTAGATTTTATGAATTTAGAAAACTGTGTAGCTGAGCATTTGCGGGCGATCCCTCGGTCTGGGATTCGCGATTTTTTCGAGTTGGTGCAGGGGCGCGATGATGTGATTTCGTTGGGGGTGGGGGAGCCGGATTATTCGACGCCTTGGCACATCCGTGAGGCGGCGATTTATTCCTTGGAAAAAGGTGAGACTTCTTACACTTCTAATTTTGGGTTGATGACCTTGCGACAGGAGATTTCGGATTATGTCGATGACAAGTTCGCGGTGCGTTATTCTCCAGATGATGAGATTTTGGTCACGGTGGGAGTGTCGGAGGCTTTGGATTTGGCTTTTCGTGCTTTGTTGAATCCGGGGGATGAGGTGATTTTTCACCAACCATGTTATGTTTCTTATCATCCTGGTATTGTGATGGCTCGCGGGGTGGGGATCGCGATCGAAACTAAGGCTGAGGACAAGTTTGCTTTGATGGCGAAGGATGTGGAAAAACACATCACGGATAAAACCAAAATACTGGTGATGAATTTTCCCACCAATCCTACTGGGGCAGTGGAGCCGGTGGAGGAGCTGGAGAAGATCGCAGCTTTGGCGGTCAAACATGATCTCATCGTGATCAGTGATGAGATCTACAGTGAGCTGACTTACGGCGAGGATGAGGGGATGAAGCCTGCGGATCATGTTTGTATTGCTTCGTTGCCAGGCATGCAGGAGCGCACGATTTTGTTGCACGGTTTTTCCAAAGCGTTTGCGATGACGGGTTTTCGTTTGGGTTATGCTTGCGCTCCGCCGATCTTGACGGAAGCAATGATGAAAATTCACCAGTATGCGATGCTTTGCGCGCCGATCACCAGTCAGGCAGCAGCGGTGGAGGCTTTGCAGAATGGAGCGGGGCCTGTCGAGGAGATGCGTCAGTCTTACGCGACGCGACGGAACTTGATGCTCAAACGTTTTGAGCAAATCGGGGTACCGTGTTTTTCTCCAGGAGGTGCTTTTTATATGTTCCCCGATGTGCGTGAGTTTGGGCTGACGAGCAGCGAGTTTGCTTTCAGATTTTTGGAAGAAGAGAATGTGGCAGCGGTGCCAGGCAGTGCTTTTGGTGAAGCGGGCGAGGGCTTTGTGCGCTGTTGTTACGCGACGGCGAAGGATCAGTTGGAGGTAGCGATGCAGCGCATGGGAGATTTTGTGGAGAGATTAAGATGAGCCAATGAGTAGAAGATGGAACCGCAGATTTCACAGATGAACGCAGATAAAGATGGGATTATAATTAAATAGTTTTTTTAAGATGAGTGAAGAAGTGAAGATAACAAAGGCGGTGATTTTGGCTGCGGGTCGTGGCACGAGGATGAAAGGGTTGACTGAGGATATCCCGAAGCCGATGATTGAGGTGCGGGGGCGACCGATTTTAGAAACGATCATCAAGGGCTTGGTGGAGAATGGGGTGAAGGAAATTTTGGTGGTAGTGGGCTACCGACCTGAAGTGATCACGGATTATTTCGCTGCTGGCGAAAATTTTGGCTGCGCGATTTCTTATGTGACCCAAGAGATTCAAGATGGCACTGGGCGGGTGGTGGATTTGGCGATAGATTTTTCGGCTGGAGATTCTTTTATTTTGAGTTATGGCGACATCTTGGTGGCGGCGGAAAGTTATGCTGACTTGGTAGATTTCACGGCAGTGGATGGCAAGATCACGGTGAAGGTCAACGAAGATGTGTCGAAGGGAGGAGCGGTCTTTATCGATGAAGATGGCTGGTTGACGGGCTTGATTGAGAAGCCAGGGTCTGGTGAGCCGACCAGTCCCTATTATAACGCTGGCATCTATTCCTTCAGTGCTCGTATTTTTGAATACACTGCCAAACTAGAGAAGTCACCGCGTGGTGAGTATGAGCTGACCGATGCGATCGCTGCGATGGTCGAGGATGGACTAAAAGTGAAAGCGGTCGAATTGAGCGGAGATTGGGCGGATGTTCGTGATCCTGGGGTGGTAGAGAGTTTGAATCGAGAGTGATAGAGTGATGAAGGTAGGTATCGGACAGATCAATGCGACGATTGGGGATTTTGCTGGCAACGTGGAACGCTTGCTGAGGGCGTATGAGCAGTGTGTTGCCGAGGGAGCCGACTTGGTGGTAACGCCAGAACTGGCTATTCCCGGTTATCCACCGAGGGATTTGGTTTATCGGTCGGGTTTTGTCGAAGGGAATTTGGCGGCACTGCAGGAGTTGGCTGAAAAAACGGGTGAAGTGCCTTTGATCACAGGTTTTGTGGATTTTTCCAAAGCGGAGGCTGGAGCGCCCTTTGTCAATGCTGCAGCGGTCTTGCAGAACGGGAGAGTGCAGCAGGTGGTGTTGAAGTGCCTGTTGCCGACGTATGATGTGTTTGACGAAGCGCGGTATTTTCAGCCGGGCAATGAGGTCGAGCCAGTGGAAATTGCGGGTATCAAGATGGGTATCACTATTTGTGAAGATATCTGGAGCGAAGATTATTTGCCTGCCAAGTTGTATGTGCGGAATCCACCTAAGACTTTAGTGGAAAAGGGGGCGCAGATGATTTTGAATCTCAGTGCTTCGCCTTATCATCAAGGTAAGCCGCATGTGCGAGAGCAGATGATGGATGATTTGTGTCAGGACTTAGGGGTGCCGATCGTTTATGCCAATGCGGTAGGCGCGAATGATCAATTGGTCTTTGATGGTCACTCTGCGGTGATCGCTGCCAGCGGAAAGGTGGTGCAGCGCTTGGCGGGTTTTGAGGAGGCGGTGCAGGTAGTCGATCTGGGTGGTGGTGGGGAGGCGACTTTGCAGGAGTGGCAGCAGCCGATGGAGGAGGTGGCTGGAGCTTTGATCTTAGGCGTGCGGGATTACATGCGAAAGTGTGGGTTTAAAAAGGCGGTGATTGGTTTGAGTGGAGGCATTGATTCTGCCCTCGTCGCTACCATCGCAGCACAGGCGATCGGGGCGGAGAATGTTTTGGGGGTGACGATGCCGAGTCAGTTTTCTTCGGCGGGTAGTGTGGATGATTCGGTAGCTTTGGCTGAGCATCTAGGGATCGAGTGTCAGCAGATTCCGATTAAAAAAGTGTTCGAGGATTTGAAAGCGGAGATGCGACCTGTGTTTGGTGATCGAGCTGAGGATGTGACGGAGGAGAACATGCAGGCGCGCATCCGTGGTTTGATGTTGATGTCGATCTCGAATAAGATGGGGAATTTGCTACTGACAACAGGCAATAAAAGTGAGTTGGCGGTGGGCTACTGCACGATCTATGGCGATATGTGTGGTGGACTGGCGGTGATCAGTGATTTGCCCAAGACGACGGTGTTTGAGTTGTGCCGTTGGTTGAACCGTGATGGTGAGGTGATCCCTTGGAATACCATCAACAAACCTCCGAGTGCGGAGTTGCGTCCCGACCAGAAGGATCAGGATTCTTTGCCCGAGTATGAGATTCTCGATGGGATTCTGGAAGGGTACGTGGAAATGCAGCTCAGTGTGGCGGAGATTGTCGCCGCGGGTTATGATCAGGAGGTGGTGAAGTGGGTGGCGCGTGCGGTGGATATCAATGAGTGGAAACGCTTTCAAGCAGCTCCTGGTATTCGCGTTAGCAGTAAAGCTTTTGGAATGGGACGACGTTACCCGATCGCGCAGCGGTACGTAGCATGGGATTCCAGCCCATGAATAGTCAGTGTATAGATGATATTTCACATATGTATCCGGAATATGACTGACCTCGACTTGAAGGTTTTTTTAGCAGATTACGTCCGCACAAAAATCATGGGCTGGAAGCCCATGCCACCTATCTAATGAAAGCTAAGTTCAAAATTCTGTTTGTTTGTTGGGGTAATATTTGTCGCTCTCCAACCGCAGAAAATGTGATGCGGGCGGTGATTGAGCGTGAGGGCTTGCAGCAGGAGATCGAGGTCGATTCTGCAGGCACCTTGCACATACATGCGGGCAATCGTCCTGATTCAAGAATGACTGAGGCAGTGGAGCGACGGGGATATCAGATGAAGGGGCGCGCTCGTGGTATTGAGCTTGAAGATTTCGAACTGTTTGATCTGATTCTGGTGATGGATCTTGATAATCAATCTGAGGTGCTAGCCTTGCGAGAGTCTTATCAAGGTGAGAAGGGGGAAGTGAAGCTGTTTTGTGATTTTTGTGATCAGCACAAGGATCAAGTGGTGCCAGATCCTTATTATGGAGGGCCAGAGGGCTTTGAAAAGGTATTGGATTTGATTGAAGGTGGCTGTGAGGGAATCGTGAAGTGGTATCGGGGCGGTGTGAGGTGAGGGCTTTATGTGATATTTGGCTTGTTGCATTGTTGAGGATTCGATAAACTTTTCTGTAGTGAAAAATAACGATAATTGGAGATTCAAAAGGAACTGGCTAGAAGCTCTTTTGCTGTTCTTGGGAGTGTTGGCTGTCTGTGGCAGGGGGGTGTCTGAGGAACTGGATGAATTCGGACTTCCTGCAGTGAAATTCGAACAACTGGATAAGAAGAGCAGCGCATTGACTTATAGTGAAGGCTTGAACGCAACAGATGATAGTGAGGAAGCGATGGTTACTAAAATTTATAATCTCCCTATGAACTTCGTTTCTATGTGGCCAAGATTAGATCCTGATGAAAATGGGACGGAAATTAGACATAAAATTCATACAGTAAGAGGCTTGTTGCAGTATTTTGGGGTTGTTTTCGAATCTGGTGCGCACGCAATATATGATGCTAAGACGAGTCGACTCATCGTGCGTCAGACGGTGCCAGAGATGAAAAAAATTGATACTTACATTGCCACGGTGACAGCTCAATCTCGGAGTGAAAGAGCGAGTATTAATGTTCGTATTGAGGTTTACGAGCTGAAGGTCAAAGATGTTGCGAAATTATTAAATGCTGCAGAGTCGTTAGCTGATCACAGTGTCCAGTGGCAGGCGGTTTTGCTATTGCTGGAAAAAGGTGAAGCTCGTTTGCTTAGTAACGTAACTTTGATTGCTAGGAGTGGGCAGAGCGCTAAGTTTAGTGATGTGCAGGAGTTTAACTATGCTGCAAATTCACAGCACGGGAAACATCAGGGGGAAGCTGGAGTTACCATGTTTGAAATACAAGAAGTGGGAACAATTTTTGAAATCAAACCGAAAATTAATGCCAGTGATGGAAGTGTGGATCTCGCTTTTTCGTTTGAATTACTTTCGGCACCACCAGCGATGAAGAAGGGGGTGGGATTAGTTTCAGACAAGGGAAAAGGCATTGAACTAGAGGGGCCTAAGTTCCGCTTTAAGGGGTTAGTCGAAAATATTTCTATAGCAGATGGATCAGTTCGGATCATAGGGAGTTGGTTGCCGTCAGGTAAACCAGAATATGAAAATGAAAAATCAATGTGCATCGCCTTTCTCAAGGTGGATGTGCAATCTATTTTTCCAAGTGATACTAATAAGTGATGAGAATTGTTAAATTTATGCTATTAGGCTTGTGTCTGCTTGATGGAACACTTTTTGCTGAAAATGAACCATCTAAATCTAGGCAAGCCGAGAGCGAGCTGGATACTAGAGTTTATGAAGTGCCCAGTAATTTTCTTGATCGCTTCCTTTCTATGAATGAGGAGGTTGTGGCAAATGATCCTTTTGGTGATTTTGAAGATAAGTCCAAATCTACTAAGCCGGCAGATAGGAGTTTCCAAGGAATACTGAATACGCACTATGGGATACCTTTTCCTAAAGGGGCTTCCGCTATATTTAACCCCAAACAAGGTCGATTGGAAGTAAGAGCGGACTTGGATACGATGGAGCTGGTTGAAGCTTTCATAGGTTCGTGGAATGACCGTTTGCCTAAGCAGCTCAATGTTCGTGTGGAAATCTACCAGATGCCGGCTATAGCAGCTCTTAAAGTACAGCAACTTTGTGGAGCTGAGGATGATCATACTTTCATTTGGGAGAAGGTGCTGGGCATGATGGAGCGCAAACAGGCGTCACTTGTGGTGACTAGCAGTGTTATTGCTCAAATCGGTCAAATAGCCAAAGCTGAATCGGTAAGAGAGGTGATTTACCCGACTGAAGTTAAATGGAGCGAAAAGGCTGGGCTTGTTTTACCTGTAAAATTTAAAACGCGCAAGGTGGGGACGATTCTGGAGGTTGATCCTGTATTACAGAGTGATTATTTTACTGTCATGATTGACCTTAAAGTTGAACATCACACAGGCCCGCCGTTAATGAAAAAGTTGATGGTGAATTCTGCTAAGGCGGGACGAGTGGCAATAGTGGAATTGCCCGAGTTTCAAGCTAAAACTATAGCCACGCAAATCACTATGAGGAGCGATAGCTATAAATGCATCGGTGCTTGGCGACCGACTGGGAAACCTGAATACGTTAAGGCAAATGCGATGCAGGTAGTTTTCCTGCGAGTAGATTTGCAGACGACTGGCAAAATCGTGCCTTGGAAGCAACGATGAGTGTTGTTAGTTATTTTTTGATAACTGTATAGTTAAGTCTATAATGTCAAGGTTTGGATTTTGTTGGGTTAACTGCGTAAGAAGGCACGCAGGAGCGAGCCCCTCCAGCGGGCGTCTGATAAGAAGTGGGGGTGATTATTTTATTTCTTCTCTTTCAAACTCACCAAATAAGCTAGCAGGTCGCTCATTTGTTGTTGATTGATGATTTGCTCCAATCCGCCGGGCATCAGGGAGAGTTGGTTACTGGTGATGGTTTTGATGTTTTGTCGTAGTAGGGTTTCTTGAATGCCTTCACTTCGTTTGATCGTGATGCTGGTGGGGGATTCGGTGACGATGAAACCTGAAACATTGCGTCCATCATTGAGCTCTATGATGTATTGTCGGTAGTTGGCTTGCACTTCGCGATTGGGGTCGAGGATGTGGATCAATAAGTCGGAGGCTGTTCGGTTTTGAATGGTGGAGAGATTTGGTCCAACGTCGTTGCCTTTTTTATCGATTTTATGACAGGCAATACAGATTTGTTCAGCGATGGTTTGTCCGCGTTTTGCATCGCCTTTGAGTTTAAGTGCGGCTTGGTAGGTGGCTATCACTTTATCACGTGCGCGCGGTACGCTACTGGCAAAGAGTGCCGTTGCCTGTTTGCGAATGGCGCCGTCTTTGTGTTTCATCAGCAAAGCACGGCGGGAAGGTTCAATGCTATCTGGACTTAATTTATTTTCAGCTACAGCGTTCAGTAATGCTGGTATCCATTCGGTGCGACCGAGTAAAGATTCGATGGCTTCATTTGTGACCGTAGGAGAGAGAGTGGGTAAAGCTGTGGCGATGAGGGTGGCTGTATCTGCTGAGCCGAATCCTGTCAGGGTATTGAGTGCGGCTAATTGTATGTCTGCAGATTGGCTCCTGTTGAGGAGTTGAGTGAGTGGGGCTTTAGCTTCTGCGTAACTTGCGTGAGCTAGGATTTTGATGGCTTGTTTGCGCTGAGCGGTAGAAGAGGAAGTTTGAGCTAAAGTTTGTTTCGCGTTGTTGATCATGCTGCTGAGAAGTTTTGCAGCAGTAGGGGATTGTGCTAAGTAGGGGGCTAGACTGGGGCGTGAGCGAACTAGACTCTCTCCGAGGCCGAGAACGAGGGTGCGCTGGATTTTCGGATTTTTTGAAGCGGAGCCACTGTCGGCAGCTTTTAGGATAAGCATCACTTCCTGCTTCTGATTTCGACTGCCGACGAGTTGGGCGAGTTCGCGAATAAAGAGTTGTTTGCTTTTAGCTGAACTGAAATCTTCCTCGGTGTTGAGTAGATGTTTGATCATGCCTGCGGCTAGGTTTAAGGATGAGCTGAGTATTGCAGTGCGCATCCAGTAGTCACTGGCATCACGTGTGGCGATGTTTGCAAGTGCGATGGCTGCACGAGGATCGGTGGTTTCTCCAAGGCTGAAGGCGGCTTGGAATCGCACCCGTGCATGATCGTCTTTTGCCAATGTGAGGGCTTGCTCTAGAATGGCAGGTTGTGTATCAAGACGAGATTCAGCTAGGCGGAGTGCGTGCTCTCTGACTCCAGCTGAGGAATCCTTGAGTCCGATGAGTATTTCATCGTCACCGAGAGCCTTGAGTCGTGCAAGTGAGTGTAAGGCGTGAAGGCGGGCGAGTTCGTGGGTGCTGTTTTTTACTAGGGCGCGCAGTGGCTCGACGGCAGCTTTATCCTGTCGTTCGTAGATGAGGCGTTGGGCTGCGTCGCGCCACCAACCGTTGGGATTTTCTAGCGTTTGAACCAGTTCGATAGCGGTCACGCTTCCCAACTTGGGTGTTGCGGGGGGCTTGAAGCCTTTAGGTGCTAGGCGATAAATGCGTCCTCGCTGATGACCATTTTGCAAGTTGATAACGGCGATGATTTCTGGGGTCATCGAGGTGGGGGTTTCGATGATCTCGCGATACATGTCGGCGATGTGCAGGGTGCCATCAGGTGCGTTGGTTAGGTTGGCGGGGCGGAACCAGTTGTCTTTGCTACGCACGATTTCGGTTTTTGTGTCGACACGTTTGGCTGCAAAGCTAACGCCGTCGGGTTCGAGCACGCGGCGGTGGATGAGATTGCTTTGCACTTCGCCGAAGAAGATGTTGCCGTGGTATTTTTTTGGATAAGCTGCTCCTCGGTAGATGGTGACGCCACTGACGGCGGTGAAAACGTCGTCGGCGACATAGTATGGCGCCCATTTGCGGTCGAGAGAGCGGCGGTATTTGGATCGTGCTTCTCGCCAAGGCTCGGGGGGGGCTGATGCGGTAGACTTTGTCACCTTGCCAAATGTTCTGCCGCACTTTGGATACGGGCAGGTAGGGGTTTCTTGCAAGATAGCGGGCGGGTAGGATGACGTGCACTCCGGGTTTGGAGTTTTGACAGAGAAAGCGGTTGTTCCAATCATCGAAGCTATTGCCAAATTGTTCTGAACGGATAGAGCTTCAAATTTTTCGCTGACTGGGTCAAAGCGAAAGTCGCACCCACGTATGGAAATAGTTTTGGCTTTTGGATTGTCCGCTGGGCGTATTTCCCCTCCTGATCTTGATCCCGCACCATAAATCCAGTTGTCGAGACCCCAAATCAGGTTATTGGCAGTGCTTTCTTCGTTGGTGAAGCCAAAGCTGGTATAGATCTTCCGTCGCACATCGGCGACTCCATCTCCGGTGGTATCTTTTAGATACCAGAGGTCGGGGGAGGCTACCACGAAGATGCCGCCTTTCCAGGGCTGGATACCGGTTGGCCAGGCGATGTTGTCTGCGAAGAAGGTGCTTTTTTTGTAGTGACCGTTGCCATCGACGTCTGAGCTGGCGCACAATTTGCAAGAGTTGGCAGAACGACGTATCAAGGAAAAAGAAGCAAGGGAGAGCTTGCGACAAGAAAACTCAGCGAAAGCTAGCTGAGTTACTTAAAAGCCGGACGAAATACAGTAGAGCTGTGTTCGCACGATTAAATAACTTGAATAATAAGCTTAATGCGTAGCTCGGGTTAATACCCCGCCGCTTGCGGCGTCTATATTGAAATGTAGAATCGAATACCCCACCTCTGCAAGGCAGCGTCTGAGCATAAGCGAAGCGAAGAGGCTTGCAGTGGGGAGCTTTATTTGCGCGGAATTTACTGGGCTTGGAGATTTTTAGCACAAAATTTGAATTACAAATCCAGGGGAATCTGGATGACTCCGGAAAGTGCAACTAATGGGACAGGCTCTAGCTATTGCTGATGCGGGTGCTGATGTGGTTATATCTGGACGCGATCTGGAGCGCCTTGAATCGACGGCTGTGGATATTCGCAAGCTGGGCAGAGAGGCGGCGATCGTGCAAACAGATATGGGGGAGCCCTAAAAATGTGAGCAAGTGAAGACAGCAGAATTTGTGTGCGAGCTGAATATCTATGAAATAAGAAACGAATAATACATGAATAAAATCATTTCAATTCGCTTAAATTAATACTATTAAAGAGTATTGTAACATGGAAGAAAAAAAAATCACAGCTGACCCACTCAGTGCAATAATGACAGCAGGAACCGTAATTGGCATCTGCTTACTTAAGAATGGATCAATTGTTCATGAGAATTTCCCATGCTCGCCTCCCGACCTGGTGAAAATATGTAGAGTCATCGACGGTTTGACTCAGGAGTGTGAGAGCCAAGGTCGCAAGGTGGATCAAATGGCATTTGGCTATGATGGAGGGAATTTGCTTGCCATCACTATAGGTGATCATCGATTATTGATCATGCACCTAACGAGTGAAGAAATTGATTTTCTTGCTAAAACGGCTCGGGCTTATCTTAAGGACCTCATTGCCCCACCTTCCTTGGATGAAAACATTTTGCAATCTAATATCTACTCAGATCAGTCAAATGAGGAGGATGATAGGGTTGAAATCACAGCCGATCAACAAACGTTCACTGACCCCAATCGTAAGCTGTCCTCAAATATGTCCGTTCAAGAGTTAGTGGAATACTTTGCTAAGCAATAACATGTTAGAGCCACTATTGAAAGTTTGGAAATATACGGAGGAAAGTATTCTGTTCGTGGCGGTTGTTCGCGACAACAAATTTTCTCCAATATATATCACAATCAACCATACTGCTAGGCCTTTGATTTAAGGCTTTTCCTGAAATGCCATCCAGATCCCGCACAATGCAGCTAGGTCGGATACCCCCTTTGAAATCGCTTCTAGAATTCTCAAGCACCATTTGCGTCCCAAAATCGTTTCGATAATAGCGGCTCAGTTTTAGGCATTAGATTTATGGGCAATGTTGGATATTATTTGAAACTTCAAGCCAACTATTTCAAATTTGAGTAATCGGCTTCTAAGTTTTCTTTTTTGCGCGAAGCGAAATACTTAATTCTACGTAGTGGAGTAAAAATGTGAGTAACTATGAGCTCATTCTAAGTTCGACACATGGATGTGTGTATTAATAAGATTCATGACATTTATTAGAAACTAAGTTCAATCTATGCGCGTGTTAGCACAAGAAACGCGCATTTCTAATGATAATTGAAATTTAATTCACCTGGATAGAGCAATATATGCGCAGTAATTAACATTATGCGAGCAGCCGAGAGGGTTGTGATATGCAATTAAATAACTTTATTTGAATAAAATTACAGTAAAATGTAATCTTGATAATTAGATTTACAGTCTACTTGCTTAGATTTAAATCTATATAGATATAGCCACCTATTTTCAGTATGCGCACATTAAGGTTAGATATTCACAATATTTTGATACTAAAGTAGTTACGAGTAGGTCTCGGCCCAAAGTATAGTTGAGATATATTAGTTGAAACCTAACTCTGCAAATAACTAAATATTGCTAATTTGAAAGTATTTTTAGCCGTAATTTTACTTGTTTACCAAAAAGTGCGTCGCAAAGACGAAATAAAATCTTTACAAATTATTAGATTTTCATTATTTATATTAATGCAAGCGAAAATTAAAGTCGAAGCCTCCAATGAGATTTAAGAAAGCACATTAAAATACAAAATATCCCTACATTGAAAATCATAAACTTATTTCAAAATCCTCCTAAACTTCGTCCCATCTAATCCTATGCCCCCCACACTAACGCTCGAAAAATCATCTAACACGTATCTGAAAGGACCAATAGATGAGAGCTCGCATCAAAGTAATCGTAAATTAGCGCAGCCTGCACAGAGCGAGGGTAATATGGCGACTAAAATAAAGAGCAAAGCTCCCGCAATAGATTTTTTTAGAGTTTCCTCTCAAGGGCTAACTAGCGATTTTGATCCCGAAGAGCAACAAAGAGTATCAAGTAAGGTTGCCAGTATGAGGGAGGGAAGCGAAGCTATAGGGGAGGCGCTAGAAATGAACACCGTCGGCTACGTTGTATTGTATGATGATGATTCTACGCTAGCCTACCGCTACGATCCTGAGTCTGATCCTATGAGACCGCACTTGATTGGTGCCACAACTAGTCAGCGCGTGTCGATGTCGACTTTACTAAGGAAAATAGTAAATCAGAGCATTTACTAGAACTTAGAAATAAATGCGACACTCTTTCCGAGGAAAGTAGATAAAAGGAACTTACAAATGCCTTTACTGGCAGCTTTTAACAATCTCACTAAAATAAACTAACAAAGATAACTAACTAAAATAATATCATGGCAATAACATCAAAATCTGACGCTCTGAATACCATTCTTAACACGCTATCGTCTTCCAGTGGCGATATTGAAGCTTCGGCGATCATCTCCTCGGACGGTCTCATGATCGCATCAAACTTCCCAGCAGGCTTGGATGAAGACCGCGTGGCGGCTATGGCGGCGGCTCTTTTATCCATGGGTGAGCGAGCTTCTGGCGAACTCTCACGTGGGGATCTCGATCAAATTTTCATCAAAGGTGAAAATGGTAATTTGATCCTAGTAACAGCAGGCAATGACGGCATGCTGACCACATTGACTACGGCGAATGCCAAATTGGGCTTAGTGTTTTTAGATATGAAACGAGCAGCTCTAGAAATCGCTCGTATCGTATAAACAACACTTATTGATTCTTTCATCTACTTCTAATACTGAACAAGTAAGCCGATGCCAATCACTACTGATACAAAAAATGGTTGGATAGCTGTTTTCGAGCAGAGCAAAGCGATCACTGGATTTTCGATAGAGGATGAAGAGCTCATTCGCAATGCTGCGAACAGTTTGTTGCCTCGATCAAAAGACATTGCTGCTGAGTTCTATGAAAAACTTCTCGAATATGAGCCAACCGCAAATATTTTGAAGGATTTAAACCTAGGAGAAGAGTTGGTAGACAAGCACCTGAGGCAATGGGTCGAATCATTGCTCAAAGGTCAGTATGACGACTCCTTCTGGGCTTGGCATTGGGTGATAGGATTGATTCTAGTCCAGTTTAATCTTGATCGAGTCAACCTCACTTCCTTGATAGGTCAGCTGCAGAAAATATTAATTAAAAAAGCGTTCGAAATATTCCGAGAAAACTCGGCTGTACAAATAACATTCGCTCTTATTAATCTTACCAGTTGCCTTTCGCTAATCATCCTCAAATCCTATTCACATGAGTATGACAATGCCATTGCTGCGTCGGGTTTAAAATCATCGGTTTTGAATCGAATGATTTCAATGGAGGTGAAAAACAAAATAAAGAGCTTCAGCAAAGATGCTGCTTGAATAAATCAGAATAACACAAACCGATAATAAAAATACAATAACAAACTAATAAAATTATGTCTAGATACGAAAATTACACTGAAATGAAAAAATTCGTTGGATTCACCTCTGACGATATCGAGAACCTCAAATCAATGGCTCCCGTTTTTGAAAAACATGGAGCTACACTTACCGATTTTTTCTATGAAACTCTAGAGTTGTATCCTGAAACAGCTGCCTTGATTGAAGGGCGTGTTGATACGCTTAAATTAACGCATTCGCGTTGGATGGGGGAGTTGTTTACTGGAGTGGAGGGTGGTTATGACGAAGCTTACTTCAATAACCGTGATATCGTCGGTAAAGTTCACGTTAAAATCGGTCTGGATCCAAGGTGGGTAGAGGGTGTGATGAACATCATCCGTACTGGCGGTCACGCGGCTTTGTCGCAAGAGCTAGAGTCCGCTGCCGATCTGGGAGCTAAATTCAATTCTCTGTGTAAAATACTCGATTTGGATCTCATGGTCATCAACTTATCTTACGCGGACGAGCGTCTCACTAGGCTCGCCACGTTTACCGGCATGAGCCGTAAGCTTATCGAGAACTGTATCAACTCCGGATAGGCGACTATCTTACTAGGTAAATATTCCAGCTCCTTTCGTTGACTTGACAACGAAAGGAGTAGCTACCCTCAACGCGCTATTAAAAAAGATCCCAACTTAAATTTTCCAGAGCTTTAATTAAATTTAGTAAAATATAACCTTGTTTAAAATTATGGCTAATCGATATGAAATTAAAAATAAGATCGGGCGAGGAGGAGTTGGAGCTATTTACAAAGCGTATGACAAAACGTTAAAGCGAGATGTCGCGATCAAGCGGCTATTACCTATTGAAGAAACTCATCTCAACGATTCTACGAATCACACACTCACTCGCGAAGTAGATGCTCTTTCTCGATTGCACCACCCGAATGTAATCAATCTTTTTGCCTTTGAAGAGGATGAAGAAGGTCCTTACGTTGTGATGGAATATATCAAAGGTAATACGATCAGAGATATAGTGAAGTATGATGCGATGACATTGGACAATCTTATCAATGTCGCCAACCAAACTCTAGACCCACTGATTACGGCGCAAGAGCTTGGACTTCTACATCGTGACATCAAACCTGATAATATAATGCTGCAATGGCTGTCTTCGGGCAGTTTTCAAGTTAAAATACTAGATTTTGGGCTGGCGAAATTTAGCCTTACACCATCGCTGCAAACGCTAGATCAAACAGGAGCTTTCATGGGCTCTATTGATTACTTAGCTCCCGAGCAACTTGACCGTCATCCCTTAGATGCTCGGACTGATCTCTACTCGCTTGGCTGCGTATTTTATTATTGTCTCACCCAGCGTTCTCCCTTCGAGGGCGATACCCCTGCAGAGACGATGAGCAATCACCTAGACCATACTGTCACACACATCTCACAAATCAGGCAAGATGTCCCGCACGCTATAGCCGAATGGCTAATGCTGTTAATAGCTCGACAACCTGAGCACAGACCTGAAAATGCCAAAGTTGCGTTAGAGCTTTTCAAACAAGCCCGCGAGGGAAATGTCCCGTTACTTAGCGTATCAGAAACTACGGAGGCGCATTCCTCAAAGGAACAAGCTACTTTGCTAACCGCTACGCATGAGGTTGTCACCAGCCCCGTTGCTATTGGACCTCCAGGAGCGCTATCTTCTTTGCTGAGCACAATTGACTCAGCTCCGAACAATCGCAAGGCTGCACCTGCGGAAATATCCAGCCCCGTGTTACCTCCAGCCAAAATAGCGGTAGTGTCTACGCCTGCTCAGACACTCTGCACGTCTGGTCCCCTGCCTATCAGCACAGGTGTTGTTGCTAAAACCAAACGAATCAGTGAGCAATCTAATCCTTCATATCGAGAGCCGTCTCGGTTTTCTAGAAATGTAAAATCTCCTCAAGTTTGGGCAATTGCCGCCCTGACCTTCATCGTCATAATTTTGACGGGTTTACTGATGGATGAAAAGTCTGATCAAGAAAAGGATAAAAAAATCAACCAATCGATTCCATAACCAGCGGCATAGGTGAAGTTGCCTGTATACTGCCAACCAAAAAATAAATAATCAAGCTAAAATCTAACTCTAACAAAAAAGCGATGCAATTCCCCAACAAACTTTCAAACAAAAACACACTACCGAAACGAGTAAATCGCGATGATCTAGACTGCGCGATATTTAAGGAGCTTTTCAAACAACTACCCAGCTTGCATTGGTTCACACAAGGAGCAGAATGCCGGTTAATGTATTTCGAGAATGTGACATTAGAATATTGGAGCCCCAAGTAGTGTATCTTTGATAGCAAGTTCATTGAACGATACTTTTCACCCACAAAAAACCCGATACCGTGAGGCATCGGGTTCTTGAATTATTATGAAGGATTAGAAAAATGCTTAGAATGCAATTTTCAGACCAACGCGAGCGACTGAGTAGTTTTCACCAGAAAGACCAGTAGAGCCTTCAGGGAAGTGGTAGATCCAGTCACCGAAAAGACCGAGGCTTCGTGTGATGCGGAAGTCAAGTCCTGCACCCAAGCGACCGATGAAGTTGAACTCTCCATCACCGTAGATGAGTCCAGCACCTGCAAGTGCGTAAGGTGCGATTCTATTGATAGGAACACGAATGATCGCATCAACCGTGTAGTTGTGCCAAAGACCGGCTTCATCAGTATCGACCCACATAGCAGAACCTCCCAAGCCAAAGTAGTCAGAGAAAAAATGCTCTGCTCCAATACCAGCACCCCAGGTTTTAGACAGAGCGTCTTGATCAGGTTTCACGTAAGCACCAAAGGCGCTGATTGTAGTTTCTGGTCCAAAAAAGGAAGCAGAAGGAGCAGGTGCACTGCTTTGATAATTGACGGGTGTTCCGCCAAATGCGACTCCGCTAAGCATAAAGCCAGCAGCAATAGTTGTAAGGATAGTTCTAGTTTTCATGATTAGTAATTGAGATGATGATAGGTGGAAATTTAGGAAATGGCAAGCTTTTTTATGGAAATTATCAAATTTTGTATTTTTATGAAAATTGCTTCTTATTCTTAATGGCTTCGCGGGTCTTTTCTTGCTGAACGCCGTTTGTTTCGCTTCAGTTGTAGCGTGAGTATTTTTGATCGCTTTTCATTAAGGGGGAAGCACCTGTTCATTACAGGAGGACGTCGAGTTTTAGGCAGGGAAATGGCTTGGCTTTGGCGGATGCAGGTGCGGATGTGATATTATCTGGTCGCGAGTTGGAGAGCCTAGAAGCAACGGTTGCTGATATTCGTGCCTTTGGTAGGGAGGCGGTGATCGTGCAGGCGGATATGGGCAATGCGAAAGAATGCGAGCAAGCGTGTCAGCGGGTCTTAGATGAAAACGGACCAATTGATATTTTGCTTAACAATGTGGGAGGTAGGTTGATCGATATCCCTGCGAAAGAGTTGCCCTTAGAGCAGTGGCAAAAGATCGATTTGAACCTGATGAGCACTTTCCTGTGCACCAAAATCATTGGTGGTGCTATGTTGAAGCGGGAAACTCCTGATAGGGTGATCAATATCGCTTCGATGTCGGGTATGATCGCTAACCGAGGTGCTGGCGGACGCTGTTATGAGACATCGAAAGCGGCGATCATACAGTTCACTCGTGCCACAGCAGCTGACTGGGCATCGCGCGAGGTGACGGTGAATGCGATTTGTCCTGGAGGCTTCAAGACCGCACCCAATCAAAAGTGGTCAAGGGAGAATCCGGAGGTGATCGAATCCTTCAATACTCAGATACCGATGGAGAAATTTGGCGAGCCAGAAGAGCTAGGTCCCTTGGCTGTGTATTTGGCGAGTGATGCTTCACGATACATGACGGGTGCCGCTTTGCTGATCGATGGAGGCTATACGCTTTGGTGTGCAATTATCCATTGAAGAATACTTTCGCCGCGGTGTCGCGCAGGATCCAGTTTTTGTCTTCGGTGCCGAGGGATTCATCGAGGCGTTTTTTGATGAGGTCGATGGCGTTGGCGTAGTGGTGACCGCGGACTATTTGATAGGAGCCAGTCGCTGGCCCACATGATTCTGTTGGCACCGAAGGTGTCGCGGAGACGAAGGATCATCGGTCCTAGATCGGTATAAGGTGCCGCTTTTTTGCCAAAGGCATAAAAGGCTGAAGCTTTCACATGAGTGTTTTCGAAGTCGGCTAACTTGCATAATTGGTCGAGGTCGATTTTTTCGATGATGCCACTGGCTCTTATCCTGGAAAATGATCGATGACAACAGGCGTTTTGGGGAACTGCTCGCACATCGCCGCGATGGCGGGTAGGGCTTCTGGATTGGATAGCGGACACATGGCGAGACCGTGATCGGCTCCATATCTCCACATCGCTATCATGCCAGGGGCTTTCACCCAAGCTTCGACGGGCTCTTTTTTCCCCGCGCGCAGGCGAAAACCGCGTATGCCTTGATGTCGCAGTTTTTCCATGGAGCTTTTGATGTTGTCGGCATTTTCGTCGATGACTGCGACACCAGAAAATACGTTGGGGTATTTTTTGATTATGTCGAGCATGTAGCGGTTGCCATATTTGTAAAAGCTCATTTGGATCAGGACGACTCGGGTCACTCCTGTGGGGCGGCTGTGAGTGAAGAGCTGCTCTGGTGTGAAGCTTGCTGGCTTCATGTTTTCTTTTTAGGTGATGATGTCATGCACGACTTTGCCCTCGACATCAGTCAGGCGATAATCGCGTCCTTGAAAGCGGAAGGTGAGTTTTTCATGGTCGAAGCCGAGTTGGTGAAGGAGGGTGGCTTGTAAGTCGTGCACATGCACTTTGCCTTCGGTGATGGAAAAGCCGAGTTCATCGGTTTTTCCGTGGCTGAGACCTGCTTTGAATCCTCCGCCTGCGATCCACATGGTGAAGGCGTCGATGTGGTGGTCGCGTCCGACGAGGGTTTTGCGCACTTCGCCCATGGGGGTGCGGCCGAACTCGCCGCCCCAGATGACGATGGTATCTTCTAGTAGTCCGCGATGTTTGAGGTCGGTGATGAGGGCTGCGTTGGCTCGGTCGATTTCTTTACAACGTTTTTCGAGAGGCGCACCGAGGTTTTCTCCGGGGTTGCCGTGATCGTCCCAGTCGGTGTGGTAGAGTTGGATGAAGCGCACGCCGCGTTCGACCATGCGGCGGGCGAGCAGGCAGTTGTTGGCGTAGGAGTTGGCGCCGGGTTCAGCTCCGTACCGTTCGAGCACGGCTGCGGGTTCTTTTTTGATATCCATCAGTTCTGGTGCACTGCTCTGCATCCGGTAAGCCATTTCTCCTGCGGCGATGCGGGTGGCGATCTCAGGATCTCTGGTAGTCTCTAGGCGTTGACGGTTGAGATCGCCTACCAGTTTGAAAAAATCCCTTTGCGAAGTGCCGTCGATGCCTTTGGGGCTGTTCAGATTGAGAATGGGAGCGCCCGTATTGCGGAAAGGCACGCCTTGGTAAGAGGTGGGGAGGAAGCCGGAGGACCACAAAGCATTGCCTGCGCGTGGTCCACGTGGGCCTGATTGTAGCACCACAAAGCCGGGCAGATCACTTGAAGCAGAACCTAGACCGTAAGTGACCCACGATCCCATGCTAGGGCGGCCAGGCACTTGGAAGCCTGTATTCATAAAGAGCTTGGCGGGGCCGTGGTTGAAAACATCGGTGCTCATGCCGTCGAGGAAGCAGAGGTCATCGACAATGCCGGCGGTATGGGGCAGTAGTTCGGAAATTTCTCTGCCACACTTGCCGTGTTTGGAAAAGGATCGTTTGCTGCCGAGTAGTTTGGCACCTTTACCGATGAAGGCGAAATTTTTCTCTTTGGGAAAAAAAGAATCGGGGGCGACCTGACCATTCAGTTCGTTGAGCTTAGGTTTGTGGCTGAGCAGTTCGAATTGACTGGGGCCGCCTGCCATGAAGAGAAAGATGACGTTTTTTGCCTTTGGGGTAAAGTCTGGACGGTGGGCACTTTGGGAGGCTTGGTTTTTTTCCGATGCGAGTAGATTGGCTAATGCGATCGAACCTAATCCGAGCCCAGTGTCGCGGAAGAAATGCCTGCGAGTGCCAGCAAGTAGAAAGTCGCGCTGGGCTGTATCAAGTCGGTTTTGATCGGAGACGTTCATGGTGTCTTTAAATGGGCAGCTTTTTGAATTTAGACGGGTTCAGTCGGGATGCTAGATATTTTGTGTGCATGTTTATGGCTTACCCTGAGCGACCGCTGCTCTCATTAGCCCTGGTTGATGGAAATGAAAAATCCGGTGCAGTTTTGCAGGGTTCAGTAATTGCCATGGTGCGAAGGCTTGACGGTAGAACTAATTACTGTTCTAATCAATAAAGATGAATCATCTGCTCGACTAGCCTCTCTGCAATCGTGGTTAGGCAATAAAAGGGCAACGATGGTGAAAAAGTGAATTCCTAGCATTTATGAAATTGATGACCTCCGACTTATCCTTAACTTCGCCTCAATCCTCAAAAAGGAGCCCTCTATCACCACACTTAAGAAGGGAATCCGTAGCAGCAGTAGTTGAGCAATTGTTGCGAGCAGGCTTACTCGCCCTGATTTTTTCTACTATCATTCTGCAGACTAGCGCACGTGCTGACGTCCAAGTGGATTCTGATTCAACCGTGCAATTTTTGCTAGCGCACCAGAAATCTAATGCTGCCTTCGGGCCAATTGATCAAGAGCATTCTGATCTGGCATGGAATTATCCTGCCGTGCATGCCTTGCGCCTGCTTCGGGTGGATATTCCTCGGGCTGAGGACTGTCTTGAGAATGGACTTTGGGCAGCGTTTCGCAGTAAGGACGCTCATGCGACTAGCCTTTATTGGGACTTTTATCAAAAGGTTCGCTTAAACCTCCTGCTTAGAGAAGATCCAACGAAGGCTCATAGGTTTATTGTTTCTACGCAGAAAAAAGGAGCCGAAGGAATCGCTATAAATAAACCTTGGAAACTCACTTACATGGATCGGAAGATACAATATTATCCGCCTTATGGTTTGGGTAAGTTCCATGATATTTCGTCGCTTTGGTACATGGCGGGTTCGTTAATTGATCTTGGAGCGGAAATTGAAAATGCAGAGCTCGCAAGAGACTTTATCTATTCTCGGCAAACCCCCAGCGGAGGATTTGAAAACGTTTATGAGAGCACGCAACTCGAAGATGCTTCAGCTCATATCATTGTGACCTATCAAGCTGTCCTGACACTTAAAGCGCTTGAGTTGACTGTTCCAAAAGCAGATGCTTGCGCGGCATGGATTCAATCTTGTCAAACTAGTTCAGGAGGCTTCCGCTGGAATCCCTCCAGTAGCTCGCCCAGCAATAAACCGGATGTTTGGTACACTTGGGCTGCGATTCGCGCTTTGGATAAATTGGGGCGTAAACCCAAAAACACCCAAGCCTGTATTGATTGGCTCAATTCGTTACAAAACGCTGACGGTGGATTCGGAGATCGGCCTGAATGGCGTAGCCGTCTTTATAGCACGTATTACGCAGTGCATGCACTTGCGGTATTAACTGGTGATGCGAAAAAAGGGATTCACAAAAAGAAACTCGCTAAGAAAAAAATGATCCCTATTGAAGAAGGGAAATATTCGATCTTTCAGGCTCAATTTAAAACACCATCGACCGAAGATGGGGAGGACAAACAAATAGCCATGGTTGAGGAGATCAGCAAATTAGGTTTTGATTTTGTCGGAGTTAAAACGGCTGATGTGTCAGCAGCGCGAGCGTATGTTAAAGAAAAAGGTTACTCGCTTGAAATAGTTGCCTGCCCAGAAAATTATGCGCATCATTTACTTCGGCGGGGAGGGCATCCTGCTAATCATGTAAGCAATTGGATCATCCCACCAGCGATGACGACCGCCCAAGCGCGTAAATTTAATGCGGCAGACGAAGCTGGAAAAAAAGGGCTCTCTTGGCCCGAATTCAGCTCCCAAGCAATAGAGCCTCTACGAGAACTCGGCTCATTGATCTATCCGGAAATGGAATACAGCATGATCAGTGCCTATGAGGTCTACGATGACGGACTCGAGGGGCCAGGCGGTTATAATGCGGTCATTGCGGCATTGGGTTGGGCTCCTTGGGATTGGGTGCGCCACTTTCCTTATCGAGATCGTTGGGTGGGCAGGTTGCCAATGCTTTCTGATTGTGATTCCCATGGTGATGTCTCCAAGTGGATACTTCGGCTAAACAAACAACGAACTCTTTATATTGCGGAAAGTCATTTGTTGGGAGGCTTACTAGACGCTTGTCGTAATCGTCGAAGCGTATGTGTCATTCGAGATGAGAGCGTTTCCGGCGGTATAGTTTATTACGGGGCTCCAGCTGCAGTCGCTTACGTGAAGAAACATCGAGATCAATGGATATGGTGGTAGTTCACCCGTTTTTACATACATTAGAATAAGCAGCAGAAATTGGCTGATATCGTGATGTTAAACGGAAAAATGCACTGCAGAGGTACCTTCAAAAAAACATCGCCAGCCTCTCATTTATTTTTCTAATTGGATCTGCTCGCCGTCAACTCGGCTAACAAATTTCCGATGTGTGCTCCCATTTGCAGGTCGCTGATTTGTCCAAAATGGTGGAATCGAACCCTGCCTAAATGGTCGATGAGAACAGTGCTTGGCGTACCTTGCATTTCATAGGCTTCCATCGTTTCTGGAATTTTTGATCCTTGGTGAAGATTATCCACTGCCACTGGGAATGGCAAGCGATACTCGTCGATGAATACCTTCAGGGCTTTGTTGGTCATCACTTCATGATGTTCGAAGACGCTATGAAGTCCAATGACTTGTAAATTGTTACCACCGAATACCCTTGAAATTTCTTTCGCCTGAGGGATGCCGTGGAGCGTGCAACCGGGGCATAACATTTGGAATGCGTGGAGGACGACTACTTTCCCACGAAGATTTACTAGAGTTAGGTCCTCGTTGGTGTTAAGCCATGAAGAGACCGAAAATTCGGGAGCGGTACTGGGTGTTGAATAGTTCATTTGAAAGAGCAGAGAGGAGGCCCGCCTGAATACAGACGGACCTCACAATCAGATAGTTGTGGAGGCTATTTTTTTACGGAGTAGGGAAGTGTGAGATCCCCAGATGCTACGCCATAGACTTTATAAACACCCAGCATTGGAAGTTTTTTGTCAGAGGTATTCACCTTCATGAAACAAGTGACAGCATCGAACTTGAAATCAATGTTTCGATTGACGCTGACGGCAGGAACCAATACGCGAATAGTGTTTCCATCCGTGACAACTTGAAATCCAGGAGAGTCCATAAACATGGGCATTCCTGGAGCAGTTGGTGGGAGTTTCATACTTTTGTCTTCTTTGTCGAATGGCTTCACCGAAAGCCCACCTTTAACTCGGTCATCTTTGACCAGAATTACCCAGTGAGAATGCCAGACGAGTCCGTCATTGTCATAGACTCCATCAAGATTTTCATCCCATAGTGGGGTGTCATCGAAATCTGGATGAGAAGTGAGCGCTAGTGCGACGATTCCCTCGGTTTCGCTGAACCCGACATCAGTTGATTTCAGGGTGGTAGGAAAAACGTATCCCAGAACGGGCGCTCCATCGAGCTTGCCTACAGGAACGGGTTGTGTTTTTCCAGCCAAGCCTTCCACCTTGATTTCCAATACAATGCTGTCAAGAGCGGCATTGTATTTTGCGGAAGTGGATTCTATCTTGGTATCAGGACCTTTTAAATCCTCACATTGCTCACACGCGTTTGAGATGCTGCCGAATATTAGGAAGGCAATCCCTAGTCCGCTTGTAATTTGTAGTTTTGTCATTTTCATTGTTTGTATAGTTGAGGTTCGTGTTTGAATTACTTCAGATCACTGATATTTGCGCCAAAGTTGATATGTAGCGGAGTTCCATTGAGAACGAGCGCCGGAACGGATTTTACGCCAGCATTTTCCGCGTCGACAATACGAGCCGGAGTTTCTCCGAGGTGAATGATTTCGAGTTCAACTTTCCCTTGATCGAGATATTGAGTGAGCGAAGATTCAGCTTCGATACAAACTGGGCAGCCAGCGTGGTAGAATATTGCGGTAGTTTTCATATTATATGTTTTAGTTAGTTAGTTTCTTTTGTGCTAAGTTTTCTGCACGCCTTCACTTGAACTGCTAATCGCGGTTTGCGAAAGTGAGCACAATATGGATACTACTTACCGAATAGTTCCTACTTGTGAGGTTGTTATATAGGTGCGACTTTTACTGCATCAGATAACGGAAAAAATATTTCATTATTGAAGGGCGGGCAGCTCATCGAAGCCTTGAGGATGTCGTCGAATACCGTTGGTCGGCAGCAGGGGGTGGCGATTCAGAATGGTATCAAGCCATTCTGAAAGTTGGGACTGAACATTCTTGGTGTTACGGCAGAGTTAACGAGCCACTCAAGAAGTTTAATATATGTTTAATCGCGGCGATTTCCGTCGCTTCTGATATAGGCACCTATGGGGGCAAAAATATAAACAATTCGAAACTACAACAAATATGAAAAGAGCATCAATCTTTCTCACTCCTTTGATTCTGGAATCTCATTTTAAGCCGCTTAGCAGGAAGCTAAGCGGCTTATGCATATACAGTCACTTTTTGACCCAGGAAATGTCAAAATTGCAAACTCAACTATGAGGTGACCCGCCCACAAAAAAACCGGGCGTTTCCGCACCGGTTTTTTTTCAGTTATTTTCGCCAAATTATTTAACTGTAATAGTAATTTTTTTTGATGTCAGGGGTGGGTCATGAGGGATATGAGTTTGGTTTCCAAGTACCAACTGCAAAGTGTGCTTTCCAGGAGTCAAGGTAAGCGTCGTTTCCGTCTGCCCTCCGCCAAAGTGAATATGGGTGTCATCTTTTGCAATAGGCAGAGTAAGATCAGGTAACTTCTCCACATCGATCAGCAAGTGATGGTGACCAGTGGGCATGTCTTCGGCGATATAAATTCCAGCCGGAGCTACTCCTATGCCTTTCAATCCGAAATTCACAACAAAGGGTGATGAGACTTCCGCCCCATCCGCAGGAGAAACGATATAAAGTTTGGCGTCCGCAGGACGTGAAGTTTTTGCCGGAGGGAACTGCGTAGCTGCAGAATGGGATCCATGTTCGTCGCTTGAAGGTTCGGGCGCCTCTGAACACGAATTCATAGCGAGCGTGCCTACACAGGCAATTGAAAAAATAGCCGTGGGTTTCAAAATCGGGAAGATGAGCCCGCTTGCAAGTTGTAGTTTTTTCATGAGTAGTATAGGTTATGTTTGAGTGTGCTATGTTTTCTGCACCTATTCACTTGAACTGCTAATCGAGGTCAGTGAAAGTAAGCACAATGTGGATACTACTTACCGAATAGTGCCTACTTGAGGGAAGGGTTTATAGTAGCGACTATTATAGCACCGATCACACTATAGGACAAAAAATATAACAACCACTGATCGGCACTGATACCACGAACGCGGAACTGATATGTATTGTTTTTACGATTTATTTTTTTATCAGTGTAATCAGCAATTTAGTTCTTCAATTTTAAAAATGCCGTGTAATATAAACACAGATGACGAAAAAATTTCTTACTATTGAAGAGCGAGCAGCTCACCGAAGTCTTGAGGATGTAGTCGGATGCCGTTGGTCGACTGCGGTGGTTGGTGCGATTCAGGATGGTATCAAACGCCCAGGAAAGTTGAGGCGATACATTCCCGGTATTTCGACAAAAGTGCTTAACGAGCGACTCAAGAAGTTACTGGATTACGGCTTAGCCATTAGAGATGATTTTTCGGGAAATTCCCTACATGTTGAATACAGCCTTACTTTGAGAGGTGAAAAACTGGCTCGGCTTATTGAACAACTTCGAGACCTAGATGATGAGTATCAAGCCGAAGAGAAATCCCAGAATGGGAGGTGAGGCGGATTTATTACTCATCAAATTTCAATGAAATAGATTGTTATTGATCGAACTATATAACTTTGCCTACTGATGATTCAGACCACTCTTGATATGTTGTTGATTGGCACAGCTAAGCCGTTTCGTGAAAACGGAGAGATGAGCGCTATTTGTAAACAGCCTGTGTTGGGAAAAATTTGGCTGGGCTCACTTGGGTTTGAGGGCAATCAGGTTGCCGACCTTGTTAACCACGGAGGTCGGGATAAAGCAGTGCATCTTTATCCCATCGAGCATTATACATTTTGGCGCAGAAAATATCCCGATGTTGAAATACTAAAACCCCCAGGAGCCTTTGGTGAAAACTTGAGTTGTAAGGGGATGACAGAGGACAGGCTTTGCCTTGGCGATGTTTTTCGATTGGGCGAAGCTTTGATCGAATGCAGTCATGCACGGCAACCTTGTTGGAAGCTCAATCATCATATCGGGCGCCGTGACGTAATGAAGACGGTGGTTAAAACTGCAAAATCTGGCAGTTATTTCAGGGTGATTGAACCAGGATTTGTCAGGGAGGGAGATACCCTGATCCAGCAAGAACAGCCGCTTCCTCACTGGTCTTTGGAGCGTCTATTTCGTCTTATTATTGGCGGTGAGCACAGAGATAATAAAGAGGTCTTGAATGAGCTGTCCCAGAAAGCTGTGTTGGCAGAAACTTGGCGTAAAAGAGCAGCCCTGCTCTCGAGCTGATTTTTGAGTGTGATGCAATCACTATTTCTCGTAGGATAGTCATTGCTAGAAGCTAAATACGGGGGCAAGCTGCGATGCATTAAGCAGTAGAAAAAATAAGAAAATAACTCGATTGGAGAGATCACTACCCATGATCTTGCTCTGGCGGAGTCGGAAGAGCTTACCAAACATGCTGATCTGATTCACTTCCGAGAACACTTTGAGCGCAACGCCGATGGAAAGTCCGAGATGACATTTGACTACAAAATTCGTCCTGGAGTCGCAACGACAACCAATGCTTTAAAGATACTCGAAGTCATCGAAATGCCCATTTGAAGCGTCTTTGTAATTGGCAAGCAAACATTGCCTTTGCAGTCACTCACGGGTGATGAATTCGTCGGTGTTCATCAGGGCTCTGGCCACTGCTGTCCATGAGGCTGCTTCAGCAGTGCCATAAATACTGGGCGTTTTCGAAGGGGCAACGGTTTTGGCGGCCTGAGCATTTTCGGCGAAGTGTTGTTGCTGGAGTTTTTGGAAGGTGGCTACGCGGTTGAGTTCACTGTCGGAGGGCTGCCTGGAAAAACAGAGCACATAAGCTCGTCTGATGCGTCGTTGCTGAGAGGGGGCATCATTGCCGGGGATTTCGAGCATCAGGCGTTGCGCGAGACCTTGGCTCATTTCAAAGAGGGTTTCATCATTAGCTAAAGTGAGTGCTTGCAGTGGGGTGTTGGATCGAGTGCGTTGGGTGCAGACGCTTTGAAAATCGGGGGAGTCAAAGGTCGTTAGCATGGGGTAGGGAGCACTGCGATAGAATTGTGTGTAGAGTGCGCGACGATAGCGGTTGCTGTCGGTTTCCACGTTCCAAGTTTTTTTGTTCTGGGTGAAAGCGTAAACGCCATCGGGTTGAGGGGGGTGGACACTGGGGCCGCCGATGGTAGCCGTCAGTAATCCGCTGGCGGTGAGTGAGGCGTCACGAATGATTTCGGCATCAAAGCGTAGGCGATTTTGTTTCGCTAGCAGCGTGTTGCGAGCATCGACGGATTTCAGACCTGGGCGGTGGTGGGAGGCTTGTCGGTAGGTAGCTGAGGTGACGATGAGCTTGTGAAGCTTGCGCATGGACCAGCCGTTGTGGATGAATTGACTAGCGAGCCAATCGAGTAAGGCGGGGTGAGTAGGGTAGCTTCCTTGGGTGCCAAAGTCATTTTCGGTGCTGACGAGTCCTTTGCCAAAATAACGCATCCAGACGCGGTTCACGGTCACCCGAGGGGTGAGCGGGTTATCGGGAGAAACTAACCAATGAGCGAGATCAAGGCGGTTGGCGGATTGCTCATGATTGACCTTAAGCGGGTTGAGGATCGCTGGCACATTGGCTTGAATCGGACCAGCTTTCTTGTCGGGTAGTAAAAAATTGCCACGAGTGAGTAGGTAGGTGAGGCGCGGTTCTTTTAACTCGCGGGTGATCATCGTCTTGGCGGCGGGTCCCATGCCTAGTCGCGATTTGATCAGGTCGATTTTTTTCAGCACGGCTTTGCGGTCGTGATCATCGGCGTCGAAAGCGTTATTGGCGCGTTTTTTTTGACTGCTATTGCGTTTTTCAGGAGCTATGCGCAAGGCGGAGAGCAGCTTTTTGTCGTTGACGGCAGCTTGTGTTTTTTGCGAAGGGGGCGGGGCGTTGCTTAGTTTAATGAGTTTGTTTTTTTCCCAAGTGGTCTGGCGTAGGGGTTTGGCACGCGCTAGCATGGCTAACTCGTTTCGAGTGTTCTGCAGTAGGCGAGAGATTTTAGGATCAAACTGGTCGATGAAAAGTTCACGTTGACTGACTTCCAAAGTAGGTCCGGTATTGTTGACGTCTTCGGTGCTGTTGAAAAAAGCGAAGAGCTGATAAAATTCTTTTTGAGAGATGGGATCAAACTTGTGGTTGTGGCATTGGGCGCAGCCGACCGTGAGTCCTAACCAAACGGCGCTAGTGGTATTAACACGGTCGATCACTTCTTCGATGCGGAATTGTTCGTGATCGACTCCGCCCTCTTGGTTGATCAAGGTATTGCGATGAAATCCGGTAGCTACGAGTTGCGATTTTTTTGGCTCGGGTAAAAGATCTCCAGCGATTTGTTCGATGGTGAATTGATCAAAAGGTAAATCATCGCCGACGGCTCGGATCACCCAGTCACGGTAGGGCCACATCACCCGTTCGCGGTCAACGGTGTAGCCGTTGGAATCTGCGTAACGCGCTTGATCGAGCCAGTGACGCGCCCAGCGTTCGCCGTAGTGGGGGCTGTTGAGTAGGGCATCGACCAGTTCTGCGTAGGAGGCTTCTGGATGGGTAAGGTAGCTGTCGCGAAACTTTTTGACCAGTTCTGGGGGAGGCAGCAAACCGAGTAGATCGATGTAGAGTCGTCGCACGAGGGTGGATGGATCTGCTTCTGGGGAGGGGCTTAGGCCTTGTTTTTCTAATTTGGCAATGATGAAACGATCCACGTCATTTTTGACCGACTTTTTGTTTTTGACTTGGGGAACTTGTCCGCCATCGAGGGGCAGGAAAGACCAGTGTGCCTGATACTCTGCTCCTTCGTTGATCCATTGTGTGAGTAGTTCTTTTTCTTTTGGGCTAAGGTTTTTGTTGGTCTTGATGGGAGGCATGACTTCATCTTTGTCATCATGACGGATGCGCTGGATGAGCTCGGATTTTTCCGCGTGACCAGGGGCAATAGCAGCATAGCCACCAAGGTCTGCTATGGCTCCGGGGTGAGTATCGAGGCGCAGGTCGGCTTCGCGTGCGGCGTCATCAGGGCCGTGGCAATGAAAACATTTGTCAGAGAGGATGGGGAGGATGTCGCGATTGAATTGGATCTCTGTTTGGGCGGAAAAACAAGCCGTGAGAGATGACAGGAAAATGCCGAGCTCTACCATGAGAGTGGCTGTGAGCTTGGTTTTTTTTCTGGAAAGGCGGGGATTCATTTTTCTTTTTCTTGCCCGTCATAAGTGCGGTTGAGGTGTTCCGCAGTGAGCCTTCCTGTAAGGTAGCCGATTTTTATCAGAAATGCATCTGTCTTGCGTAAAGTATCGAGGAAAACAGCATTTTTCCCTTTAGGAGCCGCTCAAAAATAACTTACCCAACTCCGCTTCGATTTTTGTCTGGCTTCTGCGTTGAAATTCGACTCATTTAGCCCGTATCGTCGTAAAAAAATGGTGTAGGGGAGATTGACCTCGATTTATAATAGTCGTAGTTCTGGGATTTTGGATCCCGAAGGGTGTTTTTCGACTCGACATATATAGGTCATTCAATCAGTTTGGTTGTAGGTATGGCATTGAAGTCTGAAATGAAGCATGATGAAAAAGGTGGCTCACAGGGTTTGTTGAGTTTACGTGTGAGTCTGACAGGGATGGTTGCGGCAGCTGGGCTGGTGGTATGTCTTTCAACTGTATTCGGTTTTTTGGGCAGGTTCTCTTGGTTTATGGATTTGTTTTCGCATTTTAGAGTTCAGTATTTGTTATCACTTGCTCTGTTAGGGCTCATTTTTTCGCTGATCCATCACTGGAAAACTGCCGCAATTTTCATAGTTTTTGCTTGTCTTAACTTTTCCGTTATTCTTCCCCTTTACCTCGGTGGTCAGTCTCAAAAAGTTGGCAACAAAATGGTCATGCGAGCCATGTTGATCAACGTGAATACTCGTTTAGGTGATCCAGAACGTGTGAAAAAAGTAGTCCGGAAAGTTAATCCTGATTTACTGCTCTTGGAGGAAATTAGCGCAAAGTGGGTCGAAGATTTGAAATGGCTTGGAGTTGAATACCCGTTTTCCATAGTGCGAGCAAGAGAAGACAATTTTGGAATTGGCTTGTTCAGCAAATTCCCACTGGTAGAGAATAAAGTTGTCCGAATTGGAGGAGAGGTTCCTTCCATTCTCGCTACGGTTGATACGCCAGGAGGTCTACTCAAAGTCATTGGAACCCACCCGCTTCCGCCTGCTGGTTCAGCTTATTCTCTACGGCGCAATGAACATTTGGAACGTCTTTCAGATCATATCGATTCTGTCCCCACTATCTGAAATCAATTTGCGACTGGCGGCTCAATGTGGGGTCGAGGGGGTGGTGCATCGCTATCCTGGACCAGAGTTGGGGGACTTGTTAGCGGTCCAGAAAAAAGTTGAAGCTCAGGGGCTTCAGCTTCTTGGCATCGAAGGGTTTCTGCCGATAGAAAAAATCAAAATTGGAGCTGATTTTGATGGTGCTGACATGGAGCTGATGAAACAGCTCGTCATTAATATGGGGAAAGCCGGCGTGCCGCTGCTGTGTTATAATTTCATGGCTGGAACCGACTGGGAAAAAGAATCGCCTATGTTCACTTTCGTGACGTACGCGGGACCTCGGAGGATTTCACCGAAACCTTTCACGACAACGGTCCGACGGATATGCCTGCCATCATTCGAAGTTTGCGCGAGATCGGGTTTGTAGGTCCCATGCGTTCGGATCACGTGCCGCAATACGAAGGCGAATTTGAAATGGAGCAAGGCTACTCCATGTTGGGACGCATTTTTGCCTTTGGTTATATTCGGGGTCTGCTACAGGGGACGGGAAAATAAATTTCTACCAGATATTAGTCGCGCTTGTTCTTTTTGCGAGTGGAGGCGGCTGCAAGCTGTTGCTCTGTGGGCTTGCCTTCAAGGTAGCCGAGTGCGGTGAGAAAGGCGTCCGTTTTGCGTAGTGTATCGAGAAAGATTTTAGTGCCGCCTTTGCCTTCGTTAAAAAAACCGTGAGGCTGATCTTGGTAGAGATGTAGCTCGGATTGGATGCCGGCGGCTTTCAATTTGGCATCGAATTTTTTTGCTGTGGCGACAGGGATCAGTTTGTCCTTAGTGCCAAGAAATACAATGGTGGGTGGAGAGTGTTGGTCGATGTTTTGTAGGGGCGAAATCTCTTTCCAGTAGTCTTTGACGCGACTGTAGCCGTAGCCTTCAGAACTGTTGTCATAGACGGGATTATAAAGCACCAGAGCATTGGCTTTAGAGCTGATGTTCTTGTCGTCCGCTGGATCATCGAGGCCGCTGATGATGCCGGTAGTCGCTGCGACATGACCTCCAGCAGAGCCCCCGCCTGCAGCGATACGATTAGGGTCGATACCAAGGCGGCTGGCATTTTTGCGCAGCCAGCGAACGGCAGATTTGCCATCGGCGACACATTCCATGGGAGTAGTTTTTTGTCTGCTGGCGACGCGGTAATCGGCAAGTACGGCGATCATGCCGCGCGAGGCGAGGTAGGCGGTATGTTGTTGGAATTGGCTGGTGCTGCCACCATTCCACCCGCCGCCAAAGAAAAAAACGATGGCGGCACGTTGGTCTTTGGCGGGGTCGTGGTCTTTGGGGTTGAAAATGTAGAGGTAGAGATCGTCACCAGAAGCGTGTTTGTAGATTTCAGCGGTGGAACCAGGGTAATTGGCTTTGCTGGTTTCGGCGTGCGTAGGCAAAACGGTGCTTAGGAGGCAGAAATAAATGAGGAAGTGGATGAGTTGTTTCATGGAGTGTTGGCGTGGCGGAAACTTAGGTATGTTTAGGCATGATGTCAGATTTTTTCCATGGCGCGATCATGGTCTGACTGTTTTAAGGCGCGGGGCGCTTAGTCAACTACGCGGCGTAGCCTTAAATCTTTGAGTTACAAAAAACAACCGATTTATAGCAATATGCAAGGAGTCAGTGGAGCACATGCATTTAGTATCCCTGTATCGCAAGAGAGTTCTGATGTAGATGGAACCTTTGGAAGCAAATAGTTGAATCCAATGATCGTAGCTAGGATCGAGGTATTTAACCGCATCGGCTTCTGGTTCGACCAATAAGAATGAGACCATTGGAAAAAACCCCTAGCTGACACGATTTAAAAACAAATTCACACTAGAAACTACAGACCATACCAAACCTATATGAAATACACCAAGCATATATTAGCAGCTGTCGCGGTAGGACTCACAGCCACTGCTACGCAAGTCGTTGCCCAAAGCGATGGTCAGAGCAAGGCAAAAGCCATACTAGCTGAACCTCTCAAAGGCGAAGAAGTCGCCATCCTAACGCACGCACCCAACGTGCCACCTCCGATCACCCGCAAGCACCGCACTAAGGTCATCGTAAATCTTGAAGTCACCGAAGTTGTTAAAAAAATGGCAGATGGTGTGGACTACACCTTTTGGACTTTCGGTGGTAGTGTTCCTGGGAAATTTATGCGTGTGCGCGAGGGGGACTTTGTTGAGTTCCATTTAGCCAATCACCCATCCAGCAAGATGCCTCACAACATCGACTTGCACGCTGTCACGGGGCCAGGAGGTGGAGCTGCCGCTTCATTCACTGCACCTGGACACGAATCCGTGTTCTCATTCACAGCGTTAAATCCCGGTCTCTTTGTTTACCACTGCGCCACCGCACCTGTCGGGATGCACATCGCTAACGGTATGTATGGACTGATCCTGGTTGAACCTAAAGAAGGTTTGCCCAAGGTGGATAAAGAATTCTATGTCATGCAAGGTGACTTCTATACCAAAGGCAAATACGGCGAAGCTGGTCTGCAGCCCTTCAGCATGGAAAAAGCCATTCGTGAAGATGCGGACTACGTTGTTTTCAACGGTGCGGTTGGCTCCCTGACAGGTGACAACGCCCTGCAGGCAACTGTTGGCGATACCGTGCGCTTATTCGTAGGAAATGGTGGTCCTAACTTGGTATCTTCTTTCCATGTCATTGGTGAGATTTTTGATAAAGTTTACACCGAGGGTGGAATCACATCTCCACCTAACAAAAATGTACAAACGACCCTCGTCCCTGCAGGTGGAGCCACCGTGGTAGAGTTTGCACTCGACACAGAGGGCACTTTCATCTTGGTTGATCACTCGATCTTTCGCGCTTTTAATAAAGGCGCCATCGGAATGCTCAAGGCAACTGGGGGCGATAAGGGGATCAACTTGAAAGTTTATTCAGGCAAAACTAACGACTCCGTTTATCAACCCGAAGGAGGAGCGATCCAGAGTATGCCTGAAAACATCAAAGCACGCCCAGCTGCCAAAAACAAGGAGGAGCGTATTGCACGAGGCAAAACTACGTATATGACTATCTGTAGTGCATGTCATCAACCTACGGGGCTTGGTATTCCTTTTGCATTCCCACCACTGGCTAAGTCTGATTATCTCAATGCAGATAAAAATAGAGCCATTAGCACCGTCATCAACGGTTTAGTAGGTGAGGTGGTTGTTAATGGTAAAAAATTCAACAGTGTCATGCCTAAGCTTGAGTTCAGTGATGAAGATGTCGCTAACGTGCTCACCTACGTTTACTCTGAGTGGGGAAACAATGGCAGTGAAGTCACTCCAGACGAAGTGAAAGCTGTCCGCGCTAAGGGCGGCAAAGCAGCCGCAGGTGGTGGACATTAACACCGCGCAGCATAACACAGCAATCATGAATTCGCTTCACATCCTCGCCCTATTTCTGCTTATCAATTGCAGTGAGGCGATGGGTGTGGAGCCTTCCACTTTAAGCTCGAAAGAAATGGCGGACATTCCCGCCGGTTCTTACGTCCCGCTTTACACTAAGGACAAAACACCGCGTGAAGTCGCAGCCTTCCGCCTCGACATTGTTTCCGTTACCCAGCGACAGTATCTTGCTTTTGTCGAGAAACACCCACGCTGGCAACGCTCCAAAGTCGCCCGACTTTTTGCTGACACTTCTTACCTCAAGGATTGGAAATCAGATACTGATCCCGGCTCCGATCTCGATTCGCCTGTGACTAACGTTTCTTGGTTTGCCGCCCGCGCCTATGCCAAGCACCTCGGCAAACGTCTTCCTACTGTCGATGAATGGGAGTATGTAGCACGCGCAGACGCCACTCAAGCCAATGCCACGGCGGATGAGAAATACACTGCAGTGATACTCAACTGGTATTCCACTCGGTTTGTTGGACCACTGCCTTCTCCTCAATCGTTCCCTCCTAACATCTACGGTATCCGTGCTCTGCACGGTCTCATTTGGGAATGGAATCAGGATTTTAATAATGCCATGGTCACTGGAGAATCTCGAGGAGACTCTGGCATCGAGCGCAACCTTTTCTGTGCCGGCGGTGCGCTCAGTGCCACCGATGTCCGCAACTACGCTGCCTTTATGCGTTACGCATTCCGCTCGTCACTCAAAGGGAACTACACCACCGCCAACCTCGGATTCCGCTGCGCGATGGATTCTGTAAATCACACCAAAAAACAATGAAATTACCCATTCCTTTAACAGTACTTTTTTTTCTAACAGCGCTGAGTCTACTGACATCCTGTGATAAACCAACAGCAACCCAGGGCGCTGCCACTTCGGAAAAAGAAGTGGTTGTCGCTGCCACCGCTACAGAAGAACAAAAAGCTTGCTGTGCAGAACATCCGGCGCCCAAAGCTGCAGAGGCTTCTGCGGAATCGATCTATCAAATCACTTCGACGTGGAAAGATGCTAAGGGCAAAGAGACCACTCTGGATGCGCTTGGTGGTAAAATTCAAGTCATCACCATGGGCTACACTACTTGCAAGTTCGCCTGCCCGCGACTACTCGCCGATTTGCAGATCATAGAAAAAGGGCTTTCAGAAGAAAATCGTGCAAAAACTCACTTCGCTTTCTTCTCCATCGACCCGGAAATAGACACCCCGGCTCGGCTCAGTGAATACCGTAAAGAAAACAATATCCCCACTGACCGTTGGAAGCTACTCACCTCTGATCAGAGCTCAGTACAAGAGCTCTCTGTCGTGCTCGGACTCAAGTATCGCAAAGTAGATAAAAGCGACTTTGCCCACTCCAATCTCATCATCGCCCTTAATGAAAAAGGCGAAATCATCCATCGCCAAGAAGGGCTGTCAGCTGACCCCGCAGAAACCATCGCGGCGATCATAAAAGTAAATTCTCAGTAATTAAAAACTGAAGCTTGCGTTTAAAAGGGTGGGATTAAAGTTACACCAGTAGTTAGGTGTTAACGATCTCATGGCAGAACGCCTTGTTCTTTAAATCCTAGATCAAGTAGTGGCAAGGTATCGAACGGCTTGCCATCGTTGGTGAAAGCAAATGGGAGTCCCGAGTTCCATTAAGAAAAACCATCCTTGTGGTTTCATACGCATCTGCGCCAATTGACGGATCCAACTGCGTTGGGCTAAATTGCAACATGATTCATCCCCTGCGCCTAGCTGCGCTATCCACTTCTTACTGGAGAAAACGAGTGTTCCTCCTCTCTGCGTGCTTGCTGTGGTGCTTTTGCTTGCAGGGTCACGCGGTAGAATCCAAGCGACCTAACATCGTTCTCATCATGGCTGACGACCTGGGTTTTGCCGACCTTGGCTGTTACGGATCCGAAATCAAAACGCCCAATCTCGACGCTATCGCGGGGCAGGGATTGAGATTCACCCAATTTTATAATACCGCCAAATGCCATTCCTCTCGTGTATCTTTACTGACCGGACTCTATTGCGATCAAGCTGGTGGCGCAAAGTTGAACCGAGGTGCTACCATCGCTGAAGTGCTTTCGAAAGCGGGTTATTCCACTGCCATGGTTGGCAAATGGCACCTTGAGCAACAGCCTACGGATTTTGGTTTTGAGCGCTATTGGGGGCACCTTTCGGGGGCGACCAATTTTTTTACTGGTGATGATACTTTTCGACTCAATGGTGAGAAATGGGAAGTTCCTAAAATGCTCAACGGGCGTCCCTTTTACACCACCCATGCTGTCACCGATTTTGCACTCGATTTTTTGGAAGAGGCGACGGCAAAGGATCAACCTTTTTTGCTCTATACCGCCTATAATGCGCCGCATTATCCGCTGCAAGCCCCCGAAAGTGAGGTCAAAAAATACCAAGGTCGTTATGATGCGGGCTGGGATCAATTACGGATCGCAAGGCACCAACGCCAAGTGGTATCGGGTCTTCTTCCGGCTAAATGGAAACTCAGTCCACGCCCGGATCACATTCCTGCATGGGATAGTCTGAGTAAGGAAGAGCAGCGCTGGGAAGCGCAGCGTATGGAAGTTTACGCTGCCATGGTCGATATCTTGGATCAAAATGTTGGCCGCCTAGTGGATTATCTGAAAAAGAAAAACCTCTATCACAACACACTTTTCCTATTTTGCTCAGACAACGGTGCTTGCCCTTTCGAACGCACCCGAGGGCGTAAGCTCAAACCTTGGGATGCTAATTCCTACTGGACCTACGATGCTGGCTGGGCCTGTGCAGGTAATACGCCTTTTCGACTCTACAAACAAAACCAACATGAAGGCGGTATTTCTTCGCCACTTATTGTGCATTGGCCAGAGGGGCTGAAAACCAAGCCGGGTTCGATCACCGATCAACCCGCACATTTGATCGATTTCATGGCTACTTTTATCGATCTCGCTGATGCTGACTATCCTAAACAAATCGGCGAGCGCCATATCGATCCGTTGCAAGGCAAATCGTTGCTGCCGATTTTCAAGGGTGAAACCCGCACCCCGCATGAGACGCTCTATTTTCATTACGCCAATGATCGAGCCTTGCGCCAGGGTGCGTGGAAAATTGCATCTGCCAAACGTGGTCGCTGGGAGCTTTATAACCTCGATGATGATCGCACCGAAATGAACGATCTGTCCGCACAGCATCCGCAGCGAGTGGCATCTATGTCCAAAGAATGGTTTCGCATCGCCCAAGACGTCGAACGCTTGAAAGGCAAACAACTTGCTCCTGTTGGGAAAAAGCTTAAAAAACTCAAATTCCGTAAAGACACCAGCTCGGGATCTGCGAGGTAATCTCAGACTTTACTAACTGGTATTATAATTATAGGCTTCGGCTATCTGCTCCCGTGGATGTGAGATTCTGCTTAGATTATTCTAAGGCTTGAGTGATTGCCGTGCGCTCTTTCAGAAAAGCTGCGTCAAGCCGCAGCACTCCAAAAAAAGTGAACAGTGACTTCTTGAAAATGGCGCTGCAACGCTTAGGTATAGGGAGTTATGAGAAAACAAAAAAAGGACGTATTTGCAACTGCGGGAGTAGTGGCTTCTCTTTTTCTATTTGCGAGCACTGCTTTTTTTGCGACGCTTCAAGCTAGGGAGGTTGAGTATCGCCTTAATGTTGCAGAAAAGCAGGTTCATTTCTCCGACAAGGTTGTCATGGGCATTGGCATCAATGGTTCCATCCCTGCGCCGGTTTTGCGTTTTCGGGAGGGTGACACGGCGGTCATCCATGTTAAGAACAGCTTGGATCAACCCACTTCGCTGCATTGGCATGGACTGCTTGTTCCACCGTTGCAAGATGGAGTCCCCTATATAAGTTTTCTTCCGATCCAACCGCATGCCACCAAAACGTATCGTTTTCCCATACGGCAAGCAGGCACCTACTGGTATCATTCTCATACCGGCCTCCAAGAACAACAGGGGCTTTATGGTGCCATCGTCATCTCACCTAGGAAGCATGATGTATCATCGGTAAGTGAGCACGTCGTCATGCTTTCCGATTGGGCGGATCGCGCTCCATCCGCGACCATGCGACTGCTTCGCCGAGGTTCTGAATATATGGGGGTGAGGAAAAAAACTGCACAAAGTCTATTAGGTGCATGGAAGACTGAACGCATCGCCCAGTTTTGGAAACGCGAAGCGATGAGGATGCCCCCGATGGATCTGGCCGACGTCGCCTATGATGCGTTTCTGATCAATGGGCAACCCTCATCTGTCTTCAATGCTCGTGCGGGCGATACGGTCAAGCTGCGCATCGTCAACGGTGGAACCAGCACAAATTTCCATCTTCAATATGCTGGAGGCCCCATGACTATTGTATCGGCTGATGGTCAGGACGTGCGTCCTTACCGATTAAACGAACCTCTTTTTATCGCTGTGGCAGAGACTTACGATGTCATCGTAAAAGTTCCTGAGAATGGATCCTATGAGTTTGCCAGCACTGCGCAAGACGGGTCAGGGCGTGCCTCACTTTGGATTGGTTCTGGAGAAAAACATGCTGCGGCTCCTATGCCGCAACCCTTTGTTTACGACCCTATGAAAATGTTTGGTTGGAAAAAAATGCTTGCCCTCACTCCTGCGGGCACCATGGGGATCACGGATTCATCCGTCAGCATGGGCATGCATGATCAACCTGGATCCAATATGAAGATGCAAGGCATGAAAGTGTCTGCTTCACCCGCAATGGCCAATGCGATGCCAAAAGCGGGTATGCCTAAGATGGGCAACATGAGTCAAATTCATAACAATCCCAAAAGATGGTATGACTTCCTGCTGCGTGAGGATGCTGCACGTTTTTCCAAACTTGCTAAGGGCGGCGTGGCGTCAACCCTCCGTCCGTTTCCGCCCTACAAACATCTTAAAAGTATTCATAAAACATCTTTCGAAAATAGCTCTCCAGTTAGGGAGGTTCGTCTCACTCTTGATGGTGATATGAACCGTTACATTTGGATGTTTAATAACCAAATACTGAAACCCGGAAACGATATCAAAATCAATGAAGGGGAAGTGGTTCGCTTCATTTTCATCAATCGCACGATGATGCATCACCCCTTGCACCTTCACGGGCACTTTTTTCGTGTCATCAACGGTCAGGGGGATTACTCGCCGCTCAAACACACGGTTAATGTGGCACCCATGGAAACTACTGCCATCGAGTTTAAGGCTAACGAAAAAGGGGATTGGTTTTTCCACTGCCATTTGCTTTACCACGTCAAGGCAGGCATGGCGCGAGTCGTGCGCTACAACAACTTTACGGCGAGTGCTGATGTCGAAGCGAATAGAGGTGCGATTTATCACAACTCATGGTATCTTTTTGGCTTTGCTGATGTCTTGAGCAATATGTCTCAAGGGGCTGTCCGCTATGAAAATGCAGCTCACATTTTCACTTTGGAATGGGAAGCGGGATGGCAAGGGGTGCAAGGAACTGAGTGGGAAACTCAATTCACTTACGACCGTTACTTCAATCGTTTCACCTCAGTTTTTGCGGGTGTTTACATGGAGGGGCTCAACGCCTCTCGAGAAGCTGATCGATTGATTGCGGGCATCCGTTACTTGCTGCCGCTCAATCTTTCTACCTCCGCTTGGGTGGGTTCCGATGGAGAAGCTCGCATCACGCTAGGCAGAGAACTGATGCTTACCCCGCGTCTCAGTGTTTTTGGTGATCTTGAATACGACACTCTCGACTACTGGTCCACTCAAGCGGGGCTTTCCTACATGCTCAATCAATACGCTTCCGCCACCGCCCTATGGGATAGTAACTACGGCGTTGGTGCTGGAGTCACAATTTCATTTTAATGTGTGGAGCAATCTCGAATTTTGTATGGACGAGTTAAGATCTTTCACTGAGATTATAGCTGTAGCGAGTCGTTCTAGTGGAGGTGATTTATTCGAGGGGGGCTTTGCACCAAGTGGGGTGTTGGTGGACTTGAAAAAGTGAAATCAAGTCTTGTGGCATAGTGTCTTCTTGAAAAATATAGACCAGAGGCTTAGGTGTAGGCATCTATGAGAACACTTTTACTAGTTGGTTTTTTTATCTGCATGGGGCTGGGTCGGGTGATGGCGGCTTCGGACTTCGATACGCTGATTCCTTATCCTCGGGAGATCGCTGCAGCGGGGGAGGTGCTGGAGCTAGAGGGATTCCAAATCGTGATTGGGCCGTCGGTTCAGGCGAAGCTCGGGGCGGAGGAGATCAACCAACGCGTGGTTTCTCTTGGTGAGAAGGCGCTGCAGATCGTTAAGTTGGGTGAGGTTCTGCCTACGGGGAATCTGATCATCCTCATCACTGTGGATGCGGCGCCGGCAGTGAAACTTCTCCCGGAGCCAGTTCGCGCTGCGCAAAAATCGCAAGCTCAAGCTTATGTGATTCGCACTCAGAAGAATGAGGAGGGGGCGACGCATTTGTGGTTGGTGGGTAATGATAAACAAGGCACGCTTTATGCGGCAGTGACGGCGCGTCAGCTTATCCAGCCAACGCAAGGCGGCGAGCTCAGCTTGCGACCGGCGAACATCACGGATTGGCCAGATTTCAAAAAACGTCAGTTGGGCTATCCGATGAGCGAACCTCGGCGAGGTTTGTGGTATGCTTTGAGGCAACAGGAAGCTCAAGGTAAGGTGGAGTTAGCTCGTGAAACGGCCAAGCAATGGGTAGAGCGTAAGAAAAAACATTACGACTGGATGTTGCGGGCAAAGATCAATTGGGCATGGAGTCATTCTTTTTTGAAACCCAGTCAGTTTGGCGACAAAACTCAGATTGCCCAAGCTGCCTTCAAAGAGATCCATCAATACGGTCTGGCTCGTGGGATTCGCACGATGATGTCGGCAACGACGGCGGTGGGGCGATTCCCGCAAGATAAGGATAATCCGGATTTTAAGCAGGTGGCTTATCACAGCTCACATTATCGCTATTTCTGTTGGTCGCGATTGAGTTACCATGAGAAAAAAGCGAAACGCACTGCGCAGATTGTAGCGAATGCCGGCTATAAGGGCTTTTATCTACATGCTGCGGATGGCGGTGGTTGGCGCAATCCTGGTTTGTGGAATGATCGCTGTGATTTGTGCAAAAAAACTTACGGAGACGACCATGCTAAGGCGGATGCGGTGGTTTTTGGTATTTACTACAGGGAGATTCGCAAGTTGGTGCCGGACTGCGAGTTTGTCACGGTGGTCTATCCCTATTCGCCAGAGCAACTCGACGCGGATCTGGTTTACGCCGACGTGAGCAAAGAGATGGGGGCGGGTGACGGGGCTAGGAAAGTAGCGCAAGCAGAAACACGCAAGTTGGTGGAATTCGTGAAGCGCTTGGATGAGTTGTTACCGAAAGATATACTGGTCACGGTGCGTGAGTCCGAGCGGCTGCCGTTTGACCGGATGCGTGCGGCTTGGGGAAAGCGTAACTTCCACACTTATTTTGAATACGCTTACTGGAAGGGCTGGCAGCCTTATTTCACTACGACGCCCTTGTGGACGCGGTCGATGTATTACCCGAAACATGATGACATGCTGTTTGGTAACTTGAGTGGCTTAGGTTGGCGTGAGTTCACTGAATTGTTGGGAGCTGAGTGTGCGTGGAATGTCAATCGCCCTGGGGCGAAGGATTTCTCGGAGGCGATGTGGAAGGATTTGGGGATACGTTCAGCTCCGCCGTTGCAGCGCAAGACCTTTGCTGATCGAGCAGCGCGTTTTTGGTTTGGATCGCAGATGGGGCCGCTCATTGCACCAGCTTTTGCGGAAAATATCAGCCACTCGTTCATTGCTTTTCCAGAGAAGATTCTTGAGCGAGATCCTGTGGATGATGCTCCGCTTATCATGCAAGGGCAGGCGGAAGCTGCTGGGCGGGCTGTGAAATCCTTGGATCTGGCGCGTAAACTCCAGGAGAAGAAGGGAATATTGGCGGGCGAGGATTTGGGATTCATGCTCAATATGTATTTGATGACTCATGGGGCACATATCACGGCGAGTCATCGGGCGCGGGTGATGGAGGTGCAGCGGGCGATTGGGCGTGGGGAACGGGATCAGTGCCAGCAAATACTGGGGCTGGCGCAGAAGGAGCTGAAGCAGGCGGCACTTCGTTGGCAGAGTATCTATGAGAGTGTGAACAAAAAAGAGTTGATGTATCACTACACACGCAGACGAAGTAACCCACACAGCTACCTTTCTAGTCTTGAATTTGAAGAGTTTGAAAAAGAGATCGCGGCTTTGGCTGGCAGTTTCGAGCAGAAGATCACCGCGCGAACCATGCCGGCGTGGTTTTTACGGGATTTGCCACGACGCAGGTTGAGTTTTGTTCGTAGTAGTGATCAGATGGTCATCGATGGCAAACTCAGTGAGGCAACTTGGGCAGCGGCTCAGCCGGCGAGCAATTTTATTCGTGAGGATCGCCTGCAGTTAGAAGCTAGAGAAACTCGGGCGCGTTTGGCTTATGATGATAAGAATATCTATGTGGCATTTGAGTGCAGTGATGCGGATGGTCGGGATGAGGTGAGCTTTTCCATTGCTCGGGATAAAAAAGTTCCGAGTAAAGGGCAAGCGACTGAGAGTCGACGTTGGGTGGTGTCTGAGGATGGATCGCAGACAGCTACGCATTTTATCGCATCTCCCTATCATGCGACATTCGGAGGCAAGGCTGTGGAGGCACAAATAGTTATTGATAAAAACTGGCATAGTCAGGTACAAATTAAGACTTCAAAGCGAAGTGATATTTGGATCGTAGAAATGGCGATTCCTATTGCAGAATTGGGAGTCAAGGCGAGATCAGGAAGTTCTTGTGTGGTGCAACTTTCACGTAAGGCTGGGGCGGAGAGGGTTAGTTATTCTTTTCTCGATGGTGGAGAAGCTGTCGATTTGCAGTATTTTGTTCTGAGTGAGTTTTCTAGTCAAAAAAACAATCTGACTCCGATTCAGTTGGGATTAGAAATGCAGGATTTGAATTTTCGACATGAGACGATCGGTAGTGGAGCTGGCACGGTTATCAAGGGGGAGCTTAGTATCTTGAGTGACCGTCCGCTGCATCGGGTGAAGGTGTCGCTTACTGCCAGTGACGGGCTTCGGGTCTTGGGGAAGATGTCTTATCCAGTTCAAGAGCGAGTGCCGCTGATCTGGCGTCCGGAGGACAAGTTTATGATGCGTTTTGCAGAAGAGGTGCCAGGAGTGGTGGTGCGGTTCAAAGTGACTGCCGACGAGGGGCAATGGCAGTTCTCGCGGCGCTTTGGGTCGCCTCGTCGTATGGAAAAGCCGCCGGAGGAGCTTTTCACTAAGGGCTTAGGTGAGGGTGAGGCGCTTAATTTTCCGATGCACTTCGCATCACCTGGACCGGCGGAAACTCCGTGGGATGAAGGAACGATTGAGTTCTGGGTGAAACCGAAGTGGACTCCTTTGCCACGACTTACGGGACCGCGTGGAACTATTGAGCACGCTTTTATTCACATGGGGCCGATACGCCCTGAGCATCCGACGCTTGCTAATGTCAATGCTTTGGCTTTGACCTATAGTGCGAGTGGTCATCTGAGTGCTTCTTTGACAAGTGCGCGCTACCGTCACCGCGCAGCTTCTGCGAATATCAGAGATTGGAAGGCGGAGCAGTGGCATCACGTGGCGATGCAATGGAAGCTTGATGATGGAGGGAAGACGACGGTGCAGCTCTATGTGGATGGCAAACTGGCATCGACTGAGACCTACGCGTCGCCAAAAGCGGGTGCTGCGGAACCCTTGCTGCCGACGAAGTTCCGGCCACCGATCCAGATCGGCTCGATGAATACTGGGGTTCGCCCTGCGGATGCGGCGATGGATGAGTTGCGCATCAGTTCACGCCGTCGTTATGATGCAGAATTTAAGCCTGCTAAACGATTTTCTAGTGATGAATCAACCTTGGCGCTGTTCCACTTTGATGGCAATCTCGAGGGGGAAGCGGCGAGTGGTGATGCGATCAATGCTAGGCATGGGGCGGCGCAGTAATTTGCTGTGATGTGAAAAAAGTAAAATTTGAGCAAGCTCGCTGCTGAAAGGTTAGGAAGAGTGGGTGTCCTCACCCGCCGATTGTGTGAGGTGGGAAGGGCAGCGGGTGAGGACACCTACTCTACTTTTAACTAGTTGCAAAAAAAACGACGGCTGATAACCGTCGTTTTTAATTTCAGCTGCGTTGAAGCAGGGTCTGTGAAAGGCTAGGCTTAGCTCTTTTTGGTTCCGAGCACAGCATCTTTGGTGGTAGCGATCACTGCCATGACTTTTTCGATCAGATCAGGTTTCACTTTTAGCTCTTCCAAGGTTGCTTGCAGGTGGCCTGCGATGACATTGAAGTCGGCTTCGGTGACGTCCATGTTGGCGTGTGCGGCACGCATGTCTTTACCTTTGTAGGGGACGGGTGAACCGAGTGCAGCAGAGATGAAGGATTTTTGCTTGCTGTGTTGACGCTTCATGTTGACGTTCTCAAAAAAGTGATTCACGCGTTTGTCTGACATCACTTTGGTGTAGAAGAGATCGACGGCGGCATCGATGGCTGCTTTGCCACCGATTTGGCTGTAAAGACTTTCCGCTAGGTCATCTGTGAATTTGGTGCGACAGTCTCCACAGCAAAAAGCGTAGGTTTGATCTTCAAAGTCATAAGTGCACTTGGGATTGACGTCCTTGCCTTTGATTGGGCATTTTTCATTTACGGTTTTGGAAGCCTCTTCAGCACTGACTGTGCCAGCGAAGGCGATAGTTGAAGCGAAAATAAAGGCGATCAGAGGCAATGTTATTTTTTTCATAGGTGTGGTTGTATTTTTGAACGGCCAATCATTTGCTATATAAGCAATCGGCGATGGAGAACCGTTAGCGAGACTGTGGGCTTGGGCAACACTTTTTTTGTGTAGTTGTGCGAAAAAAATGTTGTGGGGACGTTTTGATGCTGCTAAAGCGAAAGAAGGTAATAGCGAGCGAGGCGCTCCAATGGGAGGCTTGATATAAAAATGGGCAACTATTTGGGTGCCTGAACCATTCTAGGCTATGTCCTGACCATAAGGACACTAGGTAACAACAGCGAGACGCGTCGCTGGACTGGTTTTGATCTGGGGTTTTTCCTCTTAGTAGAGGGGCGTTTACAAAACTCCTAACAATCTGAGCACTACTACGATTACAACGACGGTCAATGCTGTTCCGATTAATCCTTTTAACATAATATCAATATTGGGTTCGAAAACTATGATGAACAAGATTTAACTGTATGGCAATACTTTAATTGTGAGAGCATTGTGTTGCAATCCGTTGGCGATAGCAATGCGGAGGTCATAGTAGTTACTGGTATGGTCGCTTTGAAGTCGGATTCTCGTAATTATAATGAGGTAAGGCGTCTCTATACGCAATTTTAAGAGCTGAGTCTAGCTTGGGGATAATCTAACAAAAGAGCAAAAGAAGGCTTGCTATTAGTCGGTATTTTACCTTCAGTGGTGAGCATGATGAAAAGTGTTTTTTTGAGTAGTTTGGTATTTATGATCGGAATGGGATGGGCATCGGTGACTATGGGGGCTGAGGTGAGTGATGAAGATTTGCAGCGGCAGAAGCAGTTGGCTGAGATTTTGGAGAAAATAACCTATCAGGAGGGGGATATCGCTTTGGGTAGTGGCTTGGCGACGATTAACTTACCGCAGGCGTATCGTTTTGTGGATCCGTCTGGCACTGAAGTGATTCTCAATAAGCTATGGGGCAACCCTCCGTCGGGAGCGAAACCTTTGGGCATGATTGTGGCTGCGGGTTTTGATCCTCTGAGTCCGAATGCTTGGTGTGTGGTGGTCGATTATGAGGAGGATGGTTATGTGACGGATGAGGATGCGGAGAGCATAGATTATGCTAGCCTGTTGAAGGATATGCAAAGCGGCACTGCGGCGGCGAGCGAAGAGCGGATCAAACAGGGCTATGATGCGATTGAATTAGTAGGCTGGGCAAGTCCTCCGCATTACGACAAAGAGACGCATAAGATGTATTGGGCCAAGGAGATCAAATTTGGATCGGAGGGGGGAGAGAATACCTTGAATTACAACCTGCGCTTGTTGGGGCGTCATGGGGTGATGGTGCTTAATGCCATTGCGGGAATGCCACAGTTGGCGGAGATTGAAGAGGCGACTCCAGAGATCCTTGCGATGATTGATTTTGATGAGGGCAAACGCTACGCAGATTATTCGCCTGGGGTGGATAAGGTAGCGGGTTATGGTTTGGCTGCTTTGGTGGCGGGTGGTGTGGCGGCTAAAACGGGTTTGCTCAAAGGTTTGTTTGTCGCTTTGCTGGCGATGAAAAAGTTTTTGATCGTTGGGGTGATTGCTCTGGTGGCTGTTGTTAAGAGGTTTTTTTCTAAGTAGCCAAAGGTGGGCTAGGTTTCTGTTGGACTTGTCGATCAGGTCTGCCAAAATACCTGTATCATGAAGGTATTGCTAGAGCTTATGATACGGATTTGAGTTCTGTAGCGAAGTTGAATTTGTATTTAGGAAAAGTGGATCAATGGCAGGTGGTAGAGCGAGCGATCGAAGCGAGTTTTGCTGGTGGTCCGATTCCGCCAGTGGTGTATGTGGAGTGGGTATCTTCTTCTTATCCTACCGAAATTGAGCTGATCGCAGCGGCGGAGGGTAAATCGGAGACGAAGCAGGGGGTATTCTATTTCACTCCTGAAGGGGAGAAACCTTCGCCAGTGTATAGCAAAGTTGCGCAGATCCATGCTGACGAAGTGATCTATATAGGTGGGATGGTAGGCTCGGTGGCGGAGCCACCAGTGGATCAGGTGAAGTCGCTTTATACTGCGCTTAAACTGATAGCAGAGAAATCCGGAGGTAGTTTGCATCACTTGGTCAAGGCGACCTACTACGTTTCTGATGACGATGACTCGGCAGCACTGAACCAACTGCGTCCGGAGTATTATGATGCTAAGCGTCCGCCCGCGGCTTCGAAGGTGGCGATTCCAGATTTGTTGGAAAAGGGGAGGGGCTTGCTTATCGATATGGTGGCGGTGCCAAAGGGGTGAATGGCGGTGGTTCAGCCAGGATACCAGATTTTTCGTTGATCGCCATCAGCGCGTTGGTAATCCCATGAGGCGTCGATGAGTTCTGCGAGACCGTAGTCAGGACTCCAGTCGAGACGGTGGCGAGCTTTGCTGTTGTCGAGCCAGGTGGAATAGAAGGGGGTTTTCACGCCGACGCAGTCGAGGCCGCGGGTTTCTTTCAAGTAATCGGCAGCCAATTGGTAATTGACGGGTTCATCCATGGAGATGTTGAAGAGTTGCTGATGAGCAGCTGGGTGCTCGAGTGAGGTGAGGATGGCGGATACCAAATCATCGACGTGGACAAAATTGCGGTTCACCGCTTTGCCTTCTGGATCGAGCATGACGGGGATGGTGGAGTTTTCCTGATGTTGTTTGGCTTCAGCGGGAGTGACGAGTTCACACCAACGCGGGCCGCCGAATACGTCGTCGCCAAAAGACAGTGAGTATTTGAAGTCATCTTTTTCCATGATCCACGGGGCACGCAGACAGCAGCCGTTGAAATCATACTGATGGTAATACTGCTCGATCATGGTCTCTTCGAGAGCTTTGGAAAGGGCGTAACAACCGGGGTAAGCTTTAACGGGGAACTCTTCGGTGATCGGGCGGTCGTAGTTGTAGAAAAAATGCCCGACCGAGGCATCGCCGCTGATGTGGACGAAGCGTTCGAAGGTGGAGCTGATACGAGCTTCTTCGAGTAACCAAAACATGCCCTTGATACTGACATCCATGACGGTCTCGGGGATTTCTTTGCAAGTCGCGAGGTGCACGATGTGGGTGATGCCTTCGAGGGCTTGTTTGACCACGGCACGATCTGAAATGGAGCCTTTGACCATGTCGAGACGGTCATGGGTCTCGACTTCTCGGTTGTTGCACAGCGCGCGTGCTGAGGCGTGGGCAAAACGCTCATCAGCAAGTAGCTGTTTGAGAAAGACTTGACCGACTTTGCCCGTGGCTCCAGTGACTAAAATTTTCATGACTGCAATGAATCATAGATTTCACCGATGGCACGGATAAATTTGAGGTAGTGGTGCTGTTAGGCTTAGGTCTAGCGATTCGCTCTAAAATCTGAGGTTTTGATTTACGGTCGGCTGGCTATGCTGTATGAGGTAAAGGTCTTATGAAAACATCGATCAAAACATTCGTTGCTGTGCTGTTGTGTGTGTTGAGCCTTTCTGAATTCGCCCATGCGCGCGCCTTTAAGAACGCTAAGGGGAAGGTGATCGAGGCGGAGATCAAAACGGTGGTGGGAGATAAGGTTACGATCGCGCGCAGTTCGGATCAGCGGGAGTTCACTATTCCTATTATCAGTTTGAGTCAGCAGGATCAGGTTTTTATCAAGCAGTGGCAGACTGAAAAAAAGGGCAAAGCTTCGGATATGAAATCGACGCCGAGCGGGGGGGGCGAGCCTGCGGAAGAGGTCAAAGCAGGAGCGCAGTTCAAAATAGACTTTCCTGATTTGGTGGAGGATCGACATGGCAAACCTACTCAAGTGGGGGTTACGATTCCCAGTAGCTACGATAGCTCCAAGCCTGTGCCTCTTTTTGTTTGGATGGGCGGTGGCGACGGATCGAATAATGCTACGGACATGGGCTTAGTAGATAGGGCTAGCTTTGTCACGGTAGGGCTGCCTTTTCCTAAAGGTATGAATGCTCCGAGCCAATCAAATATGGTGGGGGACTACAAAAAAATCTGGAAGCAGTATCATCAGCCTATTTTAGCTAAGCTGTTTGAGATGATTCCTAATATCGACCGTAGGCTTTGTATTCTGGGAGGTTTTAGCAATGGTGCGCATTGCATCGTCGGGGTACTGGGTGAGGCATCGAAGGGGGGCTATCCGGAAGTGTTTAATGTTTATATCATCGCTGATGGTGGGGCGGGTTTTAGTGCCAAGCGGATCAAAGGTGGTAAGGGGAATTATTTGTTTGCGACTTGGGGAGAGAATAGCCCAGCTGCGGGGCAGACGGAAGCGGCTGCTAAAAAAGCGAGTGGCATGAAAGTTGAGATGTTCGAGATGAAGGACTCGGGGCATAAGTTCAATGAAGAAGGCAGAGCAAAAGCTAAAGAATGGCTCGACAAGGTGGTGATCCCTGCAACTTTGGGTGAGTAGTTATTTTTATCTTTGAGCGGATGGGATTTTTTTGTGTCTGACGCTTCATCACTATGAAACCCTTTTTAGATATGAAAAAAATTCCCGCTGTCTTACTTCTTTTATTGATTTTTGCTCCTTTGATCGGTGCGCAGCAAGCGGAGCCGGATCGAACGGGTAAAGGTGCTTGGAAAATAGGCATCGCCAAAGCCAATGTCACGCCGGATGAATTTATTTTTATGGCAGGTTATGGTGGGCGTAAAACTCCAGCGGACGGGAAATTAACAAATCTCTGGGGTAAAGCTCTGGCGATGCAAGATGCCAAGGGTAATCGCTCGGTGGTGATCACTTTGGACTTGGTGGGGATCGATAAAGAAACCTCCGACCGGGTATGTAAAACACTGAAAGAAAAACACGGCTTGGAAAGAAGCCAGATTGCGATTTGCACTTCGCATACTCATACTGGTCCAGTGGTGAATCGCTGTTTGGGACCTTTACACTATTGGCAATTGGATGAAAAACAGCGGGGCATGATTGAGGCGTATGCAGCGGTGTTGCATGACAAGGTGGTGGATGCTGCGGGTAAATCTTTGGCAGACTTGAAGCCTGCCCGAGTGCAGTGGGGTAGTGGTAAGGCGGTTTTTGCTGTTAATCGACGGGAGAACAAACCTTATACAAAAGTTCCGGAATGGCGAGAACAAGGCGTGTTGAAGGGGCCTGTCGATCATGATGTGCCGGTCTTAACTGTGCGCGACCCAGAGACGAGTAAGGTGCGGGCAGTGTTGTTTGGTTATGCTTGCCATTCGACTTGTCTGAGTGTGATGCAGTGGAGTGGAGATTACCCTGGCTTTGCGCAGATTGAATTGGAGAAAAAATACCCAGGTGCTACGGCTTTGTTTTGGGCAGGCTGTGGGGCGGATCAGAATCCACTGCCGCGTAAGACAGTGGAGTTGGCAAAGCAGTATGGCGCAGATTTGGCAAATGCGGTGGAGGATGTGGTGAGTTCACCGATGCCTGAGCTGGCGGCTGTGCTGAAAACGGATTATCGTGAGGTGCAGGCAAAATTGGCGCACTTGCCGACAAAGGCGGAGTTGCAGGAGTTGCTGAAATCGAAGAACATTTATGATGTGGCTTCGGCTAAGCTTTATTTGAAGCAGATCGAGGAAAAAGGAGGCTTGATTAAGACTTATCCTTATCCGGTGGAGGTGTGGAAGTTGGGAAATGAAATTGATTTTGTTTTTTTGGGTGGTGAAGTGGTGGTGGACTACGCCTTGCGCTTGAAGCGAGAAATAAGCGGACAACGAACTTGGGTAGCGGCTTATTCCAATGACGTGATGGCTTATATCCCAAGTTTGCGAGTTCTAAAAGAAGGTGGTTATGAAGGAGGTGGATCGAACAAGTATTACGGTTTGCCCGGGCTGTGGGATGAAAGCATGGAGGAGCAGGTGATCACGGCGATAAAGGAGATGGCGGCTGGGAAAAAGTGATTGATACTGCTACGAAGAATGAATAAGGGAGGGTCTTTGCTTGTAAGAATTATTACTCAAATTGATGTCAGGGGCGTCAAGCGAGTGCTTTTTGACGGGCGGTATAAGCTCAGACGCACTTTTTGTTTGAGCTTATTGCTGATCGGTGCCTCAGCCTTGTTTTGTCAGGGGCAGGAGCTTGAGCCACGGCGCTGGAGTCATCTGCCGGTTAACATGAATTTTGCCGGTGGCGGCTACGTTTATACCACAGGAGATATTCTTTTAGATCCAGTGTTGTTGATCGAGGATGTGGAGGTGGAAATGCACTCGGTGGTATTTCAATATATCCGTAGTTTTGAGTTGTTGGAGAAATCGGCTCGGATTGATCTCACTCAGGGTTATCGGGATGCTACCTGGAAGGGCTTGCTTGATGGCGAAGTCGCCAGCGTTTACCGCTCGGGTTTGATGGATGCGCGTTTCCGCTTCGCGATCAATTTACTTGGAGCTCCTCCATTGCAGGGAAAAAAATTCGCTGAATACAGAGCTAAAATGGATCGTGAAACGATCGTAGGGGCGGGGTTGGTGGTGCAATTGCCCACTGGGGATTATCTCAGCGATAAATTGCTCAACTTGGGCAGCAACCGTTTTACGATTCGCCCGCAGTTCGGTGTGCTGCATAATCGAGGTAAGTGGATGGTTGAATTAACCGGTTCGGTTTGGTTGTACACCGAGAACGACGATTTTTGGAACGGCAACCGTGTGGAACAAACGCCTTTTTACACTTTGCAAGGGCATCTGGTTTACACTTTTCGCCCAGGCTTGTGGGTGGGTGCGGGGCTGGGTTACGGCATCGGTGGGGTATCGACGGTGAATGGAGTGGACAAAAATGACCGCAAGGGCAATCTCGGAGGCCTGCTCAGTGTGGGCATACCTTTGTCTAGGAAAGTGGGGATCAAATTCAGTTACTTGGGTTTCCGCACCCAGGAAAAAGTGGGAGCCGATACCAATAGTTTTGCGACGGGGATGTCGGTGATGTGGTGAGGCTTGATTGCATTCAAGGGTTCGCTGGACATGAAAAGACGCCTTAGACCTTGATCGGCTAAGACGTCTGTTCGTGGTTGACCCACCTGTGCCGTCTTTGACTTCGGGGTTTGTATTCCCGTTTCTCAACAGGGCGGAAACCGCAGCAGGGGCTTTTGCCTTCCAGTGAAGGCCTGACAGCCACCTCCGTGCTAGTCTCCATTAACGTTTCAACGGATCCAACCCGGTGAAGCCAAAAGTAGTCGAACACTGCAGGAAAGTTTTCAGTTCGCGTCGCGTTCTATGTGTTTGCATAGTGACTCAATCGAAGACGGCTGGCAATGCTTTTTTTCAGAATTGTCAATCTATGCTACGATAGGGGAGAATATGACCTGAGATGCGCTATTTACTCGATACACACACCTTGTTATGGATGCGGGCGAATGATGATCGGTTTTCGCGGCAGAAGTGGGAATCGCGACTTTTTGATGAAGATCATGAGATTTTGGTGAGCATTGTGTCGATTTGATGGAAAATAAAGCGGAGCTATCGTGATTTATTTCTTTTGTTGTCAGGAGGAATACGTTAATTTGCTCACTATGGAAGTGGCATTGTTAGAGACAGAGGTTTTGAAATTACCTGAACGTGAGCGGATAAAGCTACTGGAGCGGTTGCAAGATAGTCTTGCAAATTCTGCTATTCCTCATTTGAGGGAGCATTTGGAGGAATCTAAAAGCCGCTTTGAGGCGTACCGATCAGGGGGAATTGAGGCGCTGGACGGAGATCGTGCTGTGGATTCGATTTTAGCTGAAATAGCGAGGTGAGTCGTTATAAAATACTGCTGCCTGCTGCTGATGAATTGCGGCGTGCGACTGAGGGTTACGAATCGGTTTCAGAGGGATTGGGCTTGGATTTCATAACAGAGTATCAGAGCGTTTAGATCTTATCGTTATGATGCCAGAGGCTTGGTCACCCGTGGATGGGGCGTATCGAAAATTTCTTTTACGTCGGTTTCCCTACGCTGTGATTTATCGAATGGATGCTGAACTCGTAGTGGTCACCTTTGTTTTTCATCAACACAGAGAGCCTGATTCATGGAGGGGGAATATTGAATAGGTGCTCTCAACGGAACTCTACTGGCAGGTTTTTTCTCAGGGTTTCTAGAGTTTTTTTAGAGAAGTTTGGAATGGGGGGTGTGAACCACAGCCGTAGCGTAGCAAGACAGCCGGAGAACATCACTCGTAGGTAAATTACACGGATGGATACGGATAAGAGGAAATGGACAGAAGGAGATGCCATCATTGAAAGCTTTCAGGATTGGCGAGAACAAATTTTGCAGCTATCACATCGAATAATTCTGGGCTGTCACGATATCTTTTTCCTGCAGCTTTAAGCGCGTCTTTGTTCTTTTTACTCAAATTCTTAAATTGTCTTTTTCGTATTTCTGAATTCTCGGAGGGGCCGTTGGAGCCGAATAGGGAGAGCGCGTCACGAAGAGCCTCAAATTTACTGGTAAATCCCATTGCCTTGTAGCCGGTTAGAGCATCCTTCCAGTCATCGGCACTTGGGTTGTTGATTGAGTTGAAAATGATTGGGTTGAGATACCTCCACAGCCCTAGAAATTCAGACATTGTATCGCTCCTAGCTACAGAGATGTAATAGCGTTGATGATCTGAAAGCGAATTGTAGCCGAATTTCTTTTCGGTTTCCTCAAGACGTTTCATGATGTTGCCAAATCCTTTGGAAATAAGAAGTCCCTTAGCTGCTGCTATGGCTATAGCGTCTTCAGGGTGAGACATCATTTTCTCTAACCGTGGCCAATCCTCGGGTTCTCTGTGTTGAGCGAGCGCATGAAGGACCCGTTTAAGAAGAAAAGTCCGCATGCTTTCTCGTTTAGCTGAATTGAGGGCATCAATCAAGGGTAGTAATTTTTCTCTTGGAACTAAAATGTTCTCGTTCGCATAAATCTCCAAAACGGCAATTAAGTCCTTTGAATCAGGAAAGAAAAAAGTTGGTGAGAGGAAAAACTTTTTGGCTTTGTCAGGATCAAGTTTATGAAGGATTTCAACTGCATATAAGGAGTGTTTGTTTTTTTCAAGTAGACGTTTCACATCTGGGAACAATTCGGAAGAATAGGTTGCTGGAAGCTCGTTACGATTAAGCGCCTGCAAAACGGCTATTAAGGTATAGTAGCGAAGATTGTAATCGGAGTGCTTGAAAATAGTGCGGAGATGTGGAATGCACGATAACTGGCCAACTTTGCCGATTATGCTGGCAGCATCCCTTTGGATTTTCACATCTGGATGATTGAGGAAGGGGGCAACGGCAGGCACGGCGGCTTCTGGTGGCGCGTCTCCTAAAAGCATGCAAGCACGATTAAATGGAAATTGCTGACGTAAGGGGAAATCCTGTTTCACAATATCCTTGTAATTCTTGGGGTCCTTCAGTATTTCCAGAACTATTGGATGCACCTGCGTTCCAATTTTTTGAAAAAAATTCTTGTAGTTAACTATATCCGTTTGATTAAGATCGAAGTGCCTGAAAATGAAATGGTAGATCAAGTTTGTGAGGGCTCCATCATTTCCCCTCAACTCATCGTAATACGCTTGGTCAATGCCTTCTTTCAGCTCCTTGATTTGATCACTAACAAGGTCGGGTAAGTTTTTTGAAGTATGGAGAGCGGAGAGGACTTTCATGGATTCACTAATCTGTGTCAGAAAAATTGTGGAATACCATTCGATTTTTTTATCTTTCCACGAAGCTACATGTTTCACGATAGCAATCGTGATGCCATCGTCTTTGGAAACTGAAATACTCGCGATTTCAATTTTCGCGAGATTTCTTGGTGTTAGTTCTGATTGAGTGAAATACTTGCCATGAATCGCTCGATTAATGGATTTGGTGAATTCCTTGCCGGTCAGCAATTTGAACTCAGGAATCGATTTCACTCTAAAAGGGGTTAGAATACGTTGTAATTCGTCTCGGCTTACAGCTCCCTTATCTTCTACTGCCAGAAGCAAAGCGCTTAGGAATTCTTCCTTCATTGCCGTTAGGGAATCAGGATGTATCATTGTGTTAAGGGTATCCCAAGAATGTTTTTGAGTTGCTTGGCTATACCGTTTCACAAAGCGCTCGATTTGTCGGATATTTCCAGCATCTTTTATAGATTTACTCACAGGTTTAGCGAGTTTTATCCGATAAGGAGTTCTGCGTTGATAAAGCTGCAAGCGTTGTTCGAGGGCTTCCGCAAGTTCGCCTTCATCTGCATTTTTTATGGCAACAAGTTGCCATTTGATAGCTTCAGTGAAATTTCTATTGGCCGCTTGGGCGGCGGCGTAGGTGTCAAGGAAAGCTGGATTTCTCCATTGGGATTTTGTGCATTCTAACCTTGCCAACTCAAGTGCCCGGTTGACATCGTGCAAAGTCGAATCATGTGACGTGGATAATAACCGAGCGCAAAAATTTTTGGCATTGGGGTAATCCGGATTCAATTTGATTGTTTTTTCATATAGAATGAGAGCTTCCCTATGCATAAAATTTTCGTCGTAAGCTTTTGCGCAATTGAAATAAATATCGCAAAAACGCTTGTCCTCCTTGTCACCAAATACGCGACGTGCCATTTCTAGGGCTTTGTCAAAATTGACTAAAGCCAATTCCATTTCTCCTAGTTTGGAATAGCTATTGCCCAGTTCTATAAATGGGGTGGGGCTTGGAATTTCTAAGTTGAACTTAGTTTTCAGAGCATTGAGGCAGAGGGTAGAGGTGAGCTTGCTTGCTTCAAATTTTAGGCCGACGTGTTCCAGTAATGAATTGGGGGGAGTGGGAACAGGGGCATACCAGTTGAGTTCGATTTCACGTGCGTAGAGAGCAAAAGTTTCGACAACATTACCCGCTTGTAGTTCTTGAATTGCGTGTTCTTGCCATGGACTCGAGGTAGTATTTTGGGAATAGGAAATTTGAATGAACAGTGCGATGGGGATGGTAGTTAGTAGGCATTTCATTAAGGTTGTGATTTATTTCCTTGGGGTTACAGCATCATTTCACTGAGTGTAAGTAATTTAGCGAAAGCATCTACGGTGGCGATTATAAATTGTGGGGATGTTTGTAATCAAATGAGGTATTCTAATAATAGTTCCCTCAGAACGCGATTCCCCTAATTTTTTCCAAGGCGATATTAAAAACCGCTTTCCCAATAACGACCCAAGCTTTGTCCGGTCGGACAAAGCTTGGGTCGTTATTTCGCTATCACCGTGATTACGGAGGCTCAACTGCTTCTGTTTAACGGAAGACCACTGGCAAGTTTTTGCTCAGGGTTTTTAGGATCTGTTGGTGAGCTTCTTCGACTTCGGCTTGTTCGAGGGTGCGCTTGGGGTGGCGGTAGGTGATGGTGTAGGCTAGCGATTTTTTGTCGGCGGCGAGTTTTTCGCCACTGGGATCGCTGAAGACGTCGAAGAGAGAATAGCTTTCGAGCAGTTTTTGGTCGATTTTGGCAAAGATGGCTTCGATGTCGCTGTTGGGGAGATCGGCGGGTGCCTCCATGGCGATGTCGCGGGTGCTGGCGGGGTAGCGTGGCAGCTCGGCGAAGCGGCGCTCGGTGCTGCGGGCGGTGTTGAGGGTGTTGGCACTGAACTCGGCGACTAGCACGGGGGTTTCCATGCCAATTTCGCGGGCGCGGGCGGGGGTGAGCTGGCCGCAGATGCCTGCTTTGGATTTGCCGATGCGGATTTGCGCAGCCAAAGCGAGGTGGCATCCTGGTTGTGGGGTGATCGGGTGGATTTGGATATCTTGTCCGGGGCAGAGGCTTTCGATGACGCTACGCAGGTCGTGGAAGTCTAGGGTCTCTGGCTGTGGTTTTCTCCAAGAGGTAGGTTCGCGATCACCAGTGATGAGCAGGCCGAGGCTGCTTTGCTCGATGGCTTGCCCTTTGGGGGTGGCGGAAAATACGGTGCCGAGTTCGAACAGGCGCAGGGCGCTGCTGCCGTGATTGACATTGTGCTTGGCGATGCTTAGTAGGCTGGGAACGACGGAGGGGCGTAGGTAAACGTAGTCGTCGCTGATGGGGTTTTTGATTCGCATCGGGACTAGTCCGCCTTTCATCGCGGTGGCGGGATCGTCGCTGAGTTGGGACTCGGCGATCAGTTTGACACTGAGGGCTTCGTAGAATCCTTGATGCACCAACTGGTCACGCAAGTTGCGGTTGGCGGAGTAGGTGTTGTCTTCTTTCGACGCGGCTGCGTAGCTGCCGACGGTGCGGGCGGGGATGTTGTCGAGTCCGAATACGCGGGCGACTTCTTCGATCAGGTCTACTTGACGGCTGAGGTCGAGTCGCCAGGTGGGGATTTTCCAATCACCGCCGTCGGGTTCGAGGCCGAGAGATGTCAGGATGCTGTCGATTTTGTCATCGCCGATGTTGTGGCCGAGCAGGCGGTGGCAGGCGTTGTGTTCGAAGGGGACGTCAGCGGGGGCTGCGGGCACTTGTCCAGAGATCAGGGTCTGCGGGTCGGCGGTTCCGCCAGCAAGCTGCAGGATGAGTTCGACTGCGAGCTTGGAAGTGCCGAGTGTTTGCAGCGGATCGATGCCGCGTTCGAAGCGGTAACTGGAGTCGGTGCTGAGATTGAAACGGCGGGCGGTGGCGCGCACTTTGCTGGGATTAAAATAAGCGGCTTCGAGTAGGATGTCGGTGGTGCTGTGTGTGACGCCACTGTCTTCGCCACCGATGACTCCAGCGATGGCGTGCGCTTGTTCGCTGTCGGCGATGACCAGGTCTGATGAGTTGAGTGGGTAGCTTTCGCCGTCGAGGGCGGTGATGGTTTCGCCGTCTTTGGCGTAGCGGATCTGGATACCACCTTTGAGTTTGGCGAGGTCGAAGGCGTGCAGGGGTTGTCCGGTTTGATGTAAGATGTAGTTGGTGATGTCCACTACGTTGTTGATCGGGCGCAGGCCGACGGCTTCGAGCTTTTCTTTGAGCCAATCGGGGCTGGGCGCGACTTTGATGCCTCGGATGAAGTGTCCGCTGTAGAGCGGGCAGGTTTCAGGGGCTTGGATGTCGATATCGCTTGATTCAGCGGGCTGGCAGTTGTCGTCGCTTGAGCGGTAGTGGGCGATGTCGCTTTTGAGTTTCCGTCCGGTGAGGGCGGAGAGTTCGCGGGCGAGGCCGAGGTGGGAGAGTAGGTCGGGACGGTTGGGGGTGATCTCGACGTCGAAGATGGTGTCGGGGGTGACGATGTCGGCGAAGGGGGTTCCTGGTGCGGCGTCGGTGTCGAGGATCATCAGTCCTTCGGAGCTGTCGGCGAGTCCGAGTTCGCTGGCGCTACACATCATGCCGTGGGATTCGATGCCGCGCATCTTGCAGGGGGCGATTTTGAAGCCGCCTGGCAGTTCGCAGCCGGGTTGAGCGAGGGGGATTTTGTCACCGACTTTATAATTTTTGGCTCCGCAGACGATTTGCACTGGAGAGTCGGTGCCGGCGTCGATTTGGCAGACGCTGAGTTTGTCGGCGTCGGGGTGTTTGTCTGAGCTGATGACTTGGGCGACGACTAAGTGGTCGATGGCGGCGCCGCGGGTTTCGATGCCTTCGACTTCGATGCCGGCGAAGGTGAGCAGGTCGTCGATTTCAGTTACGGAGAGGTCGTTGAGGTCGAGGTGGTCGTTGAGCCAGTTGAGTGAAAATTTCATGGTGAACTAGGGTGGGTGTCGAGTTGGTGTATTCGCACGGTAGGAGGGAGGATTGAACCGCAGATGTCGCAGATGAACGCAGATAAGATATGAGTTTTATTAGGGGAGAAGAATTGGATTGCAGATGATGCAGATGTGATGAGGATTTTTTAACCACGGATAGCACGGATGAACACGGATAAGATAAGAGTTTTTGAGGTAGGAATTTTTTAGGGGAAGAATTTTTAATCGCGGATCACACGGATGAATGCGGATAGGTGTTTAGGCGAATTGGTTTAGGAAGCGGAGGTCGTTTTCGCTGAAGAGGCGGAGGTCGGGGATGCCGTGTTGGATCATGGCTAGGCGGTCGATGCCGAGGCCGAAGGCGAAGCCGCTGACTTGGTCGGGGGAGAATAGGTCGTCTTTGCGTTGGCTGTGGATGGCTTCGAATACTGCTGGATCTACCATGCCGCAACCGGCGATTTCGATCCAGCGTGCTGACTTGCCGGCGGTGTGTAGTTTGATATCGATCTCGAAACTGGGTTCGGTGAAGGGGAAAAAATGTGGGCGGAAACGTAGCTCGGTGTCTTTGCCAAAGATCGAGTGGAAGAAGTATTCGAGGGTGCCTTTGAGGTCGGCTAAGCTGACTTCTTCGGCGACGTAGAGACCTTCGAGTTGGGTGAAGGAAATGGAGTGGGTGGCGTCGATCTCGTCGCGGCGAAAGGCGGAGCCGGGGGCGATGATTCGGACAGGTAAAGTTTTGGCACCTTCCATGGTCCGGACTTGCACGGTGGAGGTGTGGGTGCGTAGCAGTTTGCCGCTGTCGAAATAGAAGGTGTCTTTTTCGTTGCGAGCGGGGTGGTCTTCGGGTGTGTTGAGGGCGTCGAAGCAGTGCCATTCGTCTTCGATCTCGGGGCCTTCGGCGATGGCGAAGCCGAGCTGGTGGAGGGTGTCCACGGCTCGGTTGAGCATTTGGCTGAGTGGGTGTCCGGCTCCCTGCGGTAGGCTGCGGGCTGGGAGTGTGGGATCGATGCCGGCGACGGCTTTGGCGTCTTTTTGTGCGTCGAGTTGTGCGGTGCGGGTATCGATCAGTCCGGTGATGGTGGTGCGCACTTCGTTGAGCTTTTGTCCTATCTCGCGTTTGTCTTCTTTGGCTACATCGCGCATGCCGGCGGCGGTGGCGGTGAGGCGTCCCTTTTTGCCGAGGTAGTGAATGCGAAATTCTTCGAGCGAGGATTCGCTGTCGATAGATTCGATGGCAGCGAGGGCGTCGCTTTGGATGGATGAAAGTTCGTCTAACATGTGCTGTGTTTGGGAAACGAGGAAGCCGGCTTGTTTGGCCGGCTTCACTACAAATTGGGTTGATTGTTTTTGCTGAGGAAAGGAAGGGTGTAGGGGAAGGTGATTCCCACTACGACTTCCCAGCCTTTCTCTTAGCAAAAAAACATGGGCAGGATGCCCATGCTACTTGGCGGTTTATGCCGCTGCGTGTTTTTGTTCGAGAGCCGTTTTAGCCTGTTCAAAGATGGCATCAAAAGCGGCTTCGTCATGGATGGCGATTTCGGACAAGACTTTACGGTCGAGTTCGATGCCGGCGGCAGTGATGCCTTCCATGAATCGGTTGTAGCTCAATCCGCGTGAGCGGGACGCTGCGTTGATTCGCAAGATCCACAGGCGGCGAAACATGCGTTTGCGATTCTTGCGGTCGCGGTAGGCCCAAGATTGAGCTTTGAACACAGCGTCTTTTGCTGTGCGGTATAGTTTAGAACGTGATCCACGAAAGCCTTTGGCTTTCTTCAGGATGCGTTTCCGTCTTTTACGACTTGCTGGTGCGTTAGTTGCGCGTGGCATTTTTTATTCCTCCGAACGGACTGTTTTTTTAATCGATCTGGTGACTCATCCATTCTTTAGATTCCGTCATCTGCTTTCACAGACTTTTTCGAAACCAGTCACTCAGGTCGTGTTTGATCTTCGATAAGCACCGAGGTGCGAACCGATAGGGTGTGCTGCTTAACCAAAAGGCAAATCTGCCTTGATGTTAGGCACATCACATGCAGCTACCAAAGTAGCTTGTCCAAGACGACGTCTCCGTTTTGCGTTTTTACGGCGCAATAGGTGACGTTTTCCTTGGCGACGACGAATCACTTTACCGCTGCCGGTAATTTTGAATCGTTTTGCGACACCCTTACGTGTTTTTGCTTTTCCTGCTTTTCTAGCCATAGCGTGCGGAAAGTAGAGAGCTTTTGGCGTTGTGCAAACGAAAAGGCTAAAAAAGAATAGTTAAAAGTGGCTCGGATGATTGAAAAAGTTGCGTTGTGGTGGGATTCGCATAAAGAAAGGGCATGATTTTGTCGGATAAAGCTATTTTGGAAGCGATGCAGAGGGGGGAGATTGTGGTGGATCCCTACGACCGTGAGTGCTTGGGCACCAATAGTTATGATGTGCATTTGAGCAAACACTTGGCGACTTATTCCAATCGAGTGCTGGATTCGCGCAAGCATAATGAGATTGATCATTTTGAGATTGGTGAGGAGGGTTTTGTACTGGAGCCGCAGATCAATTATTTGGGCGCGACGATGGAATACACGGAAACGCACAAAACGGTGCCGTTTCTGGAGGGGAAATCGAGTGTCGGTAGGCTGGGCATCGATATCCATGCCACGGCGGGTAAGGGAGATGTGGGTTTTTGTAATTACTGGACGCTGGAGATATCGGTCAAGCAGCCGGTACGAGTGTACGCGGGTATGCCGATTGGGCAGTTGATTTATTTTCTGGTGGAAGGGGAGATTTTGAATCCTTATTGTGATAAAAAGTCGGCGAAGTATAATGAGCGAACGCATCGACCGGTGGAATCAATGATGTGGAAGAATGCGTTTTAGGGGGAAGCGGGGGAGGAAGAATTTGAACCACGGATTTCACGGAGAACACGGATAAGAATTTGAGATTTGAGCCGGATCCCGCATTCGCGGGAGGAGACCGCCGGAGGCAAATTTGAAATAAGAGGGGGGGCACGCAGAGACGCGGAGGCGCAGAGGATGAATGGGATGGGTTATTTTTTGGAAGGTGCTTTGCTCGCTTCGTTTTCTTGAGGAGCTAGGACGCCATAGTCGCGGGTGTTTTGCACGTTGGCGGTGAGGAAGATCACGTGCATCAGGTCGCTGTTTTCATATTCGGGTTTGCCGGTGGGCTTCCAGGTGCCGATGAGGAGGTAGCTTTCTTTGAGCAGGGTGACTTGGGTGGTGATCTCTTTGTTATGGAATACGGGGGTTTTGAGTTGATCGCTGACGTCGATGAATTCAGGCGGGCCGGTGTGGTGCTCTAGCTGGAAAGATAGATCAATAGTCCAGTTGTCAGCACCGAGCACGGGATCGACTTCGAAGAGGGTGCCGACAGGGCGAGATGTGATTTCAAGCGGCTGCGGCGTTTTTTTTGCTTTGACGTCTTTTTGCGGTAAGGCGTTTGCGAGAAAGGGGACTTCGTAAGCGTCGATGATTTTACTGCGTTGTCCGGAGCGGGATAGGATGCTGGGGAGGGCGATCAGTTTGGCATCGCCTTGTTTCATTAGTTGTCGAACGGCATTACGCTCGGGCGTGTGATCTCCTTGGTCTTCGCAACTTTCGAGAAGTTGAAGTGCGAGGCGTGAGGGGAGTTCGTAAATTTCTGCACGGACGGAAATTTGCTGATAAGTAAGATGACAACCACCTGAAAGGTAAGCTTCACATAGTTCTAATTGATCGGGGGTTTGGACAACTGTCAGCATGGAGTGCGGTAGGTCATAACTGACGCTGCTTCCTTCCCCAAAAACAAGACCCGCTTGGATGAGGACTTTTTTTGCGTTTTTATTAATGGCGTCAGCTTGTTCTTTAGGCGTTTCGTTAGCAAAGGGGTCGATAGGCGGGAGCTCTTGTAGGTTTAAGAAGGTGGAAGGGACAATGAAACGAGCTTCGTATAAACCGTTTCCGGATTTGATCCATCTTTTTAGGATCTCGTCACCATCTTGCAAGTAAGAAACCAAGTGCTGTTTCCTCTCGATCTTCAGCTCTTGAGAAAACAGAGGGGTTGTTAGGCCGAGATGAAGTGATACCAGCGCGAGCAGGAGATATTTGAAACGGAATAGCATGCGCTGACTCTAGCAATATTCAAGAGGCTGTGGCAAGCCGATTTCTGGGAAAAGCCTTGGAACTGGCTTTGTTATTCTGGGGATGGAATCAAATGACGCAAATAGGGACTTTCCCTTTGTGCGAATCGGGGCGAATCTATGCGCTTATATGAAAACCTCAGTTTTAGCCACTCTCACCTTTTTGCTGTTCTGCTCTCTAGTCAGTGTGCCAGCTTTATTATCAGCTGAAGCGAGTGCTGAGAAAAAAGAGCCTACTGGCGATTCGGGAAAAACCGTCAAAAAGGATACTAAAGACAAAAAAAAACCTATCGTTGCCGCTTCGACGCATACGCTGAAAAAGAAGCTTTTTGAAATCAAAGTCGAGCTTTCTGGAGTTTTTGCTGCAGTGAAAAGCACGCGCATCAGCCTCGCTCCCAAGCGCTGGACTTCACTCTCTGTGGTGAGTGCGATTCCTCATGGTTCGATGGTTAAGAAGGGGGGGCTATTGCTTCAGCTCGAAACTGAAAAGTTGGAAAAGGCGATCAAAAATGACGAGCTCAATCAGCCTCTTGCATCCTTAACTCTCAAGTTAGCGGAACTAGACTTGCTCGAACTCGAGAAGTCTACGCCAATCACCTTGGTTTCGCGTCGCCGCTCCAAAGAATACGCGCAAGAAGCTTTGACTTATTTTGAAACGGTTGACCGCGTGCAACGAGAGAAATCGGCTAGAGAAGGGCTCAAGCAAAACTCACAAAACCTTTCCTACACACAAGAGGAACTCGATCAGTTGCAGAAAATGTATGCAGCGGATGATCTGACTGAAGAAACCGAAGAGATCATCATCACTCGTGCAAAAAACAGTGTCGCTGCGGCAAAATTTCGCGTGGCATCGATCAAGTTATCTACCGCGCGCACTCTCAAAACCAAATTGCCGAGGGAGTTGTTGCGGCTTCAGGATCAAGCGGAATCCTCAGCTATCGCTTGGGAAAAGAGCTCTAAGTCATTGCCTCAAGCGCTCAAAAAGAAAAAACTCGAAATCGAAAAAATGAAACGCGACCAAAAAGAAGCTGCGGATCATTTGCAGGAGATGAAAGCTGACCTTGTTTCCTTTAAGGTGCTAGCTCCCCATGACGGTATCGTCTATTACGGTGCCGATCATCGTGGTAAATGGAGTGCGGCGTCCTTGTTAGAGAAAAAGCTCATCCCTGGTGGCAAGCTGATGCCTCATGAGGTGTTCATGAGTGTGGCTCAGCCTCAATCGCTACAACTGCAACTTTCTATTGCCGAAAAACAACTCTCTTTATTGAAAGTGGGAGCTGTCGCTAAAGTCACTGCTGTTGCTATACCTGACAGCTCTTTGAAAGGTGAACTAACGATTCTCAAGTTCGTGCCACTAGCTAGTGGAGGATTTCCTGGCACGGTGAAAATCCTTACTGATACTCAAGGTTTGTATCCTGGCATGACGGCTAAGGTGCTGTTTGAAATTTATAAAAATCCTCAAGCGTTGACGGTTCCTAAACAAGCGGTGACTACAGAAAAAGGCGAATCGTTTGTGCGCTTGAAAGGCGGCAAAAAACAAGCGGTCAAAACGGGCAGGTCCGATGATAAAGTTATCGAAATCCTCAGTGGTTTGAAAGAGGGCGATATCATCCAACTGTGATTGAGCTTGTTTATTTGTTTCCACTCTCTTTTGAATGATTAAAGATTTTTTTGCCCACTACTCTGATTACCATCAGCTGGTCGCTTCCACGCAGCTGGTATTGGCGATGTTCGGCATGGGCTTGGTGACTCGCTTGCGTTCTTTCATCGAAGTTATCGTAGAGCCCAAACCGATCATTGCGGGGCTGCTGTATCAACTGATCGGCATCCCATTGATCACTGCTGGGATGATGGCATTACTCGACCTGCCGCCTGAGATTGTGGTGGGTTTTTTCATGGTGGCGGCGATGCCGGGCGGCTCGATGTCCAACATCTATACTCATTTGGGTAAAGGCAATGTCGCTTTATCGGTCGCTTTGACTGGAGTGATGACCTTGCTGGCGCTGTTTACTTCGCCCTTGATTTTAAGGCTATTTGCTTCAGAGCACATCCCGCCGGAAATTGCGATGCCCAGTGGGGTGATCATTCGCGAGATTTTTCTTTTTCTACTGTTGCCGCTTTCTTTTGGTATGCTTTTGGGCAGTTGGATGAAAAAAAACATCGCTCATTGGTCATCAGTGTGGATCATCCGTGCCAGTCTAGTGGCGTTAGCTACCCTAGTGATCGGGTCTTTGGGCAGTGGCAGTATCGATTTTGAATCTTATGGCCGCCGCATTCCGATCTTGGTTTTTGGCTACTGCTTGTTGGTTCAAATCATCATCCTGCGGGGATCACGTCATTTGTTGAAATTTTCCGCCACCGATTCGAGCACTTTAGGTATCGAGTCGAGTATGAAAAACATCAACCTTAGCCTGTTGATCGCTGCCTCGCTGTTTGGGCTCGATAGCAAGTTTGGAGGAGGTGTGCTTTTTGTCCTGCTACTCTATGGCGGAGTTAGCTTGTTTGTTGCCGCCGTGCCGGCGATCGCTAACGCGCGGCAAAGCAAAAAAACTGTCAGTTGAGTCGGTTTTTCCTATGGCCGTGCATGATATTTGTCAAAGCTGCTACTAGAAATTGCAATACAGGGCGAATGTGATACGCTGAATGAACCCCTGTCCTAGTGGGGGAGAATTAAGATGAGCGAACAAAATCAAAATAAAGCACCAAAAAGAGATCCTAAAAACTCTGGTGACGATTCTACTTTTAACTGGCGTGGCTTTTTGCTGCTGAGTCTGGCGTTAGGACTTTTTGCCTTGGCGATCTGGGGGCGCGGGAATGGTGGTGGAGCAGAAGAGATCTCCTACCAACAGTTCAAGGAACTGCTGCAGGAAGATCGTATCCATGTTGATGAAAGTGCGGATAAAGTTTTGTCGCTGGTCGAGCGCGAAGGCACGCGCGAAGAATACCTGCGTGGTTGGTATAAAGTGAAAGCCAACGGGGCGAGCGGAGAAAAGAGCTTGGATGAAGAGAAAGAATATCAACAATTCAAAAGCCCGATCAATCTAGCTTTTGTCGAAGATGAACTGAAGCCGATGTTGAAAGAGCGCAATCTGCAGATTCACGATTTTGCCTCCGATAGCAATACCATGGCAGCTTTGTTGATCACCTTTTTACCACTGTTCATTATCATTTTTGTGCTGTTTTTCCTCTTCCGCCATCAGATGAAATCGGCTGGCAAGGGCGCGATGGGTTTTGGCAAAAGTAAAGCCAAACTGATGGCGATGGATACTAATAAGACGACTTTTAAAGACGTCGCGGGTGCTGAGGAAGCGAAAGAGGAGGTCTGGGAGATTGTCGAATACTTGCGCGATCCAAAAAAATTCCAACGTCTTGGCGGGAAAATTCCTAAAGGTGTGCTGCTAGTAGGTTCTCCAGGAACGGGTAAAACTTTGTTAGCAAGAGCGATAGCAGGAGAAGCGGACGTGCCGTTTTTCAGTATCAGTGGTTCTGATTTTGTGGAAATGTTTGTTGGTGTGGGTGCTTCGCGAGTGCGCGACATGTTCGAGCAAGGTAAAAAGAACGCGCCGTGTATTATTTTTATCGACGAGATTGATGCTGTTGGACGTCACCGTGGACACGGCATGGGTGGAGGACATGATGAGCGTGAACAAACTTTGAATGCTTTGCTCGTCGAGATGGATGGGTTTGATACTCAAGAGGGGGTGATCATCATCGCCGCGACTAACCGTCCAGATGTGCTCGACCCAGCTTTGTTGCGACCTGGTCGATTTGACCGTGAAGTGACGGTTAACCTGCCGGATGTCAAAGGACGTGAGGAGATACTCAAGGTGCACGCCAAAAAAGTGAAAATGGGTGCCGACGTGGACATGGCAATCATCGCTCGTGGAACGCCGGGTTACTCTGGTGCCGAGCTCGCTAATGTGATCAATGAAGCAGCGCTATTGGCAGCACGACGTGATCTGAAAGCGGTGACTCTCGCAGAGCTAGAGGAATCGCGTGACAAAGTGCGTTGGGGCAAAGAGCGCCGTAGTTTGGCAATTTCAGAAAAAGAAAAAGAGAACACGGCTTACCACGAAGCGGGACATGCGATTCTTGGCATGTTGGTTGAGCACACCGACCCAGTGCATAAAGTCACCATCATTCCGCGCGGACCTTCATTGGGAATGACCATGTATCTTCCCGAAGACGATCAACTCAGTGTTCGTGAACATTTTTTACTCGACCGCTTGGTGGTTATCATGGGTGGGCGAGTGGCGGAAGAACTCCAATTTGGCAATGTCACCGCTGGCGCCAGTGGCGACATCCAACAAGCTACCAACATTGCCCGCAAAATGGTTTGCGAATGGGGTATGAGCAAAGAGCTCGGCATGGTTGAATACGGTAGTCACAACGAGCATCTTTTCCTCGCTCGCGATATGGGCAACAGCACTCGTGACTACAGCGAGGCCACCGCTCAGAAAATTGATAACGAAGTTAAGCGCCTCATCGACACTGCTTATGATCGTGCTACGAAGCTGATAGGCGCTCATCGCAAGCAATTAGAGATCATCGCCCAAGGTCTGCTCGAATACGAAACTCTTGATGGGCAGCACATCAAAGAAATCATGAAACACGGCGAGTTGAAAAATCCGCCTGCCAGCCCTAAACCTCCCGAAGTGCCTACAGAGGCGCCGAAGATGGCTGATGGGGAAGACGGTAAAGCCAAAAACGAGAGCGAAGATGAGCTGCCTGGCGACTTGGCACCAGCTGGGGCGTAGGCTTGAGTAGCAAAGGGTAGGGCGATTTTTTGAAAGGTCAAAATTTTCGATTTCTTATCCCAAAGGGATTTTAGGAGGTAGGCCAAGGTTAATCCGTGGTTTTACATCATCACCATCCCTTGGTTGCAATGCAGCAACAGGCGTGAAATAAATTCTGAAGTGCTCACAAGTTTTGCCCCACATGGAGCCCTTTCAGGGCACGATGATTTTTGCGACAGCCCACGGCGATGCCGTGGGCTGTCACCTTTGATCCCTTCGGGATGGAATCCGAGTAGGGGGTCCGAACTCATCCTGAAAGATCAGGAGGCGTGGCATATTTTTAGGGTTATCGTCATGAATTTTATAGTTTCAGAACACCGGACACGCAGCGATCAATCATGATGCCATTTTGTAAATCAGCTTCATTTTCGTGTTAGGATATTCGGTCTGGGTGAGATTGATTTCTTCGCAAAGTTTTTTGAGGATTTCATTTTCTTTGGGAGTCGCTAAACTGTGTGTTTCCACAGTCAGCGTGCCTTCCTTTTCATCAGAAACCAAATTTGCTTCTGACTGATATAGTTTCTTAATATACGTTCGGGCTTCATCTTTGTGATGCGCTCCAAGCAAGGGGCGCACAAAATCTGCCATCGCTGTCTCTGCACGGTAGGCGATGATCTTGATAGTATCGATAAACTGCTTACTTCGCGTCGCCAGCTGTAAAAAACTTTCACCCTCAGGCAACTCTTTATGCTCGATGTGCTTGCTCAGAAGTTTACGCTGCTTTTTGAGTTCTTCTATTTCAACACGATCTTGCTCTATCTTTTCTTGCAGCAGGGCAGCTTTTTCCATGTAGGACTCGATTTGCGTTGTGCTCAGTCCTCCTCCGATGGTCAAATCATGTAACTTCAGCTTTTTCCTAGCAACTTTCCCAATCTTAGCTCGGGTCACAGAGTCAATCCTACGCCAGGCGGGGTCTACCCTAGCAATTCGCGCATTCTCTCTAAACCTAATTTCGCTACTTCGAGCGGATCTTTTTCCCACAGTTCAGCATTGAATAATTCAAGGCTGATCCATTGGTCGTAACCTTTTTCTTTGAGTATCTGTATCTCAGCGGCGAGGTCGATTTGCCCTTCTCCGAGCATGACGCGGTCGGGATCTGTTTGGGTGCCGGAGGGTTTGCCGAGGGCTGCGTCGTCGATGTGGTAATGGGCGATGCGTTGCAATGGCAGGGCGCGTAGGTCGTCGAGGGTGGTGGAGTTATTCCAATTATGGAAGGCGTCGAGGATGGTGCAAGCATCGGGATCGCCAGTGCGGTCGAGCACGGTCACGGTGTCTTTGAGGTTATTGAGCGATTTAAAAAAACTGATGTATTCGAGCACGGCACGCACGCCGGTATCGCGACCGATTTGCAAGAGGTCTTTATATCCCAGGTGCAGTTGTGAAATATCGGGTTCGAGCATCGGTGGGGTGCAGACCATCAGTGGTGCACCGAGGCGCGCGGCGAGTTCAAAACGGCGTCGAGCTTCATCGAGCGCGAGTTGGTATTCCCAATCGACTGTCTCGCCCCAGTTGCGCACGGCGATGAAGCAGGGGACTTCGAGTCCCTGATCGGCGAGCGCTTTTTCGATATCGGAGACTTCACCTCCGCGTCCTACATGCTGATAAATCTCGGTAGCCCATAGTTCGATGCCATCGTAGCCGGCTTCTCCCGCTACGCGAATCTTATCGAGCAGTGGGGTGGGTTTGATGGTGGAGGAATTGAGGGAGAGTTTCATGCTAGCAATTGAGCAATTTTTTCATTGCTGAGAAAATGCCCGACCAGTGGTTGGGAGAGGTCCTTTTGCGATTGTTGCCAGGTGGCGAAGATGCCTTCGTCGGTAACTAGGGTGCTGATATAACGAGAGCAGCCCGTGCCTGTGGGGGAGATGAAGAGAGGTTCTTCGATGGTGATGGAATCGATGCGAGGGAAATCGGCATCGACGCCAAAAGCGAGACCGCCTATTTCTTCGCAGGACCAACCCCGTGGGCGGGCGACGGCTTCGGGGTTGTCATCGAGTTGGCGCAGGCATTCGGCGCTGTCATAGAAATAGAGTGACTGATCTGGCTGATCTGCAAAAGCGCCAACTTTTGGAATGGGCAGGCGGTCGGTGACGCGTGCTGCGGCGATGTCCCATACGGGACCGCGGGCAAGCATGGTATCGGTGAGATGTTGATACTCAGAAGTGCCAGGGGCTCGCCTGATAACAGAGGTGCCAGAGCTGGACCAAGAAAAAGGATGGGTGCAGTAAATCAAGGCAAGGCTGCCGTCGGGTAGGTCGGTGGTGACGGGGTCTTTGACGTGCAGGTAGGGAGGTAGTCCGAAAGGGACGATCTCTTCGATGTTGGACGGGCTGAGGTCTTCGACTTTGCTCGCGTGAATGCGGTCGATGGACCAGACGCCAGTGCCAGGTTTTTGGAAATCTTTGTGGCTTTCTGGGTAGCTATCATCTTTCTCGGTGGAGATGAAAAGCTCGATGCCGTCTTCGGTGAGATGCAGGGCGCAGCCTTCGATGGAGACCACCTCTCGTCCGTTGCAGGTGAGGTCAGATTTATAAAAACTAACAATCTTAGAAAATTCTCCATGAGGGGAATCGGCTCGGAAGATAGCCAGCTCTAGACCACGTGCGCCTGCTCCGGTGCCGGTGCGTGAGTCACCAAAGTTGCGGTAGCGCCCGCATATGAGAATCGAACCATCACGATCTTGAACGGTGTTGCCGCCACCAAACCAGAATCCAGTGGAGGGGTCTTTGGCGGGAATGAGGATGCGCGCTTCTTGTTGATCGATCAAAGCCGAAGCGAAGGTGGTCAGCTTAGTAGAAATATTTGGTTCAATCATGTCATCACGATTGAACAAAATACTTTGCCTTGCAAGGAGTTTTTATAAATTCATAAAAACTATTTTTGACTTGGAATTGAGGCTTCGATCTCAAGTCTATGAGGTCACAGATTTCTGATCCTCAATGAAGCTACTTAGTTTTCGATCAAATGTCGATGACCTCTTTCTTTTTTTCTTGCTTGCTAGTCGCTTGCGTTTTTTTGTCGGACTTTTTGAACAATTTGGTCACATCGAAGCCGAAATAGGCTAGAGAGCTGATCAGAAGCGCGGCGGCAGCGGCTTCGTCGAGATTGCCGATCACGGGGAAGTTGTCGGGTATTTCGAAAAAGATGCCTGCTCCTGGATTGAGTAGAAAAATAGCTGAGAATACGCCTAAGGCGCCTATGATGAGGGAATTGATGATTTTCATGATAATCTAATATGCTTGAGGTATTAGACAATGGCGATTGCAAAATGGTTCGAATTTTGTAATCACTTCATTCCTATAAAATGAATGTCTGCTGCGCGCTTGTATGTTATAGGTTATATAGCAGAAGAAAAAGATGCGTCTGAACGAAGCTAGAGTGATTTATTTGACTGCCGGGGCTGCTGGTATGTATTGCGGGAGTTGTCTGCATGACAATGCGGTGACTCGTGGGTTGATGAAACGCGGGGTGGATATCAAGTTGCTGCCACTTTATACGCCGATTCGAACCGATGAGGAGGATGTTAGCGTGGATCGGGTTTTTTTTGGTGGGATCAATGTTTTTTTGCAACAGAAGATACCGCTGTTTCGTCACTTGCCGGGATTTTTTGACCGCTGGCTCAATAACCCTGCTCTGATTGCACGGCTCACGGCACGAGCGGTCAAGGTGGATGCAAAGGAGTTGGGTGGTCTTGCTCTGTCGATGGCGCGCGGGGAATCGGGGTATCAACGCAAGGAGGTGATGCGCTTGATGAAGTGGCTGCGTGAGGAGGGGCAACCGGACTTGGTGGTGCTGTCTAACTTGCTGATTGGTGGCATCGTGCCGTTGATCAAAAAGGAATTAGGGGTGCCGGTGGTGGTGAATTTACAGGGGGATGATGTTTTTTTGAATGAGTTGATTCCGCCTTACAAAGAGCAGGTGCTGGTGGAGATGAAACGCATCGCGGCTGAGGCGGATGGTTTTTTGGTGTTCAATGAACCCTACGCTGCGGCGATGGGTGATATGCTGGAAATTCCGACGGAGAAATTTAGGCTTACTAAGTTAGGTATCGATACGGACGCGCTGAGTGGGATGGCTGCGGACTGTGCTGAACAAAGAGGGAGGGCTGAATCTGAGTCATGTCTTACGGTGGCTTCGTTTGCTCGTTTGTGTCCGGAGAAGGGTTTGGATTTGTTGGTGCAGGCTTTTATCGAACTCAAAAAAATGCCTGGCATGGAAAAGGTTCGTTTGAAGGTGGGCGGTTGGTTGATGGAGAAAGATAGGGATTTTCTCGAAGCTCAGGAGCAGAAGCTACGAAGTGGGGGGCTGGCGGATCAGTATGAAGTGGTGATATCACCTGATAGCGAAGGCAAGCGTGCCTTTTTTCCAGGCATTGATGTGTTCTCTGTTCCCTCGGTGGCGGTGGAGCCTAAGGGTTTGTCGGTATTGGAAGCGATGACCTGCGCGATTCCAGTGGTCGAGCCTGAGGGGGGAGGCTTTGCGGAAGTGATCAGCGAGAGTGGCGGTGGGCTTTTGTTCCCGCCGGGGGAGGCTTCGGCATTGGCGACGGAGTTAGCGACTTTGTTGAGATCAAAAGAGAGCAGGCTTGAGATGGGGGCTAAGGGGCGGCAGCATGTGATAGAGCATCGTAACTTAGAGGCGATGACCGATTCTACTGCTGAGGTATTGCAGGGGTTTTTGTGAGGGGAATGGGGGAACGCGCAGCAAAAAATCAAATTAAAAATGACAGAAGAATTAGAAACTTTGCGTGATGTTGTTCAGCGGCTTGAGAAAGCTGAAATAGATTATATGCTTACGGGTTCGGTTGCGCTCAACTGTTACGCTCAACCCCGCATGACCCGCGATATTGATCTGGTAGTGGCCTTTCAGCTGGAAGATGTTGAGCGGATTACGGCGATTTTGGGAAGTGGGTATTATGTGTCCGATACGGCTGCTCGTGAAGCATGCATAGCCCAAACTAGTTTTAATGCAATTCATCAGGAGACTTTGACCAAGATTGATTTTATGATTCAGAAGAAGGATGAGTTTCGGGTGCACGAATTTATGAGGAGAGTAAGAGTTCGAGTAGAAGACTTTGAATTGTGGGTGGTGAGCAAAGAAGATCTTATTCTTTCCAAGCTGCATTGGTCAAAGGATTCTCTTTCTGAGCGTCAATTCTCTGATGTCGAAAACTTGATTGCGACCGGCTGTGATGTCGCGTATCTTGAACAATGGTCAGTAAAATTGAACCTGACAGATATGCTAACACGGGTTTTGCCGTGAAGGACACTGCGCCGGAGATTAATGAGATGATCTTTCGGAAGATGATGCAGCGAAGCGAGGGGGAAAGGCTTGTTATGGGGATGGACATGCAGGCGACGGCTCGTGCGTTGATTTGGGCATCGATCTCGAAGGAGTTAAGCGAGAAGGAGCGGCGTGAGGAGTTTTATCAGCGTTTTTTCGGTGAAACTTGTCCGTGGTAAGGGGGGCTAAGGGGCAGCTATATGTGATAGAGCATCGCAACTTAGAAGCGATGACCGATTCTACTGCTGAGGTATTGCAGGGGTTTTTATGCGGGGGGTTAACCACAGCCGAGCGTAGTGAGACAGCCGGAAATTATTACTCGAAGGCAAATGGCACTGATCGTCACTGATGAGGGAGATGATTTTGAGGTTGAGAGTATTAATATTTTTGGGCGAGCTGGATAAAAGTTTGAGGGATGTAACTATTCAGGTGGTTCAAAGGCTCTGGGAAAAGAGATCGGGTTTTCTAATCGGCGGTATTCTCTTCCGGCGCAGTTTGTATTGACCAATGGCGGTAGCGGTATAGCGTATGGCTGACAAAATTTATTTTTTCCTCAGATATCATGATCAAACCACTGTTGTCCCTCGCTGTTGTCTCTATTTTTTCTGTTTTGCCTTCTCATGCTGAGGACTGGGCTGCTTACCGGGGTTCGAAAGGGGATGGTTCTACGGGGGAATCGATTTCGGCGAAGGCGTTTGCTGACGCTGGGCCTAAAAGTGTGTGGAAGGTCGAAACCAAAAATGGCTTCAGCTCTTTTGCGATAGGTGGAGGCAGGGTGGTGACCTTGGTGACTGAGAAGGAGGGCAAAAAGAATATCGAGACTTGCGTGGCTTTTGATCAAGCTAGTGGCAAGAAACTATGGTCGGTGGATTTGGGTGCGGGTGGCAAGTTAGACGGTGGTGGGGGAGCTGGCACTAAAACTAACAAGGGCGGTGATGGATCGCGGTCCACGCCTGCTATCGATGGTGATAAGGTGTATGTGTTTGATGCTTTTTTAGTAGTGCATTGTTTGAAGTTGGCAGACGGCAGTGAGGTGTGGAAGCGGGATTTGGTGCAGGATCATGGGGCGCAAAATATCAGGTGGCAGAATGCGGCATCTCCAGTGATCGATGGCGAGCGGATTTATGTCGCAGGTGGTGGCAAGGGGCAAGCTTTGTTGGCTTTGAACAAAGCGGATGGCAAAGTGATCTGGAAAGCTGAGGACGATCAGATCACCCATGCGACGCCAGTTGTCGGCACGGTGGCGGGGGTGAAGCAGGTGATCTTTTTCACTCAGAGCGGTTTGGTTGCGATGAGTCCAGAAAAAGGGCAGTTGTTATGGCGTTATGCTTTTCCTTTCAACGTTTCGACGGCGGCTTCGCCCGTGATTTGGGAGGATGTCGTTTATTGCTCGGCGGGTTATGGCGTGGGAGCTGGTGCGGTGAAGGTTTCTAAGAATGGATCGAAACTCAGTGCCGAAGAGATTTGGCGAACGCCGAAAGAGAATATCAATCATTGGAGCACACCCGTGGTGAAAGATGGTTTTCTTTATGGTATGTTCAGCTTCAAACAATATGGCAAAGGTCCGCTGGCATGTGTGGATATTCGAACTGGAAAAATGAAGTGGAAGCAGGCGGGTTTTGGTCCGGGTAATGTGGTTCTTACTAAAGAGGGTAATGTGCTGGCCTTGTCGGACGCGGGTGAGTTGGTTTTAGTGGATGCTGAGCCGTCCGCCTACAAGGAATTGGGTAGGGTCAAGGCAGTGACGGGTAAATGCTGGAGCACTCCTGCGGTGGCAGGTGGTAAGATTTTTGTCCGTAGCACGACGGAGGGTGGCAGTTTTGCTTTGGGCGAGTAGGGGGGGGAGGATGAATAATAATGAGCAGGTTGGGGGTCGTTTTTGTAGTAGCAACTACTTTAAGGGACTAAGGTTGTGCTTTGGTAATCTCGATAAACGGAACTCAGTCCTTCGCGCAGTGGGAGGGTGGGGTGCCAACCTAGTGTGGTGATGATGCTGGAATCCATCAATTTGGCTGGGGTGCCGTCGGGTTTGCTCAGGTCTTGCACGATTTCTCCTTGGTAGCCGACGATCTCGGCGATCAGCTCTGCGAGTTCGCGGATACTTAGATCTTGACCCGCTCCGATGTTCACCAGGTCGGGAGGGTTGTCGAGTTCGAGCAGTTGCAGGATGGCACTTGAGAGGTCGTCACTATGGAGAAATTCGCGTCGTGGCTTCCCGCTACCCCACAAGGTGACTTGTGGAGCGTTAGCGATTTTTGCTTCGTGAAAACGGCGGATCAGAGCGGGGATGACGTGGGAGTGCTGCGGGTGGTAGTTGTCGCCGGGACCGTAGAGGTTGCAGGGCATGGCGCTGTGAAAGAGGCAGCCGTATTGGCGACGGTAGAATTCGCATAGTTTGAGGCCGGCGATTTTGGCGATGGCGTAGGCTTGATTGGTGGTTTCCAAGGGGCCGGTGAGCAGGGAGTCTTCGGTGATGGGTTGTTCAGCTTCGCGCGGATAAATACAGGAGCTGCCGAGAAAGAGCAGGCGTTGGGCTCCGCTCTTGTAAGCGGCGTGGATGAGGTTGCTGGCAATGCTCAGGTTGTGATAGAGGAAGTCGGCGGGTTGAGTGTCATTGGCGAGGATGCCGCCGACTTTGGCGGCGGCGATGATGATCACATCGGGACGATGTTTTGCGAGGAACGCTTCGCTATCAGCTTGGCGAGTGAGGTCGAGTTGCTGGTGGCTGGCGGTGAGGGTGTTGTGGTAGCCCTTCGACTCTAGTTGACGCATGATGGCACTGCCTACCATTCCGCTGTGGCCGGCAACATAGATTCGGTCATCGGTTTTCATCGGCTTCTTGATAGGATTTTTCTTGTTTGGCGAGTTCGCGATCCGCGTCGATCA
>JAKISY010000029.1 GCA_021648365.1 Verrucomicrobiales bacterium
CAATCCATTCCACATGTTGAGGCCAACGAGCAAAGCCTTAATGTTCTGCGAGCGGTAGGTTGGTATGGTATCAGAATAAAAACACTCCATGTCCGGTGTTCTGATTTTGAAACACCTGCGCGTGTCATTAATTTCTCCTCCATATCTGACGTAATCCCAGGTTCCTATCTAACACTTGGGATTATTGCTGGAACAGAAGGCGTCGTTCTTGACCTCAAAATACAGTCGAACCCGAAAAGGAGAAGAATAAGAGAAACCGTTGAAAAAGTAATCGAAAATTCAATTGCCGAGTTGAAAGAACTCAATATTAACTGGGAGACACAAAGTGACGATGGATGGGCCGTCCTCGTTATTAACACCCCGCTACACAGGTTGCTGGGTGAAGATAACCAACTTGCATTTGCCTACGAATTCATGGAGCAGGCGATAAGCAACTTGAATGCATTGAAAATAAAGGAGCATATCAAGGAGGCTATACCAAAAGACTCTTAATAGAACTCAAATATCCATACTCAACGCTTCCCCTCTGTGTCCCTCTGTGGTAAAAATCCTCGCCACCTCTCTCCATTTCCGTATTTTCCAGTGTCTTCCGCGGTCAATCTCCTCCCCCTGCATGTCCTTCCATGCCCTTCACGGTAAAAACTCTCCTCTTTCCATCCCATTCTCAATTCATCCCCTCTGAGTTCCTCTGTGAACTCTGTGGTGACACCTCTTTTTCCCAAAGCTGTTCCACATCTATCCCACCAATGTGTCACAGGTTTTCAACCTGTTTTCTTCCCCATATCCCCACAGCTTACAAAGCTGTTCCACATTCCTATCCCACCGCCGAGGAAACCTACAATCTCAACCTGATCACCGACTTGCCCTTCTTTCCTCCCTCTACGCCTCTGCGCCTTTGGACGCTTCGCTCGACCTTTCAGGTCGCCTGTCTCCTCCCGCGAAAGCGGGATTCGGCTGTGTGAGTCATCCTTTCTCCCACACTCTACTCGTCTAGCAACCAAGCGATCATCAACTGTAGCCTATTGAGCGATTTTGGGAAAGTCGCGTCACCAGATTTCCAGTTCAACTAGTTCCCGTCGAATAAGCCACCTCTTTGCGCTAATTCTCAAAAGGTATTCAATTCGAATATTTATTAGCGTGATGTGCAAGAAATGCGCTAGATGGCTGAAAATTTTTAGGGAAACTCAGCACCTTTCCCTCATAAGATTTTAGCCACTCATAAGCCTCAGAGGATTTAAGCGATTCTCGCGATCTTCAGCCCACGGAATAATATGACCCGCCACCAATAACTGCGGAATTCTCAATCCAGAAATACAGCATCTATTATCATACGCAGAAAGCACACGTCGCCGAAAAAAGCTCTGATTGACTCTTTGCTTAACGATAGCCTCTCTATCCTTACCCTCAATCGGTAAATCATTTGTGACAATCTCTGAAGAAACTTCGATTTCAACACCCAACAAATTAGATCTTACTTTTTCACTTTCATAAGCCAGTTCCTCAGGAGACGCCTTAAACTCATTCCAAATTTCGACTTCACCTTTCGCCCCATTGCTCAATCCGCTTATCCCACGCGATTTCAACGAAGGGTCTAGTCGTGCAAAATTACCTAACTTCATACCCACCGCACTGGGACTTCGACCAAGTAAATTTGCCAACTCTATGATTTGCGGATTCGATTTGTGCGTTTTGCCAAACGGAATCCGGCAATACAAATTGAATGCCATAATATGCTCCTCTCTCGTCCACTTGTTGTGCGCCATAGTGCTTAACTTCTAAATGTTTCTCTTGGGAAGCAAGCTCCAATATTCAAAAAAACATCTCCTTTCACCACCACTATCATTTTGTAGACAAACCCCCGCTTTTCCGGCAGGAGTTACTGTAGAACAACAACCTCATTTCCATCTCCAATGCGTAACACTGTAGCTAAAGAAAAGGCAACTATCATTACACCTCAAGTTTTGATTAAATCTCTCACCCTCCTCAACGCCTCAGTCAACAACACCAATTTTAGGTACCTTCTTAAGGGCTCCATCACCAGTACCGATGTCCGGGAAATCAACTTACTATCTCCAAGTCGAGCAAAAACCCAAGCCGCGTTCAAGCTCTACTAAACCTCGGAATAAATCTTCAATTTGACCGAGTCATCGGAGCCACCTACCGCAACAACCTGCTCTTACTCGATGCCGACCTATCTCGCATCCTCTCGGAATGCCTCTTCCTCTATTACTCGGGGGAAGGTGCGCAATTACGCAAACTAGTCACCCAACTCGAGAAAAGCAATCCACTGCAATACCCTGACACCGCCACCTTCCCTTATTACTCCTTCAAACTCAAAAAATTCCTTTTAGAAACAGCCCTTGGCATGGTTCCGAAAACGCCTTGGACAGGAGTCTATGATGCCACTGGTGGCTACATCATCGTCAAAAAAGATGGCGAACTGATTTCTTATCATCTACTGCGCAAAAACTACTTTGAGGATTACCTACTCAACTTCACCAAACTCGACAGCCCCTCCACCTCACGCCACCAATACGGAGAAATCTATTTTGAAAACAATCAAGCCTACTTCAACCTCAACCTACAAATCCGCTTCAGTGACCTAAAAACCTCACCATGACTTGTTGCCCTCCCACGAATGAACCATTCGCAAAAAGAAATCATGCAACCATCACTCAAATTCAGATATTTCCTTGGTCAAGCTTCTCCCCCCTTCAATTCCTTCATTCCCTTCATGGTAAAAACTCCCCTCTTTCATTCCACCCTCAACTCCCCCCCTTTTTCCAGCGCATCTTCCGTCACGATAGAATAAGCCCCATCCCCTGTTCCAAAAAAATCACCATGCAAGGTTCCGAATGTCATATTAAAACATTCCATTCATCCGCATTCAAATACGAGGCTAATCTTGCATTTCACACTCCCTGATTTCAATAATGCTCGCGGTCGCCCCCACAAGCACTAGCCATCAAAACCATCTTTAATCGGCATCAAACCCAGCCTTGGTTTGGTCTCCACGATTGACCTGATATTGCACCGCCTATAACAGGCATGATGAAAAGCCTGATTTCATCACTTGCCCCAGAGAGCTCAAGAGGCTCCAATTTGCTCTTCCTGAGAAAAGCTTTCCACTGGGTTTGTTTATCTCGCCTGGAGAAAAACTGTTCTGTAAGTGCTATCGGTGCATCTTTAGGAATTGGAGTTTCTCGGCGAATAAAAGTGGACTCAATGGCCCCGTAAAGCACGTCCGCTTCGAATTCCACGTTTCGGCTCAGCCATAAGAGGTCATAAAAATCTTTCATCCGACTGTTGCCTGTACCAAGAACTACAGCGGCGTGAATTTTTTCTGCAATGACGGTTTCCGGCTGATATGCGAGAAGAGAAATATAGGATTAAGCTCGAGACCGCTCTCCCGGGCATGATTTTTGAGCCGGTCTTTAATCGATGCGGCCGTATTCTTCATGACAGCACCTCCAGATAGGGAATCATAATATTCTCCACGCGATTCATCGCAGCGTATTCAAGAACTTCCGCTGGTTTTGCATGCTCTCGAATCACTTCACGAAGAGCCTCAATACAAAGTTCCAGCCCCAGCCTGTTGCGATACTTAAAACAATCGGCTACCGACCTAGCCGGACTTGTGATAGGCACTGGGATGCCATTGAGCTTATGAATCACACCCCCCTCTGTAAAAGCCCTGGCATTTGTGGTACGCACCACTTCAATCGGCGGATAATCTACTCGCGGTGTGACAGCGTTGCCTTTGATTTGTATCCAGACGGAATGAGCCTGGTGAGTGCCTATATGATGAAAATTGAGCGCACTGATGAGAACGATGACCGCTTGCGGAGCAAGAGCTGCGACTTCGGAAAGTGAAAGGTTTTCGTCCCAGGGGGCATCGAGACGACGATACACTCCGCGATTCACCCTCTCCAGCTGTTTCGCCCTACCCGCTCGAGTAATTGTCATGCTGGAAATTCCCGCAAGCTCAAAATCCTTGGCCCGGATGAGTGGCTGTTTTTTGGCAAGTCTCAGTAGACGCTGCGACTGTGAAGATGTTTCCTTCATGTTTACAATTCAATGCAATTAACTTGTCAATTCTTGCGCAGGATGCCCATGCCACATTGCTTCCCTTTTATTTGTCTTCCATCCACTCCTCCCCACGGCTTACAAAGCTGTTCCACATTCCTCCCTCACCGCCGAGAAAACCTCCGCCAATGTCCCCGCCCCGCCTTTCCTATCTCTGTCCTACCTCTGTGAACTCTGAGGTGCTCTCTGTGGTGAGACCTCTTTCCCTCTTCGCTCAGCCTGTGGTAAAAAAACTCGTCCCCATTTCCGTGCTTCTCCGCAATTTCCGCGGCAAACTCCACTTCATACGCCCCGTGCATCTTCCGTCACAATAGAATAAGACGTATCTCCTGTTCCAAAAAAATCACCCTGCAATGTCCCGAATTTCATATTAAAACATTCCATTAATCCGCATTCAAATGCGAGTCTAATTTCACATTTCACACGAACCCACTTTCAATAATACCCACCATTGCTAACTTCCCATTCCACAACTGGTTTTATTATAAAACCAGTTGATTCCACAGATCCAAAAAACAAATCCACCTGCCCTATCCCGCCAATGTGTCACAGGTTTCCAACCTGTCTTTTCTCCACTCCGCAACCCCACAGCTTACAAAGCTATTTCACCCTCAACCCTCCCTCCAGCTCATCATTCTTAATTCATAACCCCTCTCTTCCTTTGCGTCTCTGCGTCTCTTGACCGCCGAAGCCTTGGCGAAGGAGGTTGAGCAAAGCGGGCGTGAGCATCTCTTCTTCCCCCATTCACACTTCAAACTTCACCACCACCCCCGCTGTCACCAAACGGATCACCCCCCTTCGATTTCATCTTCTTCCACCCTAGCCCTGTCCTTCTCCAGCAATCAGAGCTTCATCTAATAAAGCAGGTAACTCATCGAGAAAGCTGGCAAGCTCTACAAATTCTGGATGCACAAATTCTGGAACCTGTATCAAGCTCCCTGCCTCTATCCCTAACACATGCATTTTGATCACAGTATTTTCATCGTTCACAGGCAAATTGTCGATCAATAGCCCCTCTGGCCCTAGGGCATCCTTGGCGGTAGATAACAGCTCAACTGTGATCATCTCATCTTTTCCAAAACCCAAATCAAAGGCCTCATTTGCCAAGCAAGCATAGACATCTGCTGCGTAGGTGCACATCACCACCTTGTCCGCCCATTGCCGACAGATCTGCAAAAGCCGATGAGCTTCTGGACGAAGAAACATCAAGCGCCCTTGCAAGCCATAGGTCACATAGGGACCGGTATAGACCTCATCTGCCAATTCCGAGTAATGAATCAGAGTCTCATCAAGATCCACAAAAATATGCCTCCGATGCCCCTTGGCAGGTATTTGGTAATTCAATCCACATGTATACGTATCTGGCATCTCTATTGATTATTCCCCTCCGTTTTGTAAATCACAAGCACCACCCCGCTCACGTCCCACCCCCTCGGGTAAAATGAATGACAACAAGGTCGATCTCATTTTCTGATTGAATCAGAAAAAATGAATAAGCGCCATTCAAAATACGACTAAACCCATAATCACAAGCCAAACATACAGCATGCACAAGTCCATCTTAGCCTCATTCCTGTTTTTGATCTTTGCCGTCCTTACGACTTTTGCTCACGCTAGCGATACACGCCAAGATCAACAGACTCTTTACCTAGCACAAAAGCGTGCCGCCTATTGGAAATCGAAAGGCTACCACTTCGATGCCCGCTACATGTCGGTCGCTATGATGGATCAAAGAGCCAAAGCCATACAACGCGCTGCCTATTGGAAATCGAAAGGTTACCACTTCAACCCCGCCATTTTAACCGCCGGCATGATGGATCGTAAAATCAGAGATCAAAGCAGAGCCGCCTATTGGCAGCGTCGAGGTTATTACTTCGACGCCCACTCGATGACCGCTGCCGAGATGGACATTCGAGCACAAAAAATGCAGTCAAACTCTCGAACCAAATTCACCTTACAGATACTCAATCGAAAAAAACGAAGCAAAAAGCCTTCCACCATCACCCGCCCCTCCCTTGCCAAGCTTTCCTCTCCACGCAACAAAACGTCACTTCGCACAGCACCACCAGCCCCCATTGTTAGCAAAACTACCAAAAGCATCATCCCCACCCGCTATTCATCCTACCCTAGCGCGTCAAATTACGCAGGCTATGCAAGCCTGCCGTCCGTAAGTTCAGAGTCAGCAAGCTCGACACAACAAAATGATACCGAGCCAGCTCTTACGGCGCTTCCTGCTTTCAGCTACAGCCGGCGTGACAGCAACACCCAGTGCAATGACGGCAGCCAAATCAACGTCACCCATATCAGCGACGATTTCACCACCACACAAGTCACTAAAAGCGGCAAAACCACCACCTACAATACTTTCCGTTTTGATGACGACTATTCGACCACCACAGGCAGCGACGGCAGCCGCAGCACCGTCAACCGCTACAGTGATGACCAAAGCACCACACAGGTCACCAAAGATGGCAGAACCACCACCTACAATACTTTCCGTTATGGCGATGACTATTCGACGACGAGCAGCAGCGACGGACTCAATTGTAGCACTTTCCAATACGGCACCAAACCCAGTGTGAGTTCTCGCACTTCGCGCAGCCACAAGCTCTTAAGCCCACTTCCGCTCGATGGCATCAGCCATCCCTTGAACCGTCTCAACCACTCCGACAGCTCATCCTCCAGTCACCACCACACTAACTCCCTCGGAGGTCTCAACCTGGCACCCCCATTATTTGCCAATCCACTGCATTAGGTTCACGCACCAGACAGGGGAAGCCCCCGCCCTACAACCCTCTCCCCCCCTACAAGCCTCATTCTAATTCCATCTTCCTTCATGTCCTCCATGCCCTTCATGGTGAAAAACTCATCCCCTCTTCCTTTGAGTTCTTTACGCCCTCTTGACCGCCGAAGTCCAAACGAAGGAGGTTGAGCGCAGCGGGCGAGAAAACCTCTTTCTCCTCCACCACCCCACAGCTTACAAAGCCGTTTCACATTAAACTCCCCCCCTTCATCCTCATCTTTTCCTCACCCCTTCATGCCCTCCAAGTCCTTCATGGTGAAAATCCTCTCCCTCCACTGCGCCACTGGACGCTGCCATCTTTCCCAACCTAGTGTGTCACAGGTTTTCAACCTGTTTCCTCTCCACCACAGCTTACAAAGCTGTTTCACATTAAACTACCACCTTCATCATTGCTCCCCCCCCTCCTTTCCGTGCTTTTCCGCGATTTCCGTGGTCAAATCTCATTCTCCCTGCCCCTTTTACGCAATTTCCCTTGAAGCTTGGCAAAAGCGTAGTAAGATCGCGAACGATACGACGCGCGAATAGCTCAGCGGTAGAGCATCTCGTTTACACCGAGGCGGTCGGGGGTTCAAATCCCTCTTCGCGTACCATTTCATCCTCACACTTCGAGCACACCAAGCACTTCCGCTTCACCCACCCGACCGCAGGTCGTGACTGCCCATTTGACGAGGCTCTGCGAGACAAATCCCCATCACTTAGCGAAGCCTATTTTGCAGAGCTTGGGAGCATGCGCAGCAGGCGACAAAGCAATTCAAATCCCTCTTCGCGTACCATTTCTCCCTCTCATCTTCTCTTCCCGTGGCATGGATTGGCAATCCGTTTTATCCCCTAAAACCACATCGCCCCCACGCAATACCATTGCGTCCCACATCCCACCATCTTATTCTTCATGCCCTTCATGGTAAGCTCCTCTCTCCCAAACCACATTGCTCCCACGCAATACCATTACGTCCCACATTCAGCCCATCTTCTCTTCCTCTGCGACTCTGCGTCTCTGCGTGAGAACCTCTTCTCTCCTATCCCCTAAAACCACATCTCCTCCACGCAATAACATTGTGTCCCACATTCATCACCATGTCACCTCTTCAACGTGGCAGGGATTGCTCGGCGCGCCATAGCTTTACGCGAAGGCGGGGCAAATCCGTTCTAGCTGGCAAACGCCAGCTCCAACAAAGCGCCCCTAACAACGACTTACTTTTTCCCACTCATCTTTTCTGACATCGTTTGCATCAGATAATAAAACAACGGCACCGTAGTGAAACTCACTGCTGTCGCCACCAACATCCCCGAAAATACCCAACCCCTCGAAGACTTGGTCAGCTCCGAAGAATTGGGTATTCCGAATGTAATACAATCTAAGCTAGCGGCGCGAAGCCCGCCGAGCTGTTCTTCGGCCAACTCCACGAGCGGATGCACGATACGCACCTCCATACCCACGACCGTAACCACGACCATAACCACGGCCGTAGCCATACCCGCGACCGCCATAATAACGGTTCCCATAGCCATAATAGTTGCCGCTCACTCCCCCTAGAACACCGCCCAGGGTATAATCAACAGCACTGCCCCCCCATGAGGAGATGTCACCAACATCATGCTCAATCGAGCTAGTATAAGTGCCTCCTTCATTGTAGTTCTCTTCATCATAACTAGAGCTAGCGCAAGATGATAGTAGCGACACGATGGCCGCAACCAATACAACAGGTAAAATATTTTCCATCTTCATTAGTTTGTCAAAGTTTTGAGTTTCTGGGTTTCATTACTGCCCTTGGCTTTTTGCATTGCCTGCTGAAATTTATCGGCTTCTGCCTTATCTATAATACCGTCTCCATTGCTGTCGATCCTGTTCATCAGCTTGTCGAAAGTCTTGTGTTTTTTGCAGTAAGCCAGGCTTTCCACCAGCGTGAATTGCTCATTATCGCCGGGAATGGTGTCCATGAATTTTTTCTTAGTGACTTCAGGAAACACCTTTTGCCACTCTTCAAAAGTAATACTACCATTAGCATTTGCATCAGCAGCTGTAAACACCGCCGTGACCAAGGCCTCATTGAGTTCGTCCGTTGAAATTTTACCGTCCTTGTTGGTATCGGCCTGTTTCATTGCCGAAGAGCAGGAACTCGCTAGTAGAGCTGTTGCACCGGCCAGAGCAGTACAACTTGTTATTAGTATCTTCTTCCGTTTCATAGGTTTTTGTTATTTTGTGATTACTCGAAAATTTTTGTGTTCGCTTTATACCCAGACTTTTCTTCAGCTTGAGGTAAAAAATATATCTGTAAAATTATCAAGCAATCCGGCGAATGCAAGATCAAAAGCAGGTTTGGAAGGTCACGAAAGTTGCCCATCCGAGGTAGGCTTCAGCCCCAGCGAGGCTCATGTCATCATGCTGGAGTCCTATCATAACTTTTACATTGTCACCATAAAGGTAATAATTTATACCCATGAAAAAACTGTGACGCCTGTCAGCGCCATTGACCTCTCGTCCTGATGCATAAAAACCTTTGCGGCCCCTGGCGATCTTTGCGAGAGCTCCCCAAAGAATTCTTCATGCCCCTATGGTGAGTCACACCCTTTTCCCTAGCCCCCTATTTTTTCCCACTCATCTTTTCAGACATCGTTTGCATCAGATAATAAAACAGCGGCACCGTGGTGAAACTCACCGCCGTCGCGACCAACATGCCTGAAAACACGGTAGTCCCCAACACCTGACGACTCGCCGAACCAGCTCCACTCGCGATCAATAGCGGGATCACCCCGAGGATGAAAGAAAAGGCCGTCATCAACACCGCACGGAAACGCAATCGCGTAGCGTTCATCGCCGCATCAAAAATACTCTTACCCTGTTCTCGTTCCACCTTGGCAAACTCGACGATCAAAATAGCACTCTTAGTCGCCAGACCAATCAATAGCACAATGCCAATCTGCATGTACACATCATTGTTCATCCCACGCAGCATCATGCCCGCCACCGCACCCAGCAAAGCTGTCGGCACGGACAACACCACCGAGATAGGCAAGGTCCAACTCTCGTATTGAGCTGCCAATACCAAATAAACCAATACCACCGCAAAAACAAAAATCATCGTCGTGCCACCAGCCTGTTTCTCCTGATACGAAAGCTCAGACCAGTTATAGCCCATCGTTGCTGGCAACTTTTTGTCCGCCATGTCCTCCATGATCCCTAGCGCTTGCCCAGAACTAAATCCCTCAGCCGCACCACCGAGAATTTTTACCGACGGATAAAGGTTAAATCGAGTGATCGACTGCGGCCCCAGAATTTCCTTCACCTCCACCACCGATCCCAAGGGAATCATGTCGCCCTCAGCTCCCCTCATCTCGAGTCGCTGAATATCCGCAGGAGTAGCTCGATACTTTGCATCAGCTTGCGCATACACTTTGAAAACACGTCCAAACAAAGTGAAATCATTCACATAAGCGGAGCCCAAATACATCTGCAAGGTATCGAATACCGCCTGCACTGAGGTTCCAGTTTTCATCACCTGCTCGCGGTCGATATCGACGAATAACTGCGGCACATTAGCACGAAAAGGAGTGTTCAATCCCTTCAAGCCAGACTGAGCATTGCCCTCCTCGATGATCTCATTGGCTACGGTTGATAACATCTCCATGCCCGACCCTCCTCGATCCTGCAGCATGAAAGTAAAACCTCCGGAAAGCCCCACACCCGGCAACGAAGGTGCCGCCATCACATAGATCTTTGCCCCTTCGATCTTATCAAGTTCTATCTGCAAATAATCAATGATCGCCCCATAACTCAGTTCTGGCGTTGTGCGTTCGCTCCAATTGGTCATCGAAAAAACACTGAACGCAGTATTGGTGCTCGCAGCGCCATCGGTCAAAGAAATCCCAGCTACACTGAGGTAATGTTTTTTACCTGGTGCCTTGTCCAAAACGCCATTGACCTGCGCCATCAGCTTTTCGGTTCGCTGCATCGACGCTCCATCTGGCAACATCACTGAAATGATGCACTGCCCTTCATCCTCTTGCGGCACAAACCCCGTTGGCAAACTGCCCATGCCCACCATGGCGGCCCAAGTCAGAGCGATAAACAAAATCACCGCCAAAAAGGCTTTGCGAATAGCAAAGCTGGTGATCTTCAGATAGCCATTAGTGGTTTTTTCCAGCATCTTATTAAAGGCCTTAAAAAAACCACGCGGCTCTTTTTTCTGCTTTCGCAACAGCATTCCACACATCGCTGGACTCAGAGTCAGGGCATTGATTGAACTGAAAACCGTAGCCACGGAAATCGTCACCGCAAACTGCTTGAACAACATGCCCGTAATGCCCGGCATAAAGATCGTTGGCACAAAAACCGCCAATAAAACCAGCGTCGTCGCAATCACCGGGCCGGATATTTCCATCATCGCCTTGCCGGTGGCCTCCTTCGGATCTAAGCCCTCCTCCACATAGCGAGTCGCATTCTCTACTACCACGATGGCGTCATCCACCACGATACCAATCACCAGCACTAACCCAAACAGGGTCAACTGATTGATCGAAAACCCCAATGCCGCCAACACCGCAAAGGTGCCTATCAGCGCCACCGGAATGGTCAAAGCCGGCACAATCGTAGCTCGCACATTTTGCAGGAAAATATACACGGTGAAAATCACCAGCACCAGCGTGATCGCCAAAGTCTCCATCACCTCGTCAATGGAAGCGTGGATGATATCGGTGGAATCATTGATGACCCTGTATTCCATGCCTTTAGGAAAACCTTCGGCCAATTCGTCCATCTTCGCCTTCACCCCCTCATCCACGTCGATCATGTTAGAACCTGGGATCTGATAGATCGCAATCGTCGCCGAAGGCTTGCCATCCATGTAGGATATGAAATTATAAGAATCCGAGCCCAACTCAACGCGACCGATATCTTTGAAACGGAGAGTTCGCCCGCCCTCACCTGTCTTGACCACAATATTGGCAAACTCTTCCACCTCGACCAATCTGCCGCGAGCACTGATCACATACTCAAAAGCGGTGCCTTCAGGAGCCGGAGCTCCGCCAACCTTACCAGCCGCCACTTGCACATTCTGTTCACGAATCGCCTGCACCACATCCGCTGGCACCAGCGAGTAAGTCTTCAGCTTGTCAGGATCCAACCACATCCGCATGCTGTAGTCCCCCACGCCGTAAACGATCACCTCTCCGACACCCTCCACACGCGCCAACTCGTCTTTGATGCGCAGGTTCACATAGTTACTGAGATATTGATCATCATAAGTGCCGTCGGGAGAATACACCCCCATGTAAAGAACCACATCGGTGGACTTTTTGCTCACCGTCACTCCCTGTCGCTTGACCTCCTCCGGCAGCTTGGATTCTGCCACCGATACCCGGTTCTGCACCAGCACATTGGCAATGTCGAGATCCGTTCCCGGCGCAAAAGTCACCGTCAAGTTCATGCTGCCATCATTGGCATTCACACTCGACATGTAGATCATGCCTTCGACTCCGTTGACCTCTTGCTCGATCGGAGCCGCCACCGTATCCGCCACCGTCTGGGCATTCGCTCCAGGATAAAAAGCACTCACCGTGATGGTCGGGGGAGCAATGTCTGGGTAGCGCGCCACTGGCAAAGAGACAAGAGCGACTAGCCCTACTAGCACGGTCACGATCGAAATAACCGCGGCGAAAATCGGGCGCTTGATGAAAAATAAACTGAACATGAGCTAAGCGGGTAGTCTTGTTAAAATGAAACTATTGGCCTTTTTTATCAGCAACAGGAGCCTTACTTGGCTCATTGGTTTTGGGTTTTTCAGTAACCTCAGCTGCTTTGGCTGAATCAGCTTTCGCCTTCTCACCGGTTTTCTTTGCTGCCTTTTCCCCTACCGGTTCGCCCGCTGCCTTCCCAGCTTCTTTTTCGGCTTCCTTGGGACTCACCTTGATGCCCTCCCTAGCTCGCTGCAGCCCTTGCACAATCACTCGCTCATCAGCCTGCAAACCCTTTTCAATGATCTTCGTCTCACCCACCACACTCGTGGCAGTCACGTTGCGCCTCTCTACGACATTCTCCTTATTCACTACCAGCACAAAGTCGCCCTGCATGTCTCGCTGAATCGCGTGACGTGGCACCAATATAGCCCCCTTCACTTCTTGAGGAATCATCACTCGCACAAACAAGCCTGATACCAAAGTAGCTTCAGCGTTATCAAACTTTCCACGCAATTGAATGGTGCCAGTATTCTTGTCCACCGTATTATCAATAAAATCAATGACTCCATCTTCCGAATACTCCTCCCCATTACCCATACGCAAGCGGACACGACCGTGATTTTTCACCTTTTCTTTCTCTGCATCGCCAGTTTTTTCCCGTTTGCCCAAATACGGCAGGATCACACGTTCGTTCACTTCGAAGTAGGCATAGATGATGCTGTCATTGATAATCGTGGTCAGCAGGGTTGAATCCCCCGATCCCACCAAGTTGCCAATATCCACCAGGGCTCGCGAAGTTCTGCCAGGTTCTGGCGCGGTGATTTTGGTATAACTGAGATCTATTTTAGCATTATCCAAAGCCGCCTGTGCTACCTTGACCGCTGCCTCCGCCGCTTTTTCATTGGCACGTGATTTTTCCACATCCAATTTAGAAATAGCATTGGTCTTCCCCGCTTTTACTTTCATCGCACGATCAGTGGTCGCTATTTCGAAAGCCGCTTTAGCGCTCGCAAGATCGCCTTCTGCCGATTCCACCGCCGCAATGAAGGACTCTGGCTCTATATTGAAAAGCAAATCTCCTTTTTCCACCGCCTCTCCCTGTTCGAAGGCTCTTTTTTGCAGAAAGCCCTTCACCCGCGCCCGAATCTCCACCGTTCGATAAGGACTGGTGCGTCCAGGAAACTCCATATAGGTGGTCACATCCCTTTGTTCCGGCAACTGAACCGTCACTTCAGCTGGTGGCGGTGACACAAATTCATTCTTCCCACCACCGCAACTACTCAAAAGTAAAGTCGTCAGCAGCACTAAAATATACGATTCTTTCATCCCTTGCAATATTCTCATCACCGAGCAGGCTAGCTGTGCGCTCCACACAAAGCAAGCCTACATTCTCCTATAAAATAGGTGATTAGAAAATCTTCGACTTTTTATAATGGCATTCTAGCTAACTACCCTCTAATCTGTCAGCAAGCTTAAAAAAGCTAAGAATTTAAAAAAACAAATGACAACTATTCTAACAGAGTGGTGGAACGGATTGGATTTCACCCTACAGATTTTTTATGCACTCGGGATTTTTTCTGGCGGCGTGCTGCTCCTACAAACAGCTCTCATGCTACTTGGTATCGGCGACGGAGATGTTGACCTCGAAGGCGACATAGATCTAGATGGCGACGGACACATTCTCTCCGTGCGCACTATCACTGGTTTCCTTTTCGCTTTTGGCTGGGCCGGCGCCCTTTGTTTAAAATCTGGACTTGGCATCGGACTAACTATTTTAGCCTCCCTCGCAGCCGGCACAGCGATGCTCTTTTTACTGCTTGGACTGATGCGGCTGATCTACAGCCTACGCCAAGACGGCACTCTCGACTACCGCAACGCCATCGGCCAAATTGGCACAGTCTATCTACCTATTCCGAGTGGCGGCAATAGAGCTGGGAAAATCGAAGTCATGGTACAGGGTCGTCTCGCTATCATGGAAGCTTTTTACCAAGGTAAACAAAAACTCGCAACTGGCAGTAAAGTCAAAGTCATCGACACCATCGGCGAAAACAGCTTACTCATAGAGCCCCTCTCCCAATAACCCCTAAAACCTAACATCTAAAACCTAACGAAATACATTATGGACATACTAACCTTAAGCACCATTCTCACAGTCGGCAGCATTCTGTTTGCCTTTGCCCTTATTTACGCACTCATAAAGCGTTACAAAAAATGCCCTCCTGACCGCATTCTAGTTGTCTATGGAAGAACCAACGGCAAAGGTCGAAGTTCCAAATGCTGCCATGGTGGCGGCGCCTTCGTATTACCCGTCATCCAGTCATTCGAATTCCTCGACCTGACACCAATCCCCATCGATATCCGTCTAGAAGGCGCTCTTTCGCAGCAAAATATTCGCGTCAATACGCCATCTACCTTCACCGTCGGTATCTCCACCGAACCTGGAGTGATGGAAAATGCCGCCGAGCGATTACTCGGACTCGATCTCGGACGAGTACAGGAACTGGCGAAGGATATCATCTTCGGACAGATGCGTGTGGTCATCGCAACCATGTCCATCGAACAAATCAACTCCGACCGTGACAAACTGATTGAAAATATTTTTAACGGAGTTGAAGTCGAACTCAAAAAAGTCGGTCTTCGTCTGATCAACGTCAACATTCAGGACATCACTGACGAATCTGGCTACATCGACGCTCTTGGTAAAGAAGCTGCCGCTCACGCCATCAACGAAGCCAAAATCAAAGTAGCTGAAAAAATGCGTGACGGTGAAATTGGTAAAGCTCACGCCGAACGTGCTCAACGTGTGGAAGTGTCGGCAGCTCACGCTACCGCAGTCGAAGGGGAAAACACTGCGGCAGTGACGGTTGCCCAGTCAAACGCCAGTCGTCGTGAAGCCGAGGCTGAATCCGAACGTAAAGGTCAAGCCGCCGAGTTGGTCAAACAAGCCGATGCCCGCCGTGAAGCTTATGCTGCTGAGGAACTCGCCGAAACGGAACGTGCCAACCGCGAAAAAGCTACTCAGTATGCTAATATCGTCGTGCCTGCTGAAGTCGAAAAACAAAAAATTGAAACTCTCGCCGAAGCTGAGGCCGAACGTGTGCGCCGCACCCGCCGAGGTGAAGCTGATGGTATCCGCTTAGTCAAACAAGCTGAGGCCGATGGCGTCAAAGCCAACTTGGTCGCCAAAGCCGAAGCGATGAAAGTGGAAGCGGAAGGTATCCAAGCTCAACTCGACGCTAAAGCGGAGGGTATCAAGAACCTCTACAGTGCTGCTGGCAACGATCCAGACTTCGCCAGCTTGATGATGATCATGGAGCAATTGCCAGCGCTAGTAGCCGAGCAGGTCAAAGCTATTTCCAATCTCAAGATCGACAAGATCACCGTGTGGGACAGTGGCAATGGCGGCAAAGACGGAAAAGGTGGCAATGCCACCTCCGACTTCATCTCCAATATGGTCAAATCGCTACCACCCCTGCATGAGCTAACCGAAAACGTAGGCGTCAAGCTGCCTGAGTATCTCGGCTCTTTGGAGAAAACTACCAAAATGGCAAAACAAGCTAAAGCATCTAAACCAAACGAAGCCGCTTCAGGCCAAGCACCCAAACCCTCTCAACGTGCGGCAAAAGCCAAAAAGAGAGAAAAGGTTATTCGCCTAGAAAACGGCAAAGTATCCCAGACGCCACCTGATCTGCCACCAACAGCGTAGGCAGGCGAGAGCTGAAGACGACGCACTTCTCAAAGCGGCTCTGGTCTCACATCGACTAGGGCCGCTTTTTTGTGCCTCCCTCAAAGCCCCCCACGCAATACCATTGCATTCCACTTCCCCCTCTTCATCGTGGCATGGATTGCTCGGCGCGCCATAGCTTTACGCGAAGGCGGGGCAATCCGTGTTCTCTCCCCAAGCCACGCAATACCATTGCATCTCACATCCTCCCATCACGCCGCTCCAATTCTGAAATAAGAGCCTATCCGATTTTCAATAAATTTTGTCGGTCGCATCAATCCCAGGGATATTCTCAAAGTGTTTGTCATGCGTTAAAATGAAGCGTATTTCTCTCTTACGGGCGCAGAGGCTGGGTCAAACATCGATTTCAACTCTGTTTCAGAGGCGCCCAAGCCTTCACGCAATACCTCCACCAAGCGGGCTTTTCTCTCAATCTCTTTCAAAGCCTTCATGATTGCCTCAGTTTTCGTAGTGGAACCCGTTATTTTTACGACATTTTCCAAAACCTCTGCATCTAGATTCACCGTAAGCTTCATGCCTCACTTTCTCACACCCTCCCATTATTACAACCATTTCTGTATCGAACATGCATAAGATATGTATCAAACAAGCATCAAGGGCATGCTCCTATTTTTCTCCAACTGTCTTCGCTTCAACTGTGTATTCACCCACTCTCACCCAAAGATCCACGCAATACCATTACGTCCCACATCCCCTGTCTTCCCTCCGCGTCTCTGCGTGAGATTCTCTTCTCTTCAAAAATCACCAATCATCAATCGACACTAGCCAATCAATCCCTTCTCGCCCGTGGCATGGATTGCTCGGCGCGCCATAGCTTTACGCGAAGGCGGGGCAATCCGTGTTCTCTCCCCAAGACACGCAATACCATTGCGTCCCACATCCCATCCCCTCTTCCCTCTCCCCCGTGGCATGGATTAATTCGCCTTCGCTTCACTACAGCTGTGTATCTGCCAACACCCCTCACGCGATATTATTATACACCGCCTGCACATCCTCATCCTCCTCCAGCTTGTCGATCAAGTTCTCGATCTCAACTAACTGCTCTTCGCTGAACTCAACAGGTGCGTTAGGTATGCGCTGCAAACTCGCTTTCTTGATCGTCACCCCCAGCTTCTGCGCCGCTTCACTGAGACTACCGAACGATTTGTAATCTCCATAAGCCATCGCCATGTCATCGATCACTTCAAATTCCTCCAGCCCAGCATCGATCAGCTCCAACTCGACCTCTTCAAAATCAACGCCCTCAGTTTTCTCCATTTCAATCACCGCCTTGCGTGAAAACAGAAAATCAAAAGCTCCGTTGTTCACCACCTCCCCACCGTTTTTGTTAAAGTAGGTCTTCACGTTGGCTACCGAACGATTAGTATTGTCCGTAGCACACTCGATGAATAACAACACCCCGTGCGGCCCTTTACCCTCGTAGTTCACTTCGAGAATATCCTTGGTATCCTTACCGCTCGCCCGCTTAATCGCCGCATCGATATTATCCTTGGGCATGTTCTGACCACGCGCATTCAGAATCGCCGCGCGCAACTTGGAGTTACTCTCCGGGTCGGAACCACCCTCCTTAGCCGCCATAGTGATCACCTTACCCAGCTTGGGAAATACCCGCGACATGGTGCCCCAACGTTTCTCCTTCGATTTACGACGATATTCAAATGCTCTGCCCATGATCTGTAATAATTAAAATCTTTGCTCCCCACCAAGTCCGTAAGCGACCATGACAAAGGATCACTCTGACCATAAGCCCGATTTTGACAATGCTCAAAAAAACACTTGATTTAGCTAATAACCCGAATACCCTATATGGAATTAGGTGTTTACCCAATGAGTTCACAAACAACAGTTAAAATACAAGAAGGTGCAGTTTTGCCAAGTAAAGCGGCGCCAGAGTTGTCTTCGGATCGCCCCTTCCCAGAGCTCGACCTCGAGCATCTCAATACCGAACTCTCACAAAAAACAGCGCAACAACGTATCGAATGGGCAAGCCAACTCTACCCCACACGCATCGCACTATCCTCCAGTTTCGGCGCCCAGGCTGCGGTCTCACTGCACCTCGCCACCAGTGTGCAGCCCGATATCCCCGTCATCTTGGTAGATACCGGCTACCTTTTTCCAGAAACCTACAACTTCATCGATCAGTTGACAGAAAAGCTATCACTGAACTTAAAAGTCTTTAGCCACACCGAACTCAGCCCCGCCTGGCAAGAAGCACGCTACGGCAAATTGTGGGATCACGGTGTCAAAGGCATAGAGCAGTATAATCAGATGAACAAAGTCGAACCGATGCAACGCGCCTTCGACGATCTCGGAGCCGACGTCTGGCTCGCAGGACTACGACGCAGCCAAAGTGAGTCGCGCCAGAACCTACCTACGATCACCATCAGTAGAGGAAGGCTCAAGATCCATCCGATCATCGATTGGACCGATCGCGATATTTACGATTACCTCAAAAAACACGACCTGCCCTATCACCCCCTTTGGCACGAAGGTTACGTCTCACTCGGCGATTGGCACACCTCGCGTAAGCTTACGGACGGCATGAGCGCAGAAGAAACTCGTTTTTTTGGACTCAAACGCGAGTGCGGTCTGCACGAAGATAGCGAGTACGTTATCTAAAATACTTGCTCACGCAGATAAAAGACTCTAATTCACCACATGTCATCTCAGAACACAGCTCCAGAAAACATCCATCCGGAATTCCACCGTATGCTGGATCGGCGCGCCAAAGAAGAGCTACTGCAGCAGAAAGGCCGCGTGATCTGGCTCTATGGATTGAGCGGTTCTGGTAAAAGCACCCTCGCCAATCAGCTCGAACGCCGACTTCACGAGCAAGGCCGTCTAGTCAAACTGCTCGATGGTGACAACGTGCGCTCGGGGCTCAACAACAACCTCGGTTTCTCCGATGAAGACCGCCTAGAAAACATCCGCCGCGTAGCCGAAGTCGCGAAGCTTTTCTCCACCAACGGCACCATCACTCTCGCTTCTTTCATCACTCCAAAAAAGGAACTGCGCCAACTCGCTCGCGACATCATCGGTGAGCAAGATTTCAACGAGATTTATGTGAAGTGCTCTTTCGAAACTTGCGCCCAACGCGACGTCAAAGGGCTCTATGCCAAAGCCAAAGCTGGTGACCTCAAACAATTCACCGGCAAAGACTCCAGCTTTGAAGAACCTGCTACTGGGCAAGCTGACTTGGTCATCGATACCGGTGCAGAAAGCGAATCACAGTCTTTAGAAAAGCTTTATCAATTTGTCAGTACACAAATCGCTGAGTAACTCACACCACACGACAAAAAAACTTTAACCCGCAACCGTAACGAAGTAAAGATAGGCGGGGTCAAATAACACCAATTTACGCAGTTGCTCCTGTGTCTTTCAGATCAAATTTTCACTCAATTTCAAACAAACATTTCCCCCTTTATTTTCATCCCCTCTTTTAATCTGCGTCCATCTGCGAAATCTGCGGTTCCATTCTTTGTTCCGATAAATATGTGTGTCGCATGTGGATAATCACCCAACTTTCAAATACTAACCATCAACTAAAGCAAGATGAATTCCTATCGAGTCACCCATCTAAAACAACTGGAATCCGAAGCGATTTACATCCTTCGCGAAACCGCCGCCCAATTCGAAAAACCTGGCCTGCTGTTTTCCGGCGGTAAAGATTCCATCGTCATGGCGCACCTAGCCCGCAAAGCTTTTTGGCCTGCGCGCCTGCCCTTCCCACTCTTGCATGTGGACACCGGTCACAACTTTCCCGAAACGATAGAGTTCCGCGACCGTTATGTGAAAGAAATCAATGCCGACCTCACGGTCGCCTTGGTACAAGACTCGATCGATCAGGGCAAAGCGATTGAAGAAAAAGGCATCCACGCCAGCCGCAACAAATTGCAGACCGTCACCCTGCTCGACGCTATCGAAGACTGTGGTTTTGACGCCTGCCTCGGCGGCGGTCGTAGGGACGAAGAAAAAGCGCGCGCCAAAGAACGCTTCTTTTCTCACCGTGACGACTTCGGACAATGGGATCCCAAAAATCAACGCCCCGAATTGTGGAATATTTTTAATGGACGCAAACACCACGGCGAACACTTCCGGATCTTCCCACTCAGCAATTGGACCGAGATGGATGTCTGGCAATACCTTAAGCTAGAGGACATCGAACTGCCTAACCTCTATTTTGCCCATGACCGCGAAGTGGTCAGACGCAGCGGCACTCTGCTCGCCGTATCCGATGTGGTACAGCCACAAGCTGATGAAACCACCGAGACCCTGCAAGTGCGCTTCCGCACCATCGGCGACATGACCTGCACCGGCGCAGTCGAGTCCGATGCCGACACCATCGACAAAGTGATCCAAGAAGTCGCCACCGCCCGCCAAACCGAACGCGGTACCCGCAGCGACGACAAACGATCAGAAACCGCCATGGAAGACCGCAAACGCGAAGGCTACTTTTAGTCTCACGCCGACAAAACCTGATTAACCTTTTTACTATTCATACCTTTTTTTACAATGACCGAAGAAACTGATACCCAAGGCTATCTCGACATGGATCTGCTCCGCTTCACCACCGCAGGCAGCGTGGACGACGGCAAAAGCACCCTGATCGGCAGACTACTCTACGACAGCAAAAATCTATTCGAAGACCAACTCGAAGCCGTCGAAGAATCCAGCCGCCAACGCGGCGACGAAAACGTCAACCTCGCTCTACTCACCGACGGGCTCAAAGCCGAACGTGAACAAGGCATCACCATCGATGTCGCCTACCGTTATTTTGCCACTCCTAAGCGCAAATTCATCATCGCCGATACTCCAGGGCACATCCAGTACACCCGCAACATGGTAACCGGCGCTTCGACCGCCAACCTAGCCATCATCCTCGTCGATGCACGCCACGGAGTGATCGAACAAACTTGTCGCCACGCCTTCATCGCCGACCTGCTGCGCATCCGCCACGTGGTGGTCGCCGTCAACAAAATGGATCTAGTGGATCACAGCGAAGAGGCTTTCGACAAAATCGTGAGCCAGTTCAAAGAATTTGCTTCGCGCTTGGACAACATTGTCGACATGACCTTCATCCCCATCAGCGCGCTCAATGGCGACAATGTGGTGGACCCCTCAGAAAACATGCCTTGGTATGAAGGCACCACACTGCTTTATCACCTAGAAACCGTCTATATCGGCTCCGATCAAAACCACGTCGAAGCCCGTTTCCCCGTGCAATGGGTGATCCGACCTCACTCAGAAAAATACCACGACTTCCGTGGTTATGGCGGTCGTGTCGCTGGTGGCGTTTTCAAACCCGGCGATGCCATCACCGTGCAGCCCTCTGGTTTTACTTCCAAAATCAAGAGCATCGAGTCCATGGACGGACCACTCGAAGAAGCCTACGCCCCTCTTTCTACCACCATCACCCTAGAAGACGAAATCGACATCAGCCGTGGTGACATGATCGTCAAAGCCAACAACCCACCCCACAAAGGGCAAGAGATCGAAGCCATGATCTGCTGGTTTTCTGACTCCAAAAACTTAGTCGGACGTAGCAAGTTCATCCTACGCCACACCACCAAGGAGGTGAAAGCCGTAGTGCAGGAAGTGCGTTATAAAATCAACATCAACACCCTGCACAAAGTCGAAGACGACCTCGAGTTCAAACTCAACGATATCGGCCGCATCAAGCTACGCACCTCAGGTCCACTGTTCTACGACAGCTACAAAAAGAACCGCGTCACCGGCAGCTTCATCCTCATCGACGAGCAAAGCAATGAAACCGTCGCCGCAGGAATGATCTTGTGATCTGAGCCCACTCGCAGCCCAAAAATCAATGCTACTTTGGAGTGCTGCGGCTCGACGCAGCTTTTCTTGACGAGCTGAACGAAATGCAGTGCACACAAAAAAGCCACTCGCCGTAAAGCGAGTGGCTTTTTGATATTCCGTAGCTTTGCTAGAAATCTACGCGTCCGCCAAAGCGTCCAACTTCTCGATCAAACCATCCTTCGATGTCCCTGCACCGATCACCTGATCCTTCACTTCTCCGTTTTTGATAAACAACAACAATGGAATCGAGCGAACACCAAACTTGCTAGCCAATTCCGTTTCTTCATCGACGTTCACTTTGCAGATTTTAGCACGATCGCCGACCTCAACAGCGACCTCGTCCAAAACAGGACCGATCATCCGACAAGGACCGCACCATTCCGCCCAGAAATCGACCAATACGGGAACGGTCGATTTTTCCACTTCCGCTTCGAAGTTTGCCGCTGTGAGATTTACAATAGATTCGTGTGCCATGATATAATATACCTATATGGATTTTTAGTTAAATAACAATGCTATAGAGAAGAAATACCTTTTTACCTCAACTGTCAAGCTCAGGACGGGTTTGTTTGCAGCTATTTTGCCTCTACCTACTATTAAGAGCAGACGGCCATCTGCGCAAATCCTTACTCTTAAATACAAACTATCAGTTGCCATCATTGGCTATGATGCGTTCAATTAAACCATGGCATCACCGACACCCACAGATCACCCTTTTCTCGACAACAGCTTTCACATCCGCTGGTCTTCTCTGACCCCCAATTTCGTTGCCCCTGATATAGGTCTGGCCCTCGATCAGGCACGAAAAAACATCGATGTGCTTACTACCGGCGATTGCAATGCACCAGACCTCACCTTCGGTAACACCATCCTAGCATTAGAACGGGCAACCGAAGATCTCACACAAAGCTGGGGCAAGGTCGGCCATCTGGACTCAGTCTGTAATAGCGAGGCTCTGCGTGAACCCTACAATGAAATGCTTCCCCAAGTCTCAGAATTTTTATCTGGCATCGCCCTGAATGACGGCTTGTGGAAACGCATCAAAGCTTATTCACAAACCGCAGAGGCAAAAAACCTCAGCGGAACTTCTCAACGCTTATTAGAAGAAACACTCGAAGATTTCAAAGAAAGCGGAGCTGACTTAGCAGAAAGTGACAAAGAAAAACTGCGTGAAGTCGAAATGCAACTCGCCAAGCTGACGCAAAAGTTTTCTGAAAACGTGCTCGACTCCACCAATGCCTGGGAGCTGATCATCGACGATGAAAACAAGCTCGCCGGTCTCCCCGCCACCGCACTCGAAAGCGCCAAAGCTGATGCACTAAAAAAAGGCCATGGTTCAGAAGACTCCCCACGCTGGAGATTCACCCTACAAGCTCCTTCAATGCTGCCTGTGATGGAGTATGCCGATGATGATGATCTGCGAAAAACCATCTGGCAAGCTAGCACAGAAATCGGCCATCAAGGTGACTACGATAACACCGATTTGATTTGGAAGATCCTCGAGCTGCGTCACCAAAAAGCTCAATTGATGGGAGCTCAACATTTCGCCGATCACATCCTCAAACGCCGCATGGCAGAAAGTGGTGAAACCGCACTCAACTTTGTCGAGGACCTGCACACTAAAGTCTCCGAGTCCTTCCAGCGGGAAGGACTAGAACTACAACAGTATAAAGCTGACAAAACCGATACCGACCTAGACGCACTGCAACCCTGGGAAATCTCCTACTGGGCTGAAAAACGCCGCAAAGAAAAATTCGACTTCGACGACGAAGACTTACGCCCCTATTTCTCCATCGACCGCGTACTCTCCGGCATGTTCGAAATAGCTGAACGCATCTATGACATCCGCATTTTAGAAATCGAAAGCGTATTCCACGAACCCGGCAGCAGCGCAGCTAAAGACAGCGGGAAAATCGAAGTCTGGCACCCCGAAGTCAAGTTTTACGAACTGCATGACAAACAAACTGGCGAACACCTAGGCTCATTCTACGCTGATTGGCACCCTCGCGAAAGTAAGCGCGGCGGAGCTTGGATGAACTACCTCAAAACTGGAGTGCCTCCCGAGAACGGAAACGGACGACTCCCCCATCTCGGCTTGATCTGTGGTAACATGACGCCATCCATCGATGGCAAACCTGCTCTGCTCACGCACAACGAAGTGGAAACCGTATTTCATGAATTTGGCCATCTGCTGCATCACCTGCTGGGCAACGTAGATCACAAATCGCTCAACGGCGTCAACGTCGTTTGGGATTTTGTCGAACTGCCATCACAGATCATGGAGAACTACTGTTGGGAACGAGAAAGCCTCGACCTCTTCGCCCGTCACCATGAGAGCGATGAGCCCATACCCGAAGCCCTATTCCAGAAAATGCTCTCAGCGCGAAATTACATGGCTGCCACCATCACCATGCGACAACTCTCGTTAGGGAAAATGGATCTCGAATTGCACATCAACTTCGAAAAATACCAAGGACAAGATCTCGACGAAGTCATCCAAAACATCCTCGCCGATTATCAAGTGCCGTTGAAAACCCGCCCACCATCGATGGCACGACGTTTCACTCACCTCTTCGCTGGACCGACAGGTTACGCCGCCGCTTATTACTCCTACAAATGGGCCGAAGTTCTCGACGCTGACGCCTTCACCCGCTTTCAAAAAGAGGGCATTCTTAATCCTCAAGTCGGCAAAGACTTCCGCGATAAAATCCTCAGCAAAGGCAACTCCGAAGATGCCGCCATCCTCTTCCGCAACTTCATGGGACGCGACCCCGACCTCGAAGCCCTGCTCGTGAGAAGCGGCTTGAGTTAATGATTTTTTAGCCACGGAAAACACGGAAACACACGAAGTATTATTATTCTGACAGCATACTGAGCTACCACTCGCAAAACATTAAGGCTTTGCGCGCTGACCTCAACATGTGGAATGGATTGGCAATCCGTTTGCTTGGTTTTGCTATCACTTTTAATTTAGCAGTCAAATTTAGTTATCCACTATTCCAATAACATTTTTCCCAAGCGGGTCACGTGATCTGATTTTGGCAGTCACCCCCAAGTGTAAATTGAACGCTTCGTGCTATAACCCCTCTGCCCAAACCCTCCCTCCTTTCCGTGATTTTCCGTGCCTTCCGTGGCAAAACTCTTCTCCCCTTCTGAATTCCCCCTCCCCCCCCTCAAGCCCGAGGGTGAGCTCCTTGGTAAACCTTCTTCATCCGTTCTGTGGTCACATGAGTGTAGATCTGCGTCGTCGATAAACTCGCGTGCCCCAACAAACTCTGCACCCCGCGCAAGTCCGCACCATTGTTCAACAGGTGCGTAGCAAAACTATGTCTAAACTTGTGCGGACTGACATTGATCGCTATATCAGAGTGATCGAGGTATTTTTTGACGATCGAGCCGATACTGCGCGCAGAGATCCTTTTCTTCAACTTACTAATAAACAAAGCCCCCTGCGACACTTGCGCCTCCTGCCGATACCGCTGTATCACCTTCATAGCCGTCGATCCCAATGGACAAATCCTCTCTTTTCTCCCCTTACCAAAAACCCTAACCGTTTCATTAAAGGTATCAAAATCCTCGACATTGAGATTGGTCAGTTCCTGCAAGCGCATGCCTGAGCTATAAAACAACTCCATGATCGCCGCATCACGTGCAGGGATCCACTTGGGAGCCTGCTTGCTTTGTTTGATCTTAAACGGCAAACTCAACAGCTCATCCACCTGCTTGATCGACAAAACCACTGGCAACTTCTTTTCCAACTTTGGCAACTGAACCTCTAATAAAGGATTTACCTCCAGTCCCTTGCGGTAAGTCAGAAATTTATAAAAACTACGTAGTGCAGCAAAATGCAAACGTATCGTAGGCCTCGCCCAATCCGCCTTCATGCACTCAAACAAATAGAGCCTAAAATCATCTGCACACTGCGTAAACCAGTCCAGCTCGGAACCCTTACTCTGCTGAAATCGGCTCAGCGCATGCGCATAATTATCCAAGGTGCGCGGTGAAGCGTGGCGCTCAACTCTCAAATATTCGATGAACTCCTCCACCAAAGCATCACCCAAGCAATCTTTTTTCAACTCCTCGCCTAGACTCGATGACTGCGAATCCTTTGCCATGTCATCTTGCCCCTACCACCGCTACCGCCTGCTCCGCCGCCACTGACAAAGGATGGAATCCTCCTCCTTCTAAAGCCTGCGATTTCACCACATCCACCGAGCTGCTAGAGACATCAGGCATTTCCACCTCTTCCTCCGCGACCGCTTGAAACTCTACCCCGTCATCCCACCCCAAAGTAAACCGATAGAACTCACACCCTTCCTCCAATGCAAGCAAAGGCACAAAAGCATAACCTGCCTCGTGATGCAGGATCAACACCTGCGGAGAGGTTGCACCAAACTCACCCGACTTATTCAATGACGCGATACGCAAACATAATCGAGCGGACGTTTTCGCCAAGGCAGGATCCACGGGTAAATCCCAAAAAACCGCCACCGAATCGGCGTTGCGCAACATGACCTGAAACGAACCATCCTGATAACACAGAGGCAAAGATGGTAACAATCGTGGAAGAGTATTCATAACAATTCGAAGGGTTATAACTATATACAATTACCACTAAATCACAGAATAATCAATAATGCTAGAATTTTTAGAAAACTTAAGCATTTTTATACCACAGCTACCCATATCCACATGGCTATTATTCCCCTAACGGACGGCAAATGGAGCAGGCGCGCTCCGTCGTGCCTTCGTAAGTACAGGCGGGGATCGAGACAAGGTTTTTAATGTGAATTCAGATAAGGACTTTACCCAATTCCCTTCCCAGCATTTCTTACCTTTGCGATGCTTGGCGGCCTTTGCGAGAAAAATGCTTTGATTACCAGCATTACCGCTGTGCACCTGAACCAAAACGCAGCGCAGATAGGCAGAGCCAATAGTCACCAATCTAGAGTGATTTATTCGAATAGTGCTGCATGATACTCTTGAGCACCACGTCAGCCACGCCTCGCTCATCCTCATTAGCATCTACCTGATCGCTCAATTCGACCAGATAATCTGTTACCGCATTCAAACGGCGCGCCAACATCTGAGCGATATAGAGATTGACCTCTGGATGTTTAGTTAAAAATTCTAAAGGGTCATCACAGACATAAAGCACACAAGGTTCCAATGCTTTCACCGATGTGATATGGGGGCGATCCAGCAAAAAAGAGACCTCTCCTAAAACTACCCCTCTTGAAGAAACGGTGTTTATCCTAACATCTTTTTTCACAACCTCTACCGACCCCTCTTTTAGAATATACAGACGCCCATCCCTAACCTCCTCATGGATGATGCATTCACCTTCCTCAAAACGCTTTTCCGGAAGGTCCCGGCAGATATCAAGAATATTGCTCATAATCAAAGAAGTCGCTGCCCTCGACCATAAAAGCAAGTCAAGAAAAACGAAGACGCTCCATCGGACTGCTTCGTAGCTATAAAAAGCAGGTTTTCAACCTCACCTCATTGCTTATCTTTCTCGATAGTGGATTCCCTGAATCCCTCCACTTCGACAAAACGGTACCGCAGTCCCTGCTCGCCTCCCACGGTCCACCACCGAAACCCCGCAGCACAACAACATCACTGCTTCTTGGACTTTCTCGCTGGAGGGCCTTCCCTGTTGATTCCCCATTTCGCGCTGCGGTCGGCTTCCTGCAAGGTGCGCTTTTTGTCGTAATAAACGCCAGGTCTAACTGGCTGATGTTCTTTGCTTTTAAAATAATCCTGCCCGCCGTTATCACCAGTGAAAAAAACGATGTCGGGTGGACGCTTTGCGCTAAGCGGAGCTCGTAAGAACTAACGTGCGATCCCTCACTACGCTTTTTGACCTTTACCTAATATCTTGGCTATGGGCATAAGCATCAACAAACCCATGATGGCAGCGACCACCAGAACCACTAAAACTTGTGGATCATTAAGGCTCTGTCCCACCACTAAAGCAGCAGAAACATTGCGTTGCGCGGCGCCTAACCCCATCACATTGCGCACCTTGTTTTGACTGCCTCCCAGCAACAGACCCGCGCCTAATGAAACTGCGATGAATAATACAATAGCAAAACCTCCCCAACCTATCATCGACAGTATATTGCTAAAATTAAGTGATACCAGTAGCACGGCGAGCAGTACCAGAGCTAGATTCGACAACTTGGCAACATAAGGTTGGCACCTGAGCGATAGAGCTTCAGACTTCGCTCGCAAGAACAGCCCTACAAACAAAGGCAGCAACATGGTGATCACTAAGGATTTGGCGATTTGCAGGGCATCGACTTCCGCCCCCTCCAGTGCTAAAGGCAGCACCAGTGGCAGATAGATGACGGTTCCGACCATGAGCAGCAACATCAGTCCGACAGAAAAAGCAATATCCCCTTTGGCAACTTCCGCCAGTTTAGGCAGGAAAGGCGCACCCGCCGCGGTCGCCAACAGAATAAGCCCTATTCGAACCCCTTCTCCCACAGGCAGGATGAACAGCACTGCGTAGGCTAATAGCGGTACCAGCACAAAATTCACCAGTAGCGCCAAAGCAACCAACTTCTTGTTTTTCAGCGGATCGAGAATCTCGGTAACCGTTAGATTCAATCCCAAAGCAAACATACTGCCAACGACAAATACCAAGATGGAAATCTTGGCGATGAGCGGTAGTAGCGTGAGCAGATCCACAAACTTAGATTTTTGTTGAGTATTAGATAAGACTTATCACTTAAGGCACGATCACCGCACGTCCGATGATCTCTCCTTTGGCCAATTTGCCCAAAGCAAGCTCCACATCATCAAGCGCGTAGCGACTGGTGTGCGGCTTGATGTGTCCAGCTTCCACCAGACTGATCAACTCCATAAGCTCAAGTTTACTGCCTCCAAAAGTCGTGCTCAACGTAGCGCCGTAAGGCATGAATTTGTGAGTGAAATCAACACTGCCACCGCCTCTTCCAACAACAACAATATGCCCTCGAGGGCGAATCATTCTTGCCGCAGCTTTGATCGTGGGGCCAGCTCCCACAAAGTCCAATACAACATCTGCACTGCCTGCTTCAAAATGTGGATCCTCGGATTTGAGGCATAGATCGGCTCCCAATTCGGCAGCTAAGGCGAGTGAGATTTCATTGGTATCATAAGCAATAATCCGAGCCGCTGACATCGTCTTGATTTCTTGTATCGCCATGTGCCCAAGCCCGCCAACGCCAATGATTGCCACGGTAGCACCACCGGTGAGCAACGGAAGCACACGCTTGACGGCATGATAAGAGCTGAGTCCAGCATCGGTCAGTGGAGCTGCATCAGCAGGATCCATGTTGCCAACAGGCACTACCGCATTGGCTGGAGCCACGACGTATTCAGCCAAGCCTCCGTCTAGTCCCATGCCCACCTGCTTACTTTTATGCATGCAATACTGATTCCAACCCTGCGCACAATAGCGACAGTGACCGCATCCAGCGATGGTGATGACAGCAGCTTGACCTTGCTCGAAACCACTGACTCCGGGTCCCTCTTTGTCAATCCAACCGCCGACTTCATGACCGATGGTCATCGGCAATTCCACTTTAATGTGAGGTGGACTGGCGGTCCATTCATGGATCAAATGTAAATCTGATTGGCAGATGCCATTGCCAGCTACTTTGAGCCGCACTTGGCCAGGACCAGGTTCAGGCACCGGAATATCCAGCAGTTGAGGCGCTTGTTGCCAAGCTAATAATCGATAGGCTTTCATGTTTCAGTCAAAGTTAATTTCTGTTTCAATATGATGACGGTAGAGAGCCGCTTTGCCGACGCGTCGGATAGCTAGCACAAAGGCTGCCGTGCGCAGGTCGATATCCTTTTCCTTGGCAATCGCCTGGACTTCTCGGTAAGCTTTGCGCATCACCTTGCCAAGTTCGCTGTTGATACGATCGATTTCCCAACGGTAATGTTGGATGTTCTGAGCCCACTCAAAGTAACTGACCGTGACACCACCTGCGTTGGCAAGAATGTCTGGGATCACCAAAATCCCTCTCTCAATGAGGATCTCATGGGCTTTTGGAGTCGTCGGAGCGTTAGCCCCTTCGACGATGATCGTAGCCTTAACCTCATTAGCATTATCTTCAGTGATAGCACCTTCGAGAGCAGCTGGAATCAATACATCTGCCTGCCAGGTGATAATGTCCAAGCCTTCGAATGGCTCACCGTCAGGAAACCCTTTAACCCCGCCATTAGCAGTCACCCATTGAATGAGCGCAGCAATATCCAAGCCCTCTGGTTTGGAAACTCCGCCAGTGTGGTCTGCTACAGCTATGATAGTGGCTCCCTGTTCAGCAATCAGGCGAGCGGCATTGCTGCCCACGTTACCAAAGCCCTGAATCGCGACAGTGATTTCATCAAAGGTTTTTTTCTGATCGCTCAGCGCCTCGGCTAGAACATTCATGACACCACGTCCCGTTGCTTCCTCTCGTCCTTCCGATCCAAAAAGCTCTAAGGGTTTACCAGTGACCACTGCAGGAGAAAAGCCTTCATACTTAGAGTATTCATCCATGATCCAACTCATCACCTCAGCATTGGTGTTAACGTCTGGCGCAGGAATATCGCGAGTGGGTCCGATCACATCTTTCATTTGCGTCACAAAAGCACGCGTTACCAAGTTAAGGTCGTGTTTGGACATTTGGTGAGGATCACAATCGATGCCTCCCTTAGCTCCTCCAAAGGGCACGTCCACAACAGCAGTTTTCCAAGTCATCAGGTTGGCTAGCGCCGTAGCGTGATCTTCGTCCATGCTAGGATGATAACGTAGCCCTCCTTTCATTGGTCCACGGGAACTATTGTGTTGAACTCGAAATCCAGTGTAGCTTTTTAAACCGCCCTCACTGCTCTCGATATTGATCTCGACTTTGACGCTGCGCTGCGGGGCTAGGAAAATTTTACGAACCTCTTTAGATAGTCCGAGGACATCTGCCGCTTGATGGAAATAATGATGGCTGTCGCTTAACATAGGCTGTGGGTTTTGTTTGGATTGCTCGTGACTACGAAGGGTTTATTTTTTCACCATCCCCGTCCTTTCGGCAGCGATGCCGAGCTTAGATCGAGTAAAAGAGAAAAATCATCTTGCCACTAATTAGACTAGAACATGCGAGATTTGTGAGGTCAAGCCCAATGCCACAAAGGAACACGATTACCCCTCCCCACAAAAAATCAGCTTATTTTCTCGGCACCTCAATAGGCAGCTTGCGCATCTTATCAGAGGACTGGGTGAACTCGCGAGCGCTGAACACCCAAATCACCAATTTCTTTTTATCCCAAAATCCCGGTTCATTGCGCACTCGCATCAGCACTAGGCTTTTCCTCGCCTGCATGATGCCAGATCCTTTGTTCGATACTCGGTCGAGAGCAAAGCCCAACTCATATTGCAACTGATCCTGTAAACCCGCCGACTTGCAATGCATGTCCGCCTGCGCCCCGTCAGTGAACACCATCGTATGACTATCTCCTAACAATAAAACTGGACTGTTTTTATATGCCGCCACGGCTTCGATTTTTCCGCCCACTTCTTTGCCTGCGTAAGTCAGCGTCAGCACCTCCTCTTCAGGAGTAGGGCTGAACTCACCGACCTGATCTCCACGAATACTCAAGCTCTCTTTCGCACTACGCTTGAACTCATCTTTAGACTGCGCCTGATACCAAGCATCATCCGCCACTGCCTTTTTCACCAAACTCGCAATGATCTCGGCCGTCAGCGGTGCAAAGTGCGAATCCTGTTCACAATAGAGTTTGTGCTCACCTTCCCCTCCCGACTCAGCGCGATACTTATTTAATACCGGTTCCACATCCAACACTTCAAGCCCCTTTGCTCGTAGAGTATCATAATAAGCTTTCACAGCCGTTGCCGATCCTGGCTTGAATTTCGCTGCCAACTTATCTGGATAAATCGCCGCCTTAGCGGGGATCGGCACCATGATCAGACGCACGCCCTTGGCTTTGAGCAGATCATGAAACATCAACAAATGCTCAGTTGGATCGGCTTTGTTCGCCGCCACTTTGCTCCAGTCTTTTTCCCAAAACTTACCCAATGCCAACTGCTTGAGTTCACGCTTCATAAAAAACCAAGCAGGGTCATCCCCACGAACATTTGCCGTCTCAGATTGTGCTCGGCGCTCACACTCCTGCGCAAAATCCTGCGCCTGAGTTGACTGCCCCAAGCTCGCCAACAAAGCTATGATAGTTATAATTATAGGTAAACTTTTTTTCATGACTAATATTAGTTTTATTTCTTAATTTAAGCTTCAGGCGTAGCTACATCAAAATACTCATCCAACACCTCAAAACTATCGCTCCAACGACGTTCACTGATCAACTCTGGATGCTCAGCCAGAGGTTCGATTTCCAAAACATACGACTTCCCTAACTCGCGCGGCATACTCGAAAGCGCCTTGCGATCCATGATCGACCAGTGATACACCAATACTCTTTTCTGCTCGTATTTCCCCTCGATCACCTCTTCCACTTCATAAGTGTAAAACAACAGCGCGCGACGATAGGTGTCCAATTCCTCCACACTCCTCAACTCGGTCATCTCCACTAGCTTCGCCTTCAGCTTCACCCTCGAAGCCGGCTTACGGCTCTTCGCTTGAGTTTGCCAAAAAGCAGCATCCTTAGCCACTTCTCCAGCCTCCAAGCTGCGGCTATAAACAGCCAAGCCCTCCACGCTCCCCCGCCAAGCTCCGTCGCCTAACAGCAGGGTCGATCCAGCCTCTTTGACCTGCTGCGTGTTTCCCACAGCCTGACCTTGCAAGCGCTTGCCATCACGATACCAAACCCATTGCCCTGCCTGCAACGAAGCCGCCAAATGAGTTGGCACTCCTGCTTGGATTTTTCCCAGCGAGAATTTTTCGCCCTTGCTCAAAAAAACCAGCTCCCCGCCTTTTTCCTCGAGAATTTGAAGGTCTCCCAGAGCTAAAATCCTTCCCGATTGAGCATTCACACTAGCCGTCAATCGCAACTGAAACGCCAACTCTCCTTTGTCCAACTCAGCGGCCAAAACCTTCGCCGAAGCCTCGTCCACCGCAAACGACCCGCCACCCGTCAACATCTCAAAATGACGACCAAACCGAGCTCGCTGATGCGCCTTGATTTTACAAGTGCGCTCAAGCTTCGCCACCTTAATCTGATTCTGAGCCGCGGCATTTTCCCATACATAAATCAAACCTTTGCTGTCAGCAGGCCAGCGATCACCCGCCGCAGTTTCAGCCTGCCCTCCGCCCTTGTCTGCCACCACCAACTTATCCAATTGAGACGCCGCCCCTCCTTTGACCCACAGGTCAGGGAAATGATCCGCTTTGTTATCATCTGTCACCCGCAGCCATGCTTCGACCGACTTCATCTGCTCATCAAACTTACCGATATAAATCTCCGCATGTTTGCCGCTTTTACCAATCGTCGCTCCCTTATAGGGCCCAGTCAGTACCATAAATCGCACATCATTGCTCCACCTCGGATGATACATCTCTTTGCCATCCATCCCGGGTCCCTGATTGACAGGAACCACTGAATATTTTTTTCCCCGATCAGCAAACACATGCACCGATTTATGCGAGCCATCAAATACCCACGCTAAGTGGCTATTATCAGGCGCCATCGATGGCCAACAGCCATGTTGATTGCGCCAATGCTCCTTTTTCACCAAATCGATCACTCCCACATCGGGCCAGGGAAACAAAGCCGATGCACGCTTACCATCCAAGGACAACTGTATATTGTCGATACTCAATTTAGTCTTATCCCAAACCAACTCGCGTTTTTTCGGATCATCGATTGGGAATCTCTCCAATTTGGAAGAGAACATACTAGAACGCTCGGTAGGCAACAAGTTCACCGTATATACCCACACCACCTTCGTCTCAGGATCTTGCCACACATCTACAGCGTAACCCTTACCCAGATCCTCAGCCTGCTCCCCTTTCCAATCCACTCGATGCATCACCGGCGAATAGGACTTCTTCCCCCCCTTGCGCTCCGTGTGTTTATCCGTGTAGATAATCCACTTGCCATCCGGACTGTTCAACGGTCGCGAGTAATTGCCCTTATCTTTCAAAATCGCCCTCGCGCCCAGTCCATCCTGAGTATTCACTCCCCACAACTGATGCTGCTTGCCATTAGCAAACACATCCGCACTCTTGCCTAGGTATCTCGACCAAACCAAGCGAGAAGGTGCTCCCGTCAAAGCTTCGATTTTCTGCGACAGCTCATCTTTAGGTTTTATGGATTTCTCCACCACGACCGTCTTAACAGTTTCAACACCAGTCTCGCTCTTTTCCTTAGCAGACTCTTCAGCCTGATCACAACCAGACAACAACAAAGCCGTCGATGACAATACAGACAACAGCAACTTCACAGCAACACTGCCTCCTCCTTTGATGAAATATTTTTCCTGCATAAAATTTAGTCTAAATACCGACCCCTTAAATGTTCCAGATGCGCTGCGCTGTTCGTCGCTTTCCCCGTCGCACGCTCAATCAATTCCCCTGGCAAAAAAACACTGCCTTGCAGATGGACTTTTTCCCGCATCCAACTCAGTAAGCTCGAGCAATCCCCCTTGGCTATTTCTCCGCCCAGCTCAGGACAGTCCTTGTTAGCCGACTCCATCAACTGCGATGCGTTCAAGTTGCCCAAACTGTAAGTCGGAAAATAACCAAACATCCCCATGCTCCAGTGGATATCCTGCAAACACCCCTGCGCATCATCTGGCACCTGCAAGCCGAACATCTCCAGCATGCGCTCGTTCCACACAGCAGGAATATCCGCCACCGCCAAGTCACCTGAAAAAATCGCCTGCTCCACCTCGAAGCGCAACATGATGTGCAAATCATAGGTCACCTCATCCGCTTCCACTCGCACCAAAGACGGCGCACTTTGGTTCACCGCATACACCATGTCATCCAAGGAAACAGAAGCCAGATGCGGGAAATACTGCGCCGCTTTTGGCAACCAATACTGCCAAAACCCCCGACTACGACCCACATGATTCTCCCACAAGCGCGACTGCGACTCATGAATGCCTAGTGAAATCGCCCGACCCACCGGCAAATGATGTTTCTCCGCCGGCAAACCCTGATCATACATGCCATGCCCTGCCTCGTGTAGCACACCGAACAAGGAGCTGGTAAAATCTCGCTCATCATAACGCGTCGTCAGCCTTGTATCTCTCGGCCCCACGCCTGAGCAAAAAGGATGCACTGCGGTATCGATACGCCCTGCATCAAAATCAAAACCAATCTGCTGCGCCACCTCTTGATTGAAAGCCTGCTGCTTTTCAATCGGATAATCTCCCGCCAGCAAATCCACCGCCACCCGTGGACCCCTATCGGTGATTTCTTTCCCCAAAGCCACCAACTCAGGACGTAATGCCGCAAACACCTTACTCAACTCACTTGCCCGAGCTCCGCGCTCATATCCGTCCAACAGAGCATCGTAAGCGCATTCCTCATAACCAAAACACTCAGCCTGCCTTTTTGATAGCTCCACCAACTTCTCTAAATGGGGAGCGAAAATGCTAAAATCTGACTTCTCCCGCGCCTCCGCCCAAGTCGCCTTGCCCAGCGCAGAAGTTTCCTGAAACTCCACCACCAAGTCCCTCGGCAGAGCCGTCGCACGATCATAGTCAAAACGCCAGTCACGCACATTGGCGCACCTATCCTCATCTTCATCATGAGAAGACAAGTCATCCTCGCACTGGGCAATCCAGTCCCCCACCTCAGCACGCGTCCATAGATCGTGAGACTTCCCGCTAAGATAAGCCATTTGTTTCGCTCGATACTCCACTCCCTTAGCCGGCATCATCGTTTCTTGATCCCAACCCAACAAAGCAGCCGTATCCCCCAACAAGGTCAACTCCTCACTCAACTCAATCAATTTTTTATACGCTTCCATCACCTTCTCATTTAGATCAAAAACAATGCCACCGCCGTGTAACCATGCACAAACGACGTGCCACCCACCGGACCAATTTCCCCACTACAAAAATAACCACAAACGGGAATCTTTCCAAACACCTGCTCCAGCGTCGCCGCATCGTGATTCGGAGCGTCGAACATTCGCAGACCACGCCCCGCGCAAGTGAACAGCATAGAGGCAAAAGGCTGACCAAACTCCTGCTGCGCTTGCTCGCACTGCAAAACAAAATCCTCATCCGCCGCCTCGCGATCGCGCAACTGAAACTGCAAAGTCTGCCCCACACGAGGCCACGCCCCCAGCGCCAACACCCCCGCACTCGGGTCGCCGCCGATGATGTTACGCACCAAAAAATCGCCACGCTTGTAATCGTCGATGTATTCACTCACCGCCAAACCCGCAAAGATATTCCCCCTAGCCGTTTCCTGCTCCTCCCTTTCCAGAGTCTCATACGCCTGTTCAAGAATCTCATAAGCCTGCCGCTGCCCGACTTTTACCAACACATTTTCATTCACCTCCGTGATCGTATAAGGATCACCAATCGGACGACAGCCCTGACTCACCACACTCTGCAAACGCACCCCACCTTCCAAATGCAACAGCAAAGCCGCCGCATCCTCGATCAAACCTGTTTCGCGAAAAAGAAAAAAGCCGTCCTCCGCAGGATTGCCACTCGCCAAACCGCCATAACTAGGCGAGTTCGGCCACGCCGCATTCCATTGCCGCAACCAATTCTCAGCAGGCAGATTAGCCGGATCTCCCAATACTATCCACGCACCACCTTGATCCTCGCTGCCCGCCTCAGATTCCGCACACAACACCAGATCCTCCGATCTCTCCACCTCCTGATCGATCACGATTTTGTCCGTCAACACCGTGTTCGGCAAATGCAAAAACATCAGCGACAATCCAGAACTGTTCTCACGTTCCTCCCCGACCCCCACCAGCCCATCCGTAGAGCTCCCCATCACCAAAGGACAGTGACCATGAATCTGTAAAATCTCCCCTAGCTCGCTGAGATGCGGCCTCCAATCAGGGCTAACAAACGCAAACACCACATGCGGATCACAGCCCAAGTCTTCACGGCACTCTATCACTAAGCTTTCAATGCGATCCGCATCAAAAACTCCACTGAACAATCTCGAACTGGCACGGTTGGACTCCACCATCATATCTCAAATACCCTTACAGCGTTCTCAGACCCATTTCCTCTCAAAAAAGCACCAATATTCCCTTCAATATCACAAATACCGCTTCATCGAACGCAGTAAACCCGACGCTAAAGCCGGCGAATTGCGCAGCACCTGCTCATGCAGCTTACGCCCCCCCATCACCAAAATGCTACAGCCTTCCATCGACGCACAAACCGTCGCCGATGACTCCATCCCAGAAATCACCCCGATCTCACCAAATATATCGCCGCGCTTCAAAGTGGGCCCCACACGACTGGTCTGAACCGCCTGTCCCGTTTCATCCTCACCCTTCTCCGCAATCGTCACCAGCATCTCCCCCTCCAACACAATGCACAACTCCTTACCCAGCGCATCTTGACAGATCACCACCTCGCCCGGATGACACACCCGCTCTTCAAATGCATCCACCAGCTTCGCAATCGCCGTATCCGAAACATCAGCAAAAGCTTCAATACCTCTCAAAAATTGACCTAATTCTTCTTCATTCAACATAAGTTTATCGAAATTAGCCGATACCAACAAAAACGCTCGCCTTTTTACACAAAAAATCTAACTTCCTCACCACCAGCACGATTTAGATTGTCCCACAGGGGGGCGAATGATACCCTTACCCTTCAGTATTCACATAACCTCAAACTCTACAAAACAATGCACATCGACTACGGCCCACTCACAGGATTGATCGGAACATGGCAAGGCACGCGCGGACTAGACGTCTCACCCGAACCCGACGACGGCACCGAGATCAACCCCTACTACGAAACCATCACCTTCGAAGCCGCAGGCGATGTCGATAATGCCGAAAGCCAAAAGCTCATCGTCGTGCGTTACCACCAAGTGGTGCAGCGCAAGTCCAATGACGAAATCTTCCACGATCAAGTCGGTCACTGGATGTGGGATCCCAAAACTGGCGTCGTGATGCAAAGCCTCTCCATCCCGCGCGGCGTCTGCCTCGTAGCTGGAGGCGAAGCCAAAACCGACGACGATACCACCACCCTCAACGTCGCAGCCAAACTCGGCGACCCCGATTGGGGCATCGTAGAATCCCCCTTCATGCGTGACAACGCCAGCACCCTTGAATACCGCCATCAGATGATCATCAGCCCCGACCGCCTGAGCTACGACCAAACCACCGTGCTCGACATCTACGGCAGACGCTTCGACCACACCGACAAAAGCGTGCTCAACAAAGTATGACCCCTCGCCAGCTCACATGAAAGATCATCCCCCAGCTGACGATCTTTTCTCGCTAGTGATAAACGAACAGACCTGCGAACAGGTCCTCAACCTCGCCGTGCCGCTAGCGACCAAATCCCTCTGGATCGCCACCGCTGACTTGAAGGACCTGCACGTAGCAGGAGCGGGTAAAAAATACATCCCCTTCATCGGCGTGCTCGCAGGACTGGTCAGAGACGGCGTAGATATTCGCCTCATCCACGCCAAAGAACCCGGCCCACGCTTCCGCAAAGACTTCGACCGCTACCCCGAACTGATCGAGTCCGAGCGCTTCGAACGCCTGCTCTGCCCACGCATGCACATGAAGTGCGTCATCGTCGATGGCAAGCTCGCCTACATCGGCTCCGCCAATCTCACCGGTGCAGGCATGGGAGCCAAATCCCCCCAACGCAGAAATTTCGAAGCCGGCTTCATCACCCGTGACCCAAACACCATCAGCGAATTGATGGACTTCCTCGACTCCCTATGGATCGGCGACCGCTGCATCAAATGCCAACGCCGCGACGTCTGCCCCGAACCCGTTTGTTGATTTCCCAAACCACCCCTCTCTCAAAAAAAATGAGCGCACCTCAACCAGCTTCCGATTCCAAGCATCCGACGCAAGCTCATGTAAACAAAATCGCCAAATTTCATTACATTCCAGTTTACGAATTAGTGATGGCTTTATTCTTAGCATTGATCGCCATAATATCATCCATCGCACTGGTCGGCAATTTTCTATTCGGCGAGATTCAATGGAATCAAAATTTCATCATCGTTCTCATCGCCTGCTTCACCACAGCCGTACTAGCCGCCTACAGTTTCCAATTCATCTTCCAATCTTGGCTACGAGTAAAAGTCAGCGATGACATTGAACTGCACTGGTGGCTCCGCCGAGTCACCACCCATATCCCTTTGGACAATGCACGAGAGGTGCAGCTCGAGATGTACATCTCCCCCATCTTCGGCATGCGCTCCGAAGCTACCTTAACCGTGACCACCGATCAGCAAACAACCCACATACCCGTCCTACGACATCTCTTACCGCTAAAAAGTTTCCGCCAACAAGCCTCACTACTTGCCAAAAGCCTGCAAGTCCCCCTCCGCATCCCCGAGTGCCAGCACATCCCCCTAGGTTTCCGCAATGCCTTCGATCAGTTACGTCCCCACCAAAACAACACCTCACAAATTCTAAAAATACTGCACGCCCCCATCACCTGGCAAGCGACCGATGATGGCGATTACCCTTACCAGGTCCAATTCGACGGACAAACCTGCGAAATTCGAGTCAACGATTGGCCCGAATACGAAACCGTTTACAGTCTTCTTATTGCAAAAAAACCAGTCAGAGATCTGCACAGCCTTCCCGACAACTGGAAGCTGCCAGAGCACATACTATCCGAAGGCAAATAGCGCGGATGTACGCGGATGGGATGTGAGCAGTTGTTTCTATACCTAGCCTTAATTGTAACTATTTAGGTGCAAGAGTGATAGAAATGCGCGTGATTGGAAAGTAGGGAGGGTGTCCTCACCCGCCCCCTCTTACTGCCAGATCGATCAGCGGGTGAGGACACCCACTCTACCTCAATCTTTCGCAGCATGGAGAGCTGAATAGTCACCATTAATTTTTATTTTTTATTTTCTTATCCGCGTGCATCTGCTTAAACCGCGGTTAGTTTCATTTAAGTTGACTTGTACAGACCTGAATTTTCACAGAAAATCCTTATGAAAACTATCAAATGGGCCGTGATCGGCGTAGGCCGCTTTGGCAAAATCCACGCACGCGTTCTCTCCTCTCTGCCAGGCAGTGAACTGATTGCCCTTTCCAACCGCAATCAAATTCGCCTCACAGAAGCCGCTACAGAGTTCAACATCCAAACCACCGCCACCGATTACCGCGACATCCTCGACGACCCCGATATCGATGCCGTCAGCATCACCACCCACTGGCAAGATCACCATGAAGTCGCCCTAGCAGCCTTGCAAAGCGGTAAACACGTACTGCTAGAAAAACCCATGGCAGCCAACAGCGCGCAATGCCTCGAACTGATTCAAGCCGCCAAAGAAGCCGCAGGATTTTTCATGGTCGGACACGTCTGCCGCTTTGACCCCAGAGTCACCCTAGCCAAAGAAGCCATCGACGCCGGACGCATCGGACGCATCGTCTCCATGCACGCACGACGAAATTTACCCAAAGCCCCCGGCAGCATCCGCCTTGATAAAATCTCCCCCCTACTCGGTGATGGCATCCACGATGCCGACCTGATGATGTGGTTCCTCAACCGCGCGCCCAGTCAAGTTTACGGACGCAACATCTCAGTCGAAAACTTCCAATACCCCGACCTAGGTTGGGCGATGCTGCATTTCGACGACGATGCCATCGGGGTAGTCGAAACCGTCTGGTGCCTACCAGAGAACTCCCCCACCGTGATTGACGCCAAAATGGAAATCATCGGTACCGAAGGCAAGCTCAGTATCGACGCCACCAATACCGGCCTTAGCATTCTAGATAGCAGTGGAGAAAAAAATCCCGACACCGTCTATTGGCCAATGCAATACGGTCGCCAAATAGGAGCCCTAGAACGCGAGTTAGCCTATTTTTCCAATTGCATCCGCACAGGCACAGCCCCCACCGTGATCACTCCCCACGAAGCCGCCCGCGCCCTCGCCGTGATGGAAACCGCCGAACTCTCATCACAAAAAAAACAACCGCTCAGCTTTGATTTTCCCGCCCTATAACAATCTCCCCTTCCAACAGACCCGCCATGTTCCGCCACCTCCTCTTACTGCTGTTGTTAAGCGCCCCCACTTCCATCCGCGCCTTCAATCAGCAAAAAAAACGCAGCCTGCTATTCTACGGACGAGAGAACAACACCGCCTCCTTCATCGTCAATCTCCACCACCCACAAAACTCCCGCCTGCACGGATGGTTCGACGTCTTCCGTCAAATCATCGACGGCTCCACCATCGCCGAAGCCATGATCTCAGGCGGCGGATCCGAACTCTGCGGCTACATCACCGGCAGCATCTGGGGCGACCCGGTGCCCCCTTTGGTAAAAACGAAAATAAAACCCAAGCTTTCATCGGAGAAATTCGGCAAAAAAAATAGCCCCTTCCTTTTTTTGCCATTCGCCAACACTATCACGGGTAAGCCGTTCTTCACAGCCATTAACTCGACACCAAAATGCATTGACACAAAATATCTGGTGCATTCCACCCCTTCTTAAAATTCTCAACTGATAGTTCCCCCCCTTCCGCATATGGAAGTAACAAGCCGCGCCCTTTTTTCCCTATTAGCGGAGAAATATGAGCTTCACCATTTGCTAGATCATATAGCACTAATGCTAAGCAGTCCTTATTCACGCGTGCCAATAATGATTGAATTGAAGTGGCATCATTCAAAATGACACCCTTGCTTTCAGCTGCTCGATAAGATTGTTTTTCCCAGTGATGTGGAGAAACGTCGGGCTCTGTATAAAACGAGACCTGTAATCCATATTTACGAAGTGCCAGAGCGAGGCAGATCATAAATGTTCCATTTTTCTTAGAATGCCGACACGCCTTGATGATGGACGAAGGCGAAGCCAGTTTTTTGAAATAATTTAACACCATCCACGCAGACACAGGACCACAACCTCCATCCAGGTCGTAGATTAATTTAGGAATCTCCAATGGTAGTAAATCAATTTTCAAAATCACCTAACAATAATATTATTTCGTCTATCCCTATCATCCTCTAAAATTCACTTCGGGCAATAAGCTCTGGTTGTAGGCAAAGCACAAAGGCGAGGTAAAAAAATCAGCCACAAGTATTATTAAATGCCTGTAACTATTCAGTTACCCAAATCATTCTAGGTGAACGTTGGCAATGTGCAATCCGCTTTGCCAACAGACGATAAATGGAGGGGCACGCTCCGTCGTGCCTTCGCAAGCACTTACGTGGATCGAGGCAAGGTGGAACTTGCCCCTCCAGCGGACGCCCTATGATAGGGTCATCACGCTCCCAAGTCTTCGCAGACCTAAATAGTCACAAAAACCCTCCAACCTTTCTACCAACAACTCCTCTTCTCTCTGTGGTCTCTTCCCCCTCTGTGGTTCACCTCCCCTCTTATCCGAGTTATCCGTAATTCAATCCCCCTCTATGCCCCCTTCGGAAAAAATCAAAACAACCCCCAAGCTTTCATCGGAGAAATTCGGTGAAAGCCTATAAAAAACCTTTCACCTAAGCCTGATATATATATATTCAAGAATATGAACCTATCCCGAACACTGTTCTCCGCTCTCCACTTGATTATCATATCATTGATCCTCACCTTCACTCTATTCAACTCAAGCCTGTTTGCTCAATCCGAAAAAAAGGTGCCCGATCCTGAAGTTGGAATTCTCATCGAATATATCAAATTAGATCACCTTGCAGCCAACAAACTACTGCGTAAATTTGCCGCCAAAGCAGCTGATGCCAAGGAGCTACGTGATACTCTCGATGCACTGATAGAAAAAGGAGACGCCGATTTACTCGAAACCGTTTGGTTGCGCGCGCAAAGCGGTCACCGAGCTCAAACCATGTCTGTGAGAGAAGATATTTACCCTACCGAGTATGATCCTCCTGAGATACTAAATATCGTAGGAAACATAACCGCTCAACCAAGTAAAAAAACGAATTCTGCTATTCCCGAAAATAACCAAACCGCAGAACCAAGTAAGAAATCAGCTGTACCTTACATTGCATCTGCCGCACCTACCGCATTCGAAACTAGAAACGTTGGAGTCACACTCGAAGTTGATCTGATAGTTTCTCAAGACCAGAAAACCATTCATATCAGTCTGGCACCAGAAATCGTCACTCGGCTCGCTGAGCGATACTTCACTCGCAAGGGCTACGAACAAAGCGCACGAGGTATCGAACATATCTCCATGCCCACCTTTTACACCATGAAGACTTCGACCCAACTTATTGTTATTCCCGGCAAATAT